>NZ_JAQGLK010000110.1 GCF_028292925.1 Sphingomonas bacterium
GCCATCGGAAACAGCAGAGGGTTGAACCCGAAGCCGTTGATAAAGCCGAAGATGTGCGCCCGCTGCGCATCGATGATCGAGGAAAGGTTGAACGTTCCCGCCCACAGCACGACGCAGATCAGCACGAACCCGATCGATACCTCGTAACTCACCATCTGCGCCGCCGCGCGCATCGACGAGAAGAACGGATATTTCGAGTTGGACGACCAACCCGCCATGATGATCCCGTAGACGCCGAGTGACGACACCGCGAGGATGTACAGCAGCCCGACGTTGATGTTGGCCAGCACCATGCCCGGCCCGAACGGAATTACCGCCCACGCCACCAGCGCGACGGTGAAGGTAAGGATCGGCGCGATCAGGAACAGCCCGCGGTTGGCCGAGGACGGGATGATGGTCTCTTTCAGAAACACCTTCAAACCGTCCGCGAAGCTCTGCAGCAGCCCGAACGGACCGACGACGTTCGGCCCGCGGCGCAGCGCCATCGCCGCCCAGATCTTGCGATCCGCATAGATGATCATCGCCACCGCCAGCATCAGCGGCAGCGCGATCAGCAGGATGAGGATCAGGTTGGCCAGGAACCAGCCGAACCCTTCCCCCAGGAACGAGTTCTGAAACGCCGCGATCATTCCGCCGCCTCCGCAAAGTCCGCGCCGTGCAGCAGTTCCGCCGAGCAGCGCTGCATCGTCTCGCTGGCGCGCGCGATCGGGTTGGTCAGGTAGAAATCCTGGATCGGATAGCCGATCGGCCCGCTCGGCCCCGGCCCGGTGAGCGAGGGCACCGCCCAGCCGAAGCTTGCCAGCCCCTCCTGGCCGAGCGCCGGCACTTCGGCGAACATCGCCGCGCGCAGCTGATCGAAGCGGTCGAACGGCAGCGTGTGGCCGAGCGCCGCGGAGAGCGCGCGGAAGATCGTCCAGTCGTCGCGGGCGTCGCCGGGGGCGAACACCGCCCGCTCGGCACGCTGCACCCGGCCTTCCAGGTTGACGTAGGTGCCCGGCTTCTCGGTATAGGCGGCCGCCGGCAGGATCACGTCCGCTGCCGCCGCGCCCTTCTCGCCGTGATGGCCGACATAGACCTTGAACGTGTCCGCGAACCGCCCGAAATCGACCTCGTCGGCGCCCAGGAAGAAGGCCAGCTTCGGCGCCTTTTCGACGATCGCGCCGATCCCGCCGGCCTGCGCGTAGCCGAGCATCAGCCCTGCCATCCGCGATGCGGAGAAGTGCAGGACGTTATACCCGTTCCAGCCATCGCGGACGAGGCCCAGCGTCTCGACCAGCGCCAGCGTCGCGGCTTGCGCCCCGTCCGCCTTCAGCGCACCGCCGCCGACGATCACCGCCGGCCGCTCGGCCTTGCCGAACAGCTCCAGCAGCGTGTCGGGCAGGTTGGCGAGCAGCGTCAGATCGTTGCCGAGCCATTCGACCGGATAGGTCAGGTCGATCGGGTCGCCGATCCCGAACACCCGCGCACCACGCTTCACCGCCTTGCGGATGCGCGTGTTGACCAGCGGCGCCTCCCAGCGGACGTTGCTGCCGATCAGCAGCACCGCGTCCGCCTTTTCGATTCCGGCGATCGTCGTGTTGAAGTTCACCGCCGACAGGCTCGACGTGTCATAGGCAAGCCCGGTCTGCCGGCCCTCGAGCAGATCCGATCCCATCGCACGCAGCAGCGCCTTGGCGGCATACATCGTCTCGGCGTCCACCAGATCGCCCGCGATCGCCGCAACGCTCGCGCCCGCCTGCACCTGGGCGATTGCGGCGAACGCCTCTTCCCACGTCGCTTCCACCAGCTTGCCGCCACGGCGCACGTACGGCTTGTCCAGCCGGCGCCGCACCAGCCCGTCCACCGCGTGACGGGTCTTGTCGGACGCCCACTCCTCGTTGACGTCCTCGTTCAGCCGGGGCAGCGCGCGCAGCACCTGCCGGCCGCGCGCGTCCAGCCGGATGTTGGTGCCGACCGCGTCCATCACGTCGATGCCCGCCGTCTTCTTCAGCTCCCACGGCCGCGCCTCGAATGCATAGGGCTTGGAGGTAAGCGCACCGACCGGGCACAGATCGACGACGTTGCCGGAAAGCTCGCTCGATACGGCCTTTTCCAGATAGGTCGTGATCTGCAGGTTCTCGCCGCGGCCGATCGCGCCGATCTCCTCCACGCCGGCGACTTCCTCGGCGAAGCGCACGCAGCGGGTGCACTGGATGCAGCGGGTCATGATCGTCTTGACGATCGGCCCCATATACTTCTCGGTCACCGCGCGCTTGTTCTCATGGTAGCGCGAATGGCCACGCCCGTAGGCGAGGCTCTGGTCCTGCAGGTCGCACTCGCCGCCCTGGTCGCAGATCGGGCAATCGAGCGGATGGTTGATGAGGAGGAACTCCATCACCCCCTCGCGCGCCTTCTTCACCATCGGCGTCTGGGTGAAGATCTCCTGCTTGTCGGCGGCCGGCAGCGCGCACGATGCCTGCGGCTTGGGCGGTCCGGGCTTCACCTCGACCAGGCACATCCGGCAATTGCCGGCGATGCTCAAGCGCTCGTGGTAACAAAAGCGCGGGATTTCCTTGCCCGCGGCTTCGCACGCCTGGAGCAC
>NZ_JAQGLK010000163.1 GCF_028292925.1 Sphingomonas bacterium
CAGAGAAGAAGATCCTTTCAGTTTCTGGAAGCCGGCATCATACCCGAGAGCCGTCTCGTGGCGATCTGCTCTGATGATGCTTTGGTGCTCGGTTAACTATCGACTCAATATCATGAGAAATGGATGCTCGCTCGCGGAGCGCGATTTGGTGTTGGGGACGATCCCAACTATAACAACAGCGAATGCTTCGATCCCTTTCCCTTCCCCGCCGACGTGCCCGAGCCCCTCAAGGCCCGCATCCGCGCCGAAGCCGAGGCGCTCGATGCGCTGCGCAAGCGCGTGCTCGCCGAGCATGCCGATCTGACGCTCACCAGGCTCTACAACGTCCTCGAGGCCCTGCGCGAAGGCCGCGCGCTGACGCCGCAGGAGCGCGACATTCACGATCGCGGGCTCGTCACCCTGATCCGCCAGCATCACGATGCGATCGATGAGGGGGTGGCGGATGCCTATGGCTGGGGCGACGATCATCGCGCCGGCCGCCTCGACGAGGAGACGATCCTCACCCGCTTGGTCGCGCTCAACAAGGAACGCGCGGCGGAGGAGGCGCGCGGGCTGGTGCGCTATCTGCGCCCCGAATTCCAGGATCCGGGCTATCGCGCCCCGATCGCCACCTCGTTCGATCTGGGCGAGGCGGCGGTGGTGCCGGTCAGCAACGTCATCCCCTGGCCGGCGACCTTGCCCGAACAGGTCGGCGCGGTGCAGTCGATCCTTGCCGCCGCGCCCGCGCCGCTGGGCGCCGCGGATATCGCCCGCAGCTTCAAGGGCAAGCGCGCCGCCACCGTCCGCCCGGTGCTCGATGCGCTCGCCGGGCTCGGCATGGCCCGCCGCCTCACCGACGGGCGCTACGCCGCCTGAGCGGCCCCAGGCGGTTCCGCACCGCGCCCCGGCGTCAGCGGCCGGGTTCGTCTTCGGGCGCGAAGGAGAGTATGTCGCCGGGCTGGCAGTCCAGCACCGCACAGATCGCCTCCAGCGTCGAAAAGCGGATCGCCTTCGCCTTGCCCGTCTTGAGGATGGACAGGTTGGCCAGGGTGATATCCACCGCCTGCGACAGATCGGTAAGGGACATGCCCCGGCGGGCCAGCACCTCGTCCAGGTGAACGCCGATCGCCATCCTCAGACGGTGCCTGCCAGATCGTCCCGCATCGCCGATCCGGCCGCGAAGACGCGGGCCAGCACGAACACCATCAGGGTGGCGATCCATCCCGCCACCGATATGTCGCCATCCGGTGCCGCCGTGCCGAGGCTGTGCCAGAACCTGGCGACCAGCGCGCCGCAGATATCGAGGAGCTGGAGCATCAGCAGCGCCCAGCCGATCGTCTGAAGTGCGCGCGCGCTGCCGGGGCCGAAGGGATCGCCCTCCCCGGCGGAGGAAACGATCGCGGAAAGCGCGATCAGCAGCCGATCGGTGGCGATGGCCATCCCGATGCCGATCAGCATGAGGAAGCGGATACCCGGCAGCGCGGCCGGCGCGTCCATCGCCGGATCGGCCCCGGCCAGCAGGGCATCGATGAACCCCGGAATCCACCATGTTGCGACCAGCCCGGCGGCGATCGCGGCCAGGAAAACCCGGTTCGCGATGCTGGCCACCCGCACCGTTGCCGCCGCACCCCCTATCAACCGATCGCGCCGCTGCATCATCGTTCTCCTTATCGATTATCAATAAGGCGGAATGGCACGCGAGGCAAGCCGATATATCGAAGAACGATATGCATCCTGATCCTGGGGATGCGGGCGCGATGACGCATTCTCTCACTGACACTGATCAACTTTGCTCGTTGGCGGCACGGCGGGGATCGGCCCAGAACAAGGTCCTGCCGGGGTGCCGGTCCGCCTGCACCCCCCAACGCAACCATGGGGACGACACGATGCCTTTCACCTCAACGCGCGCCACGCTGCTGGCCGCCTGCATCAACCTCTCGCTGGTCGGCACCGCATATGCGCAGCGTGCCGATGGCCAGTCCGCCGATCCCGCATCAACCCAGGCCGCAACCCGCATGCAGACCGCGGCGGCGCCGACCGTGCCGGAGCGTCCCGTGCTCTCGCAGGCGGGCGTACCGGGCACGGTTCAGGCCGGCGGCAACGGCGCCGCAGCCGCCGCGCCCCAGTTCACCCGCGACAACGGCGCGCCGATCGGCGAGAACCGCCATTCCAAGGCCGTCGGCGACATGGGCCCCGTGCTGCTGGAGGACGCGCACCTGATCGAGAAGCTCGCCCGCTTCGACAGGGAGCGCGTGCCGGAACGCGTCGTCCATGCCCGCGGCACCGGCGCGCTGGGCGTGTTCCGCGCCACCGCCGACATTTCGGACATCACCCGCGCATCGCTGTTCGTGGCGGGCAAGGAAACGCCGGTGTTCGTCCGCTTTTCAACCGTGATCCACAGCGCGGGCAGCCCGGAGACGATGCGCGACCCGCACGGCTTTGCGACGAAGTTCTATACCGATCAGGGCAATTGGGATCTTGTCGGCAACAACCTGCCCATCTTCTTCATCCGCGATGCGATCCAGTTTCCGGACATGATCCATTCGTTGAAGCCGTCGCCGGTCACCAACAAGCAGGATCCGAACCGCCTGTTCGACTTCTTTTCCAAGACGCCCGAAGCGACGAACATGATCACCCAGGTGTGGACGAACCTGGGCACGCCGGCTTCCTACCGCACGATGGACGGCAA
Organism: Sphingomonas bacterium; assembly: GCF_028292925.1. Taxonomy (GTDB): domain Bacteria; phylum Pseudomonadota; class Alphaproteobacteria; order Sphingomonadales; family Sphingomonadaceae; genus JAQGLK01. The sequence continues at coordinate 2,669 of NZ_JAQGLK010000163.1, forward strand.
CGGCGTGCATGCGTTCAAGCTGGTGAACGCCGAGGGCAAGACGATCTTCGCCAAGTTCCGCTGGATCAGCCGCCAGGGCGTCAAGAACCTGAACGGCGATCAGGTTGCCAAGGCCAACTTCAACTTCCTGACCGACGATCTGTACCGGCAGATCGGCGCCGGCAATCATCCCACCTGGGATCTGATGGTGCAGGTCATGTCGCCCGAGGACTTCCCGAAGCTCAGCTACAATCCGTTCGACGATACCAAGGAATGGCTGGGCGTGCCGTTCAGGAAGATCGGCGAGATGACGCTCAACAAGGTGCCCGACAATTTCTTCGAGTGGACCGAGCAGTCGGCTTTCGCGCCGTCGAACATGGTGCCCGGCATCGAGCCTTCGCCCGATCGCATGCTCCAGGGGCGGCTGTTCTCCTATGCCGATACGCAGCGTTACCGCATCGGCGCCAACGTGATGACCCTGCCGGTCAATGCACCGCGGGTGCCGGTGGTCAACAACAACCAGGACGGCCAGCTCAAGTCGACGTTGCGGGCGACGGACGTGAACTATTTCCCGGCCGACACCGCCCCCAAGGCGACCGCCACCGAGTTCCGCAATTCGACCTATCAGGTTTCGGGCGTGGTCGATTCCAAGCCGATCGAACGGACCAGCAATTTCGAACAGGCAGGCATCTTCTACCGCTCGCTCAAGGCGGAAGACAAAGCGGATCTGATCAAGAACATGGCCGGCGATCTCGGCCAGGTCACGTCGCCGCGCGTGAAGACGATGATGGTCAGTTACTTCTACCAGGCGGACAAGGATTACGGGACGCGCGTGGCAAAGGCGATCAAGCTGCCTTTGGCCGAAGTCGTCAAGGCTGCTGCCGAGTACCGGGCCGCCTATCCTGATCAGTTCGCCGCGAACTGATCGCCCCCGGGCTCCGGCGGCCGCTTCCTCCCGCGCGCCGGAGCCCGGTTTTTCCGTAAGGGATTATCGATGAACGCTCTCCTGATCGCCGCCTTGCTGGCGGCGGCACCCCAGGCCGCGCCCGCCGCGCCTGCGCCTGCGCTTGCGCCAGCAACAGCAACCGCCGCCAGCCTCCCGTCGCCGGAACGCCGGCAGGAACTGTTGTTCGATGCCGCCCGCCTCGGCCGCATCGACATGATCGATACCCTGCTGAAGGCCGGCGCCGACGTGGACGGCTACGATCAGCGCGGTTTCACGCCCCTCATCCTTGCCGCCTATAACGGGCAGGCGGCGGCCGTGGAGGCGCTGCTCGTCCGCGGCGCCGATCCGTGCAAGCCCGATGCGAAACAGGGCAATTCGGCGCAGATGGGCGTGGCCTTCAAGGGCGACGACGCCATCGCTGCGCGGCTTTTGAAGGCCGGGTGCGACGTGAACGCGCGCAACAAGGCGGGGCAGACCGCTTTGATGATGGCGGCGCTGTTCGGCCGCACCGCGCAGATCGGCATGTTGCTGGCCGCCGGGGCCGACCGCGCCATCACCGATGCAAGCGGCGCGACCGCCGCATCCGTGGCCGCGGCACAGGGCAACGACGCGCTGGCGGCGGCCCTTTCCGGCAAGTGAGCCGCCGCGGGCATCAGCCTTGCGGGCTGCCGCTGGCCGTTGCCTTTCGACAACAGATCAGACAGTTGCGCGCCGATCGCGCCCGGCGCGGGTGAGCCCAGCCTCGACATGGCCGTCGTCCGGCGGCACGAAGGGCGATATCACATCGGCGGGGCAGGGCCCTCGTCCGGGGACAAGAAGGATCTAGCCGGTGCCCACCCCACGCCTCCCGATCGCTCTGCTGCTGGCCGCCACCCTGCACGCGGCAGCGATTGCGCAGCCGTCCGCCCCTGTCGCCGCGCCCGCCGGCTCTGCCGCTACCGCCGAGGACAGGCGCCTGCTCGTCTTCCTCGACGCTGCGTTCGACCGGCTGGCGGCGCTGAGCCCGGAAACGATGACCGGGCTGGGCCTGAAGACCGATTATGGCCGGCTGGACGATTATACGCAGGCCGGGGCCGATCGGCGGCTGGCGCTGCAGGAGCGGCAGCTGGCCGAGATGCGGCGGCGCTTCACGCCGGGCCGGCTGAGCCCGGCCGGCCGGCTGAGCTTCCGTCTGTTCGAGGAGCAGGTGGCGAGCGCGCGGCGGCAGGCGCCGTTCCGCAAATATGATTTCCCGGTATCGACCAACGGCAGCCCGGCGGGCGAGATCCCGGTGTTCCTCATCAACGAGCACCGCATCGACACCCCGGCCGACGCGCAGGCCTATATCGCCCGGCTGGTCGACAGCGAGCGGGTGATGCGCGAGATTGCCGAGAGGATGCGCGCATCGGCCGCGCAGGGCATCGTACCCCCGAAGATGGTGTTCGCCCCCGCCCGTGCCGACGCCCGCCGCGTCATTGCCGGCGCGCCGTTCGATGCGGGGCCGGACAGCACGCTCCTCGCCGATTTCCGCAAGAAGGTCGATGCGCTGAAGGCGCCGGCGGCGGCCAGGGCCAGGTTGCTGACCGAAGCGCAGGCCGCGATGACCGGCCCCTTCCGCCGCGGCTTCGACACCCTGTTCGCTGCGCTGGACGAGATCGAGCCCAAGGCGAAGGGCAATGACGGCGCGTGGAGCCTGCCGGGCGGGGATGCCTATTACCAGTCCCGGCTCGCTTTCTACACGACGACCGACCTCACCGCCGACCAGATCCACCGGACCGGGCTCGATCAGGTGAAGGCGATCCGCGCCGAGATGGAGGCGGTGAAGGCGCGAATCGGCTTCTCCGGCACGCTGGAGCAGTTCTTCGACAGCATCCGCACCGATCCGAAGTTCAAATATCCGAACGATCAGGCCGGCCGCGAGCAGTATCTGACCGATGCGCGCGCCGCGATCGCCCAGTCGATGGCGGCGGCGCCGCGCTTCTTCCGTACGCTGCCCAAGGCCGCGCTCGAGGTCCGCGCGGTCGAGGCGTGGCGGCAGGAGACCGCCGCCGTCGCCTTCTACAACCGGCCCGCGCCGGACGGATCGCGCCCCGGCATCTTCTACGTCAACCTGGCGGACATGACGCAGGTGCTGAAGCCGCAGGTCGAGGGCATCGCCCACCATGAGGGGGCGCCCGGCCACCACTTCCAGATCGCCCGCGCGCAGGAGTTGCCCGATCTGCCGAAGTTTCGCCGCTTCGGCTATTACGGCGCGTATACCGAGGGCTGGGGCCTCTACACCGAACGGCTCGCCAAGGAGATGGGGGCGTACCAGGATCCCTATGCCGAGTTCGGCATGCTTTCGCTTCAGATCTGGCGGGCGATCCGGCTGGTCCTCGATACCGGCATCCACGCCAAGCATTGGTCGCGCGAGCAGGCGATCCGCTACTTCACCGAGAATTCGCCCAACTCCACGCGCGACATCGCCAAGGAAGTCGATCGCTACATCAACAATCCGGGGCAGGCGACCAGCTACATGACCGGGCAGTTGCGCATCGCGGGGCTGCGGCGCAAGGCGGAGGCGGCGCTCGGCCCCCGCTTCGACATTCGCGACTTCCACGAAGCGGTGCTGGCCAACGGCGCGCTGCCGCTGAATGTGCTGGAGGAGCAGGTCGACGCCTATATCGCGGCCCCCGGCAAGCGGGGCTGAGGGCGAAAGCCGCCAGGAAATGCGGGCAACAAGGCAGGTCGTGCCTTTCCCTGCGGCGCTTCGATCCTATGTAGGCCTTTTCCGATACGTTTGAGGACCGCCAATGGATATTGCCGCCGAACATCGCGCCCGCGCCGCGCAGGACCGGGCCAAGGCCAACGCGACCGCCCTTCCCAACGTGCGCGCGCTGCACCTGCGCGCGGCCGAGGCCTGGGACGAGATGGCGCGCAAGGTGGAATATACGTCCGAACGCGCGGCCGAGAACAAGGCCGCCAAGGACGCGATGGCCGGATAGAAGTTGGCCGCCGCGCTGTGCCGGGTGGCGGCGCGCGGCATCGGGCCAGCACGTGGGCGATGCCGCCGACCCCTGAAACATCCCTTTACGCGCCGGTAAAAGCGTATCTCGAGCGCCACGGCTTCGACGTGAAGGGCGAGGTGTGCGGGTGCGACATCGTCGGCCTGGCGGAAGGGGAGCCGCCGGTGGTGGTCGTCACCGAACTCAAGCTATCCTTCTCGCTCGAGCTTCTGCTTCAGGCCAGCGATCGAATGCGGGCGGCGGACAGGGTCTATGTCGCGGTGCCCGCCACCCGCCGCGGCCGCGACCAGGATCGCCGGGTCCACCGCCTCTGCCGGTTGCTCGGCATCGGTCTGCTGACGGTGAGCGCAAGCGGTGAGGTGGCCGTTCTGGTCGAGCCGCTGCCATACCGCCCCCGGCCCGATCTGGCCAAACGACGCCGCTTCGTGACGGAGCATCGCCGGCGTGCCGGCGATCCCGCGGTGGGCGGATCGACGCGGACGCCGATCATGACGGCATATCGCCAGCGCGCGCTGGCGATGGCGGGGGCGATGGGCGGACAGCCGATGCGCCCGCGCGACCTCCGCCACCTTGCGGACGATGCGGGTACGATCCTCAGGCGCAACGTCTATGGCTGGTTCGATCGGCGGGAACGCGGCTGGTATGCCCTGTCGCCGGACGGCGCAGCGGCGGCCAGGGTTTGGTTGGCGGAGAAATGACCCGCGATCATGCTGGCATGGTCGGCCCATCCGGCGGTAAAGGCGCCCCATGACTTTCACCGCAATCGATGCCTGGATCGGCAAGACCCTGTTCGTGCCGCCGATCGTCAAGTTCTGCCAGGCGACCCGGCAGGGGCAATATGCCGCGTCGCGCCTGTTCTGGTTCCTGGTCGCGCTGGATCAGCTGCGCCTGGCCGAAACGCTTTCCGCGCAGATCTTCGCCGGGCTGTTCAGCCTTTTCATGATGCTGACCGCCAGCCTGCGGGCGGACATGCCGGCCTACAGCATGATCGGCTTCCGCCTTTTCGCCGTGGCGCTGCTGGTGCTGGTCGTCATGCACGGCGTCTTTTCCGGCGAGTGGCGGGGCGTGGAGATCTGGGTGCTGGTGCTGTTCGCCGAATATGCCGCGACGATCCGCACGATCCCGCCTTCCGAGACGAAGCAGAAGGCCGCGCGCGCCGTACGCCGCCGATCATCCTGAGCCGCCGCGTGTCACCCCGGATCATCGCGGACGAAACCGTCTATCGCGGCTGGGTCAGCCTGCGCCGCATGACCGTGCAGATGCCGGACGGGCGGCCCGAGGAACGCCATGTCGAGGATCATGGCAGCGCGGTGGCGGTGCTGCCCTACGATCCGGTCCGGCGGACGGCCCTGCTCGTTTCCATGCCGCGCGCGCCGGTGCTGCTGAGCGGGCAGCCCGATCTGCTGGAGGCGATCGCCGGCCGGATCGAGGATACGACCCCGGAGGATACCGCACGGCGCGAGGCGATGGAGGAGGCCGGGGTCAGGCTGACGCTGCTCGATCCGGTGGCCAACATCTGGACCATGCCGTCCATTTCCACCGAACGGGTGCAGCTCTATCTTGCGCCGTTCGGGGCGGGGGACCGCATTGCCCCAGGCGGCGGCGCCGCGGACGAGAATGAGGGGATCGTCGTGCACGAACTGACGCTGGAGCGGCTCGCCACGCTGGCGGACGCCGGCGATCTGCAGGATGCCAAGACGATGCTGCTGGTGCAGGCACTGCGGATGCGCCGCGCCGATCTGTTCCGGACGGCGACGCAGCCGGCCGATCGATCACGCCGCGATACGGGCGCCTAGAACGGCCGTTCGCCCTCGACGTTGCCCGGTTCGGCGTAGCGGCAGACGAGGAACTCGTCCTGCGTGTTGGCGACGACCGCGCAACCGACCTGCCCCGTCGCGCGCCACATCAGCTGCGTATAGTGGCCGACATCCTCGAAGCTGCCGGTCCGGCTGTTGTTCGGGAACACGCCGGCGCGGAACACGCGTTTCTCGTCGATCCACGCGCCGACCATCGCCTCCGGGCCATAATAGCCCCGCGTGCCCATGAACAGGTTCTCGCCGACGGGTTCGTCGTCGCCCAGCGCCTCGGGCGAGTGCTGGAACGCGCCGGTACGGGCCAGATAGGCGCCCCACCGGGCGGCCCCGGCCGCCAGGTTCGTGTCCCACTCGAGCGGCGGTATTCCCGCCTGCGCGCGTTCGCGGTTGTGCGCGGCCAGCACGCGCTGGTCGAGGTTGGCGGTGAAGCCCAGGCTGCCCTGCATCATCGGCGCAACAACGCCCAGCACGAGCGCCGCAGCCAATTTCATCCCTACCGTGCCACGTGCCGCCACGTCATCCTCCCTATCGAGGGAACAAATATACCCGTGTCGTGTTGTGCATCGGTTGCGGAGGATCCCTAACGGCGCGCTACCTCTAAACTCAAGCCCGATGCGCGTCGCTGCGCCGCGGGACGCAACTTCGTGGGACGAGGCGGGTTGATCCCGCGCCCGCCTGTCGCGGCGCGAGTGAGGTGCCGGTGATTCCTATCCGATTCGACAACAGCTTTGCCCGCCTGCCAGCCGGTTTCCACCGTTCTGTCGCGCCATCCGCGGCAGTTGCCCCCTCGCTGATTCGGCTGAACCGTCCGCTCGCCGCCGATCTGGGGCTGGATGCGGACTGGCTTGCCGGGCCGGAGGGGATCGACATGCTTTCGGGCCGGGGGATCGCGGAGGGATCCGAACCGATCGCCACTGCCTATGCCGGGCACCAGTTCGGCAGTTTCGTGCCGCAGCTGGGCGACGGCCGGGCCATCCTGCTCGGCGAGGTGATCGATCCCGATGGCGGGCGGCACGACATTCAGTTGAAAGGCGCCGGCCGAACCCCCTTTTCCCGCGGCGGCGACGGGCGCGCGGCGTTCGGGCCGGTGTTGCGCGAATATGTCGTCAGCGAAGCGATGGCAGCACTCGGTATCCCGACCACGCGCGCGCTGGCCGCCGTCGCCACCGGCGATACCGTCGCGCGCGAGACGATGCTGCCCGGCGCGATCCTCGTCCGCGTCGCCGCCAGCCACATCCGCGTCGGCACCTTCCAGTTCCACGCCTATAATGGAGACGACGATGCGGTACGGCTGCTCGCCGATCACGTCATCGCGCGCCACTATCCGGACGCGGCAGAGGCGGCGAGGCCGTATCGCGCGCTGCTCGACGCGGTGATTGCAGCCCAGGCCGATCTGGTCGCGCGGTGGCTGCTCGTCGGCTTCGTCCACGGGGTGATGAATACCGACAACATGTCGGTCGCGGGCGAGACGATCGATTATGGGCCGTGCGCGTTCCTCGATGCCTATGATCCGGCCACCGTGTTCAGCTCGATCGATCGCGGCGGGCGCTACGCCTATGGCAACCAGCCGCAGATCGCGCTGTGGAACCTTACCCGGCTGGCCGGGACGCTCGTGCCGCTGCTGGCCGACGATCGCGATGCCGGGATTGCCGACGCGCAGGACGCACTCGCGGCTTTCCCGCCCGCGTTTCAGGGGGCCTATTCGGCCGGGCTGGCGCGCAAGTTCGGGCTGGGCGGACCAGGCGAGGTCAATCTGGAGCTGGCGCACGACATGCTCGCCCTGATGACCGCCAACCAGGCCGATTTCACCCTGTTCTTCCGCCGTCTGGCGGATGCGCAGGATGCGGACGGCGATGCCGAGCCGCTACGATCGCTCTTCGTCGATCCCACCGCGTGCGATGCCTGGCTGCTGCGCTGGCGCGAACGGATCGCCCAGGAAGGAGGCAGCTACGAGGACCGCCGACGCAGCATGAACGCGGTCAATCCCGCCTACATCCCGCGCAACCACCGCATCGAGGCGATGATCGCGGCGGCGGTCGAGCGCGGCGACTTCGCGCCGTTCGATCGGCTGCTGGCCGTACTGGCGCGGCCCTATGACGAGCGCCCCGAAAATCGCTGGGCGGCCGAGCCGCCGCTGGCGGGCGAGCGCGTCACCGCCACCTTCTGCGGCACCTGAGCCGCCCCGCTTACCTGCCGGTGGCGGGCCGGGCGTAGGGCACGAAATCGTCGAGCGATACGAAGCCGGTCTCGAAGCGGGAGGTGCGGTCGACCAGCCGGACGATATCGATGCTGCACAGCTGCGACGTGGAGGTGCGGGTGACGAGCACGTCGTCATAGTCCAGCTGCTGCGCGCCGCCGCGCGGGCGGTTGACGTACAAACGGTTGCCGCCGGTACGATAGACGATGGCGGTGCCGTCGATGATCTCGCTGGAGCGGATATCGCGCAGGCTGATGCAGTGGACCGGCTCGCCCGCCACCCGGCCGGCGAGCAGCTTGGCGAGCCGCTGCTCGGGGGTCGGCCTGGCGGCGCGGGTGGCGGCTGCGGCGGGAACGGCGGTGGACAGGATCGCCACCCCGGCGAACAAGAGCGAAAACGTGCGCATCGGACACCTCCGGGAGGAGGCGGGACCTTGCCCCGCTGCCGCTTAACCCAGGCTGAGCGCGCGCGGCGGCGGGGGGCGCGGCGGGCCATCGGCATCAGGGCACCGGCTATCCGGCATGGGTTGCAAATCGCGGCGGAATCCCGTCTGCAGGATGCATGATCGTTACGGCGCGGCGGGGGATGCTGGGGATGATCGGCGCGTTGCCGATGCTCGGCCTGGTGGCGGCAGGGCCGGCGGCGCCTGCGTTCGGGCGCCCGCGGCCCTTTTCGTGGACGATCCTGCAGCGGAAGGCGGCCGCGCTTGCCGCCCGCCCCTATCGCCCCCGCAGCCCCGTTGCCGCCGCCTTCGATCGCGATTTCGATACTGCCGGTGCGATACGCTATCGCCCCGACGCGACGATCGGCGATGCCGTGCGGCTGTTTCCGCTGTCGCGCACCGCGGCCCAGCCCGTGCAGATCGCGCTGGTCGAGGGTGGAACCGCGCGCGAGATACCCTTTGCCCCCGGCCTGTTCGATGTGCCGGCGGGCGTGGCGGAGGCGCACGGCCTTGCCGGTTTCCGCGTGCTCAACCCCGGCCGCGACAGCGACTGGCTGGCGTTTCTCGGCGCCTCCTATTTCCGCACCGCGGGGGGGCAGGATCAATATGGCCTGTCCGCGCGGGCGATCGCGATCGACACCGGGATCGACGGAAAGGAGGAGTTCCCCGCCTTCACCGCCTTCTGGATCGAGCCGTTCGGGCGCAGCCGGATCGTCGTCCACGCGCTGCTCGACGGGCCGAGCGTCACCGGCGCCTTCCGCTTCGATTGCCGGCTGGGGGCGGACGGCGTGGTGCAGGATGTGGCCAGCGTGCTGCACATGCGCCGCGATGTCGCGCGGCTGGGCATCGCGCCGGCCACCAGCATGTTCTGGTATGGCGAGGGCGACCGGGCGGCGGCGATCGACTGGCGGCCCGAGATCCACGATTCGGATGGGCTGGCGATGCTGACCGGGGCGGGGGAGCGGATCTGGCGGCCGCTGGTAAATCCGCGCACGCTTATGCTCAACAGCTTCGTCGATCGCGATCCCAAGGGCTTCGGCCTGCTGCAGCGCGACCGCGCGTTCGATCATTATCAGGATGACGGCGCCTTCTACGATCGCCGGCCGAACCTGTGGGTGGAGCCGGCCGGCCGGTGGGGCGCCGGATCGGTGATGCTGTATGCCTTTCCGACCAGGGGCGAGACCGACGACAATGTCGTCGCGTTCTGGAATCCCGCCGATGCGCCGCGCGCCGGGGCGCGGCTCGCCTTCGATTACCGCCTGACGTGGAGTTCGCGCGATCCCACCGGCGGCGGGGTGGCCCGTGCCGTCGCTACCCGCACCGGCACCGGCGGCCGCCCGGGCGAGCCGCCGCGCCCCGGACAGCGCAAGCTGGTGATCGACTTTGCGGGCGCCGGGCTTGCCGGGCTGGGCCGCCAGAGCGGCGTCGATTGCAATGTCGAGGTGGCCGGCGGCCGATTGGTCGAGGCGCATGCCTATCCCATCGTCGGCCAGGCGGAACAGTGGCGCGCAACGATCGACGTGGCCCCGGCCGGCGCTGCCCCGGCCGAGGTGCGGCTGTGGCTGGGCCGGGGCGGGGCCGCGCTCAGCGAAACTATCGTCGTTCCCATTGGCTGAGGGTGCTTCTTCCTCGGCGGGTGCGGGGGCACCGCCTGCTCTACCGCCCGAATGCCCGATCGAAATGCCGGTGCAGCGTTTCGACAGGCCGCCGGTGCAGTCGATCGATCGGCCGCGCGTGCCCAGCGACATGGCGGCGCGGCGGATCCTGCTTATCCTGCTGACGATGGTGCTGGCCTTCGGTGCTTCCGGCGAAGTCCGCCTCGCCCTGCTCGAAGACGGGCTGGACGTGTGGGACATCGTCCTGCTGCTGCTGTTCCTGCCGCTGTTCGGCTGGGTCGCGTTCGGGTTCGTCGGCGCAGCGATCGGATTCGTGCTGTTGATGGGCGGCAACGTGTCCGGCTTCATCGATCCGCCGCCGCCACGCCGGCGGATCACCGGCCGCACCGCGGTCGTCATGCCGATCTACGAGGAGGATGTGGGCGAGGTTTTCGGCCGGATCGCGGCGATGATCCGCTCGATCGCGCACACCCCTGGCGCCCCGCCGATCGACTTCTTCGTGCTGAGCGATTCCGGCCCCGAGGCGGGCCGGCGGGAGCTGCGTGCGTGGGCGGAGCTTGCCGCCGGCTCCCCCATCCCGCTTTACTATCGGCGGCGGGACAAGAATGTCGCCCGCAAGCCCGGCAACCTGGCCGAATGGGTGCGGCGTTTCGGCGGTGCCTACGACTATATGACCGTGCTGGACGCGGACAGCCTGATGAGCGGCCCGGCAATCGTGGCGCTGAGCGACGCGATGGAGGCGCGCCCATCGATCGGGCTGATCCAGACGGTGCCGCTGGTGATCGGCGCGACCACCGTGTTCCAGCGGTGGATGCAGTTCGCCAACCGCCTCTACGGCCCGATAGCCTCGGCCGGTCTGCTGTGGTGGTGGGGCGGGGAGGCGAGTTTCTGGGGACACAATGCGATCGTCCGCGTCGCCGCCTTCGCCGAGAGCTGCGGCCTGCCCGAACTGCCGGGCAAGCCCCCGTTCGGCGGCTATGTGATGAGCCACGACATCATCGAGGCGGCGTTGCTGCGGCGGCGCGGCTGGAGTGTCCACACCATCACCGTCAACGGCAGTTATGAGGAACATCCGCCCACCCTGGTCGATCATGCCATCCGCGATCGGCGCTGGGCGCAGGGCAACATCCAGCACGTGCCGCTGCTCGGCGCCGCGGGGTTCCACTGGATCAGCCGGTTGCAGATGCTCGTCGGCGCGTCCGCCTACGCCACGTCGTCGCTGTGGCTGCTGCTGATCCTGACCACACTGGCGCAGCAGCTCCACATCCTGAACGATCCGGCAGCGGCCGCATCGACGCGCGACGTGCTGATCCTGACGGTCGCCTTGCTGTTCGGGCCGAAGCTGATGGCGCTGATCTGGGCACTCAGCGATCCCGAGCGGCGGCGCAGCTTCGGCGGCACGGGGCCGCTGCTGCGCTCGGTCGCGGCGGAGATCGTGCTGTCTATCCTGATGGCGCCGGCAGCGATGCTTACGCAGACGTTCGTGATCGTCGCCATCCTGCGCGGCAAGCGATCGGACTGGGCGGCGCAGGCGCGGGATCGGGGGGGCATCCCGATCGACGAGGCGATCCGGCTGTACCGCTGGCACCTGGCGCTGGGCGCGGCCTTTCTGTTGATCGCGCCGTTCGCGCCGGGGGCGGCGGCGTGGCTGGCCCCGATCACCGTCGGCCTGCTCGGCGCGCCCTGGCTGGCCAGCCTGACCTCTCGCACCCCGCGCCGGCCGGAACCGGGCACGCTGCCGCTGTTCGCGGTGCCGGCCGAGCCTGCCGATCCGTGGCTTGCCAACGCGAAGCCGCTTGCCGCCTGAGCGGGAATCCCCGCTGCGGCGGGTGATCGGGCAATGTCGCGCGCGGCGCTTCCCGCCCGATATCGCTTTCCATCAACATTCGCGTGGGCAAGCCGCGCAAAAGTAGGTAGCATCGTACACAGATGGCGCGAACGCCACGGACGATGGGGAGGCTTATGGCGTACAGCACTGGTTCGATGCGGCGAATCCTGGTCAGCGGAACGGCAATCGCGGTGGCGCTCGGCCTGTCCGGCACCGCCTCGGCGCAGGCAGGCGCGGCGGCTCCGGCGGCCCCGGCCGGCAGCGATACCGCCAGCCCGGTTTCAACGCCCGATGTCGTACTGGCCACCGCGACGGAAGAGATCGTCGTCACCGGATCGCGACTCGCCACCGGTTTTGCCGCGCCGTCGCCCGTATCGGTGATCGGTGCCGCCCGGCTGGACCAGCGCGGCGCCACCAACATCGCCGATGCGCTGAACGAGGTGCCGGCATTCCGCGCCAGCAACTCGCCCTCCTCGGGTGAGCTTAGCCCGGCGGCCGGCTATATCGGCGGCCGGATCCTCGATCTGCGCGGCCTGGGCGCGGTGCGGACGCTGACCCTCGTCGATGGCAGAAGGTTCGTGCCGTCGACCACGCAGGCAACCGTCGACACCAACATGATCCCGTCGATCCTGCTGGAGCGGGCCGAAGTCGTCACCGGCGGCGCATCGGCGCAATACGGGTCGGATGCCGTGGCCGGGGTGGTCAACCTGATCCTCAACAAGCGACTGGACGGCATCAAGGCGACCGCGCAGCAGCAGATCACCAAATATGGCGACGGATCGGAAACGACCCTGGGCCTCGCCGTCGGGCGCAAGCTCACCGATCGCCTGCACCTGACGGTCGGCGGCGAATGGCAGCAGAATCGCGGCATCGGCGACTGCCAGGCGCGGCCCTTCTGCCGCACCGAGGTTCTGAACTTCGGCCGCAACCCCGGCTACAATGCGATCAGCGCCAACAACATCCTGGCCGACGAACGCCCGTCCACCGTGCCGTTCAACGGTGTGACGGTGCCGCCAGGCTCCGCTTATGCGGGCCGGGCGACGCCGGTGCTGCGCCCGATCGACGGCATCACCTTCAATCCGGATGGGACGCCGCGGCGCTTCCAGTACGGCTCGCTCGTCAACAACCTCTACCAGATCGGCGGTGAGGGCGAGGGCGAGAACATCTACTTCAAGGATCTGTATTTCACCGCCCCGACGGAGCGGTACGCGGTCACCGGCAATCTCGACTGGCAGGTGACGCCGGACATCACGGCATCGCTGATGCTGAACTACGGCCACCTCACCGGCGAATATAGCGGCACGCAGTATCGGAACACCGCGTTGACGATCCAGCGGGACAATGCCTTCCTGCCGCGATCCACCAACCCGGCCCTCGATATCCCCACGCTGCTCGCGGCGAGCGGCGCCACCAGCTTCCAGCTCGGCAAGGGCTTTGCCGAACTCGGCCGGCTGGCACTGGTGACGACGAACGATACGTACCGGGGCGTCTTCGCGCTCGAGGGCAAGTTCGGCGGCGGCTGGAGCTGGGACGCTTATTACCAATATGGCCGGAACGACTTTCGCTACGAAAGCTCGAACAATGTGGTGGTGGCGCGGATGACGCGCGCGCTGGATGCGGTTCGCAACGGGGCGGGGCAGATCGTCTGCCGCGTCAATGCGGACGCCAGCAGCGCCAACGACGATGCCGCCTGCACCCCCTACAATCCGTTCGGCTACAACCGGCAGAGCGCCGCTGCGCAGGCCTATGTCACCGGATCGGGCGTGCAGACCAACAAGCTGGACGAACATGTGCTGGCGGCAAACGTCCGTGGCGGGCTGTTCGATCTGCCGGCGGGGCCGTTCTCGGTGGCGTTCGGCGGCGAATACCGCTCGGATTCGGCGAAGGGCGCCGCGGATGCGCTGTCCCAGTCGCTCGCCTTCTTCGCCGCCAACGGCGTCGCGGTTTCGGGCAAGGTGCAGGTGACCGAAGGCTATGTCGAAGCGGAACTGCCGATCCTGAAGGACATGCTGTTCCACGAAGTGAGCCTCAACGGCGCGGCGCGGCGCACCCACTACAAGCGGTCGAGCGATCGGTTCGCCAGCTCCACGGTCAACGTGACCACATGGAAGGCCGGCGCGGTGTTCGAGCCGATCGAGGCGATCCGCTTCCGCACCACGCGATCGCGCGATATCCGCGCGCCCAACATCTCCGAACTGTTCGGGCCGATCACGCAGGTGAGCGGCATCCTCAACGATCCGGCGCTGGGCGGGCTGCAGACCAACATCCCGGTATTCGGCGGATCCAATGCCGCCTTGGCCCCGGAAAAGGCGGATACCTTCACCGCCGGCGTGGTGCTGAAGCCGGTGGGCGGGTTCCTCGGCCGGTTCCGGCTCTCGGTCGACTATTACAACATCAAGATCGACAATGCGATTTCCACCCTTGGGCAGCAGAACATCGCCACCCGCTGTTTCCAGGGCGATGCCTTCTCCTGCTCGCTCGTCACCCGCGGGGCGCCTTCGGGCGCGGCGACGATCGGCGCGATCACCTCGATCCGCGATACGTTCCAGAACATCAACCGGCTGATCAACCGCGGCGTCGATACCGAACTCAGCTACCGCCAGCCGCTCGGCGCGCTCGGCACCGCCAACGTCCGCCTGCTGGCGACGTACGTGAAGGACCTCATCACCGTCGATGCCGTCGGCCCGACGCAGCGTTCCGGGCAGACGGGCCTGCGCGGCGGCACCCCGGCGGGTCTGCCCGACTGGGTGATCGATGGCCTGGTCAGCTGGGATTACAACGCCTTCACGCTCAACACGCACGTGCGCTGGATCAACAAGGGCTTCTACAACGCCGCGTTCGTCGGCCCGGACGATCCCGCCTACAGCATCAACTCGGTCAACAGCGTGAACTTCAACACGGTGCCCAGCCGCACCTATGTCGATCTGCTCGGCCAGTACCGGATCGACAGGGGGGCGAACCAGTCGTTCACCTTCTTCGCCGGGGTGGACAACGTCTTCAACACGATGCCGCCGCTCAATCCGGGATCGCACGGCACCGGCAACAACATCCTGTTCAACGCATCCGGCACCACCTTCAAGGGCGGCGTGCGGATGACCTACTGAGGGATGTTCCACTCGCTCCCGAGCGGCGGATTGGACGCTTCGGTCGTTCGGGAGTAAATCTGGCGGCGGCCGGCGGCCGGTTGCTCACTCTGGCTCGAACGGGACGAAGCATTGGTGGATCTGGGCGGCATCGATTGTGATATTCATCCGGCGGTCAATTCGACGGCGGATCTGGTGCCGTATCTGAGCGGCTACTGGCGGGAGATGATCCCGATGCGCACGATGGGGTCGCTCGATCTGGCGAGCTACCCGCCGCAAAGCCCGCTTTCGGCCCGCGCCGAGTGGCGCAGCGCCAACGGCCGCGCCGGTGTCGAGCTGGAAAAGGTGCAGCGGGAGGCGCTCGATGCATTCGGCACCCGCTTTGCCATCTGCAACGTGCTGTATGGCGGCCCGGTGCTCTACAGCGAGGACATGGCCGCCGCGGTCTGCTCCGCCACGAACGACTGGCTGGCCGATAACTGGCTGAGCAAGGATGATCGCTTGCGCGGATCGATCGTGGTGCCGGTCGAAAGCCCGGAGCTGGCCGTGGCGGAGATCGAGCGGCTCGCCGCCGATCGCCGCTTCGTGCAGGTGATGGTGCTGTGCATGGGCGAGATGCCGCTCGGCAAACGCTTTTACTGGCCGATCTACGAGGCCGCGGAGCGCCATGGCCTGCCGATCGGCATCCACGCCGGCAGCAGCTACCGCCATCCGCCGAGCACCATCGGCTACGGATCGTTCCTGCTCGAGGATTATGTCGCCCAGTCGCAGACGTTCGGTGCGCAGGTGGCAAGCTTCGTCACGGAGGGCGTGTTCGAAAAGTATCCGGGGCTGAAGGTCGTGCTGATCGAATCCGGCTTCACCTGGCTGCCGAGCTTCCTGTGGCGGCTCGACAAGACGTGGCGGGGCTTGCGCGCCGAGGTGCCGTGGCTGAAGCGCCGCCCGTTCGAGATCGTGCGCGATCATTTTCGCCTGACGCTGCAACCGATCGACGCGCCCGATAGCGGCAATCAGCTGGAGCGGGTGATCGACCAGCTCGGCTCGGACGAGATGCTGCTGTTCTCGACCGACTATCCGCATCACCAGTTCGATGGCGATGCGGCGATGCCGCCCTCGATCCCGGCGGCGCTGCGGCAGAAAATCCTGATCGATAATCCCATGGCGACGTACACCCGTCTGCAGGAGCGAAGGACATGACCGTCGAGGTTCTGGAGCGCGTGACCGAAAAGCCCGTTTCCGCGGGCATCATCGATTGCGACATTCATCCGTCCCCCAAGGGGCCGTTGGGCGTGCTGCCCTATCTGCCGCCGCGCTGGCAGGAACATCTGCAAAGCTTCGGCAACGGCTTTCGCCAGCCGTTCACCGCCGGAATGCCCTATCCGCGCTTCGGCGACGGCAACCGCATGGACGCGCGCCTGCCCGACGGCAGCCACGGAGGATCCAACCTGGCGCTGATGCAGCGCCAGCATCTCGACGCCAACAACGTGGCATATGGCGTTCTCCAGGTGCTCGGGCCCAATGCCCAGAGCCAGCGCAACCTTGGCTTCGGCGCCGCGCTGGCAACGGCGGTGAACGATTGGCAGCTGGATGCATGGTGCCACCCGGAGCCGCGGCTGAAGGCGTCGCTGGTGGTGCCGCAGGAGGATCCTGAGGCGAGCGCCCGCGAGATCCGGCGTCGCGCGCCCGATCGGGGCTTCGTCCAGGTCGCGCTCGCGCCGCGCGCGATCGAACCGCTGGGGCGCAAACGCTACTGGCCGATCTATGCGGCGGCGGTGGAGGCGGGGCTGCCGATCGGGCTGCACGTCGGTGGGTTCGGCGGAACGCCGCCCAGCGGCAGCGGCTGGGTCTCCTATTATCTGGAAGATCATCACAGCAACACCGAATCGATGCAGGCGCTGGTGACGAGCCTGGTGCTGGAAGGCGTGTTCGAGGAATTCCCGACCCTGAAGATCGTCCTGATCGAGGGCGGGTTCGTCTGGCTGCCCGCGCTCGCGT
>NZ_JAQGLK010000177.1 GCF_028292925.1 Sphingomonas bacterium
TGATCGAGGGCATCTTCAAGGGCGAGACGATCAACACGCCGTCCATGCTGGCGGTCGAGGATTATATCTGGTCGCTCGAATGGGCGCGGGAAACCGGTGGCGTCCATGCGCTGATCGCCCGTGCCGACGCCAACGCCGCCGCACTGGACGCGTGGGTATCGGCAACGCCGTGGATCGAGCACCTTGCCGCGGATCCCGCCACGCGCAGCAACACCAGCGTCTGCCTGAAGTTCGCCGATGCCGCGATCGGCGGGCTGGATGACACTGCCAAGCAGGCGCTCGTCAAGAAGATGGCGTCGTTGCTCGAGGCGGAGGATGCCGCCTACGATGTCGCCGGCTACCGCGATGCCCCGCCGGGGCTGCGCATCTGGTGCGGCGCGACCGTGGACACCGCCGACGTGGTGGCGCTCGGGCCGTGGCTCGACTGGGCCTTCCACGAGGCACGCGGGGCGTAAGCCCCCCGCCCACCGCTTCCCAATCCTTCGTCATTCCCGCGCAGGCGGGATTCCACAGCCGCAACGCCGCCTCGTTTGGGCGCCCGATCGGCTGATGGCTCCCCGCCCCGGCATTGACGACGTTTCGACCGACAGGACAAAACCATGCCCAAGGTACTGATTTCCGACAAGATGGACCCCCGCGCCGCGCAGATCTTCCGCGAGCGCGGCGTCGAGGTCGACGAGATCACCGGCAAGACCAAGGACGAGCTGCTCGCGATCATCGGCGACTATGACGGGCTGGCGATCCGCTCGGCCACCAAGGTGACGAAGGAGGTCATCGCCGCCGCCAAGAACCTGAAGGTCGTCGGCCGGGCCGGTATCGGCGTCGACAATGTCGACATCCCCGCGGCGTCCGCTGCGGGCATCGTCGTCATGAACACGCCGTTCGGCAATTCCATCACCACCGCCGAGCACGCCATCGCGCTGATGTTCGCCCTCGCCCGCGACCTGCCGGAGGCGAACTCCTCCACCCAGGCCGGCAAGTGGGAGAAGAACCGCTTCATGGGCGTCGAACTGACCAGCAAGACGCTGGGGCTGATCGGTGCCGGCAACATCGGCTCGATCGTCGCCGATCGCGCGCTCGGCCTGCGCATGAAGGTCGTGGCCTACGATCCGTTCCTGACCGCCGAGCGCGCGGTGGAAATGGGCGTCGAGAAGGTCACGCTGGACGAACTGCTTGCCCGCGCCGACTTCATCACGCTGCATACGCCGCTGACCGAATCGACCCGCAACATCCTCAGCCGCGAGAACCTCGCCAAGACAAGGAAGGGCGTGCGGATCATCAACTGCGCGCGCGGCGGCCTCATCGACGAGGTTGCGCTCAAGGACATGCTCGACAGCGGCCAGGTCGGCGGTGCCGCGCTGGACGTGTTCGTCGAGGAGCCGGCCAAGGCGAGCCCGCTGTTCGGCACGCCCGGCTTCATTTCCACGCCGCACCTTGGCGCATCGACCAACGAGGCGCAGGTCAACGTCGCGATCCAGGTCGCCGAGCAGATGGCGGACTATCTGATGTCGGGCGGCGTCACCAACGCGCTCAACATGCCGTCGCTCTCCGCCGAGGAGGCACCCCGCGTCCGGCCGTACATGGCTCTGGCGGAAAAGCTCGGCTCGCTCATCGGCCAGCTCGCCCACGGCGCGCTCACCCACATCGCGATCGAGGTCGAGGGTGCCGCCGCCGAGCTTAACCAGAAGCCGATCACCGGCGCCGTGCTGGCCGGCCTGATGCGCGTCTATTCGGACACGGTGAACATGGTCAACGCGCCGTTCCTGGCCAAGGAGCGCGGGCTGGACGTGCGCGAGGTGCGGCACGATCGCGAAGGCGATTACCACACCCTCGTCCGTGTCTCGGTCCGCACCGATGCCGGCGAGCGTTCGGTCGCGGGCACCCTGTTCGCCAACGAGAGCCCCCGCCTGGTCGAGATCTTCGGCGTCAAGGTCGAGGCCGATCTCGTCGGCGACATGCTGTACATCGTCAACGAGGATGCGCCCGGCTTCATCGGGCGCCTGGGCACGACGCTGGGCCAGGCGAACGTCAACATTGGCACGTTCCACCTTGGCCGCCGGGCTGCGGGTGGCGAGGCGGTGTTGCTGCTCTCGGTCGACTCGCCGGTCGAGGAGCCGCTGCTCGGCCAGGTCCGCGCGCTTCCGGGCGTGAAGACGGTACGCGCGCTGAAGTTCTGACGCCCCGATGCGGGCGACATGCCGGCTGCGGCTGGCATGTCGCCCGTTTCCCGCTAAGGACGCCGCCATGACGATAAACCCCGGCCTCCTCCCCGAAGGATTGCGCGATCGCCTGCCACCGCAGGCCGAGGCGGCGTCCCGCCTGATGCACCGCGTGATCGTGGCGATCGGGCGCCACGGCTACGAACGCGTCAGCCCTCCGCTCGCCGAGTTCGAGGAACAGCTTGTCGGCCGGCTCAAGTCGGCCCGCGCGCAGGATCTGCTGCGCTTCGTCGATCCCGTTTCGCAGCGCACGTTGGCGCTGCGGCCGGATATCACCGCCCAGGTCGGCCGCATCGCCGCCACCCGCATGGGCCACTGCGCCCGCCCGCTGCGGCTCGCTTATGGCGGCCCCGTGCTGAAACTGCGCGCTACCCAGCTTCGCCCCGAGCGCGAGCTGATGCAGGCGGGTGCCGAGCTGATCGGCAACGACAGCGTCGCCGCCGTGATCGAGATCCTCGGCGTCGCCATCGAGGCGCTGGAGACGGCGGGCGTCACCGGCATCGGCGTCGATCTGACGCTGCCCGATCTCGTCGAGACGCTGGCGCACGGCGCTATGCCGCTGCCGACGGACCGGATCGATGCCGTCCGCGATCTGCTCGACGCCAAGGATGCCGGCGGCCTCGCCGCGCTTGGGGCCGAGGCCTACCTGCCGTTCATCGCCGCCGCCGGCCCGGTCGCCCCGGCGCTCGATCGGCTTCGCGCACTCGATCCGTCGCGGGCACTCGACACCCGGCTCGCCGCGGTCGACGAGATCGCCACCGCGATGGCTGGCCGTGCGACGCTGACGCTGGACCCGACGGAGCGGCACGGCTTCGAATATCAGAGCTGGATCGGCTTTTCCCTGTTCGCAGACGGCGTTCGCGGCGAGATCGGCCGGGGCGGCTGCTACAACGTGATCCACGCCGACGGTACGGAGGAACCGGCCGTCGGTTTCTCGCTCTATCTCGATCCCCTCGTCGATACCGGGCTTGGCCAGGTGCCGACGCGGCGGCTGTTCGTACCGGCCGGCACCGATGCGGGCGCCGCGGCTGCGATGCGCGCGGCAGGCTGGACGACCATCGCCGCACTCGGCGCAACGGACGACGCGGCCCGACTCGGCTGCACCCACCGGCTCACCGCCGAAGGCCCGCTGCCGATCTGATCGAACCGGCTTGACGGAACCGGCGTGGCGGGGCAGGTGCGCCGCGCACCCGGCGTCAGCCGATCCAGCACCATCCAGCCGCCGAGTCCTGTCGAAGGGCGGCCCGGATCCGCCCGGCAGGCGGGGAACCCGTATCCATGGCAAATGTAACCGTCATCGGCGCCCAGTGGGGCGATGAGGGCAAGGGCAAGATCGTCGACTGGCTCGCCAGCCGCGCCGATGTTGTCGTCCGTTTCCAGGGTGGCCACAATGCCGGCCACACTCTCGTCGTCGGCGATCAGACGTACAAGTTGAGCCTGCTGCCCTCCGGCATCGTTCGCGGCACGCTGTCGGTGATCGGCAACGGCGTCGTTCTCGATCCCTGGCACTTCCGCGACGAGATCGCGAAGCTTGCCGCACAGGGCGTGGCGATCACCCCCGACAATCTCCAGCTGGCCGAAACCTGCCCGCTGATCCTGCCCTTCCACCGCGACCTCGATGGCCTGCGCGAGGATGCCTCGGGCGCGGGCAAGATCGGCACCACCCGCCGCGGCATCGGCCCGGCCTATGAGGACAAGGTTGGCCGGCGGGCGATCCGGGTGTGCGATCTGGCGCACCTGGATGCGCTCGGGCCGCAACTCGATCGGCTCTGCGCGCACCACGATGCGCTGCGTGCCGGCTTCGGCGAGCCGCCGATCGATCGGGATGCGCTGATGGCCGAACTGGCCGGGATCGCGCCGTTCGTGCTGCCCTATGCCAAGCCGGTCTGGGTCACGCTGAACGAGGCGCGCGGCCGTGGCCGCCGGATCCTCTTCGAAGGCGCGCAGGGCGTGCTGCTCGATGACGATCACGGCACATATCCGTTCGTCACCTCGTCGAACACGATCGCAGGCGCCGCCGCGGGCGGCTCCGGCCTCGGCCCGTCGGCGGCCGGGTTCGTGCTGGGCATCGTCAAGGCATATACCACCCGTGTCGGATCGGGCCCGTTCCCGACGGAACTGGAGGACGAGACCGGCGAGCGGCTGGGCACGCGCGGGCACGAATTCGGCACGGTCACCGGGCGCAAGCGCCGCTGCGGCTGGTTCGATGCCGTGCTCGTGCGGCAGTCGGTTGCCGTCTCCGGCGTCACCGGCATCGCGCTGACCAAGCTGGACGTGCTCGACGGGTTCGAGGAACTGCGGATCTGCACCGGCTATCGCCTGAACGGCGCCACTCTCGATTACCTGCCGCCCCACGCCAGCGATCAAGCGGGCGTGGAGCCGGTATACGAGACGATCCCCGGCTGGAGCCAGTCCACCGCGGGCGCGCGCAGCTGGGCCGATCTGCCGGCGGCGGCGATCAAGTATATCCGCCGCGTCGAGGAACTCATCCAGTGCCCGGTCGCCCTGGTATCGACCAGCCCGCAGCGTGAGGATACGATCCTCGTGCGGGATCCGTTTCAGGACTGATCGGCCTGTCTGGTTCCCGGCGGCAACGCCGGGAACCAGACATTCGTCAGCGCGGCTTGCGGGCGGTCTCGTCGCCCGGCGCGGTCGCCGACTTCGCCGACTTCCCCGGCCTGGCCGACTTGTTCGGACGTGCGGATCGCGTGGATCCGCTGGCGGTCGTCGGCGCGGCGCCCTCTGCGGCACTGTCCGAAACGGTCGGATCGGCGGCGGCGGCGGCGGCACTCGCCTCCGCGCTGTCGGTCACCGTGCTTTCCGGGCCGGATGGCCCCACGGCCACGTCGTCCGGGGCGGTCGCCGCATCGCCCCCCTTGCCGACGGTGGGATCCAGCGATCCGTTCGCCGCGGGGTTGGGGCCGACTTGCGCCAGCGCCAGGGCGGGCGTGGCGATCACGGCAAGGGCGATCAGCTTGATCGGACGCATGTCAGTCTCCTCGAAACATCGACAGGCACAACGCCGCGGCGGCGGTTAGGATGCGCCGCGCTCTTTCCGGGCCATTGACGCCCGCCGCGCAAGCCCCCAACCGCAACCGCATTCGACCACGATTCGAGGGGAAGAACTGCGTGATTCATCCGGGCGGAATAGCTCAGGCGGCCGAGGGATTATCCCGGTTGCGCGGTGCGCGCGCGGTAATCGCCCACTGGTCGCTGATCGGCTTGTTCGGGGCGATCGGCTGGCCCTGGCTGCTCAGGAGCCTTGGCGGCGGCGGTGCCGCGGCCCGCGCGCGCCTGCTCGCACTGACGAAGCTGCCGGACGATGCACTGCCTCCGCTCGGCGGCTGGCGCGCCGATGCCGGGCTGCTGTCGTTGATCGCGCAGCACATCCTTACCGCCCGGCCCCGCACCATCGTCGAGTTCGGCGGCGGCACCACCACGCTGATCGCGGCGCGCGCGCTGGAACTGGCCGGCGGCGGCGGGCGGTTGCTGAGTTTCGATCAGGCGGAGCAATTCGCGGCGGACACCCGCGCCATGCTGGCCCGGCAGGGGCTGGAGGCGGAGATCCGCGCCGCGCCGCTGGTGGATGCCCCCGCGGGCTGGAAGGGCCGCTGGTACGGCCACGGCGTGCTTCCCGAAGTGATCGACATGCTGATCGTCGATGGCCCGCCCTGGGTGACGCACCCGATGGGCCGCGGTTCGGCGGCATCGCTGTTCGCCCGTATCGCGCCGGGCGGTATCGTCATCCTCGACGATGCGGCACGGCCTGGCGAGCGGCTGGTGGCGCGGCGCTGGCGGCGCGAGCATCCGAACTTCGATTTTCGCTACGTGCCCGGATGCGCCGGCACGCTGGTCGGGGTGCGCCGGGCCTAGCTCCGGGCGATCAGCCGCACTGGCCGCGGTGCATCAGCTTCTGATCGGCCAGAACCAGCGCCATCATCGCCTCGACCACCGGGGCGGCACGAATCCCGACGCAGGGGTCGTGCCGGCCCTTGGTGCGGATCTCGGCGGCGTTGCCGGTGCGGTCGATCGTCTCGACGGGCGTGAGGATCGAAGAGGTCGGCTTCAGGGCGACGCGCAGCACGATCGGCTGCCCGGTGGCGATGCCCCCCGCAATTCCGCCGGCATGGTTGGCCAGGAATAGCGGCCGGCCGTCCGCGCCGGGGCGCATCGCATCGGCATTGCCCTCCCCGCGCAACCGCGCCGCGGCGAAGCCGTCGCCGATCTCGACGCCCTTCACCGCATTGATCGACATGCAGGCCGATGCGAGCTCCGCATCCAGCTTGGCATAGACAGGCGCGCCCCAGCCTGCCGGCACACCCGTCGCGACGCACTCGACGACGGCGCCCAGCGACGATCCGGCCTTGCGTGCTTCGTCCAGAATGTCGATCCACCGTTCCGCCGCGCCGGGATCCGGGCAGAAGAACGGATTGGCGTCGATGGCCGCATCGTCGAACGCTGCCGGGTCGATCGCGTCCCCGCCCATCTCGACCAGGTAGGCGCGAATCCGCACCTCCGGGATCACCGCCCGCGCCACCGCGCCTGCCGCCACCCGCGCCGCCGTCTCCCGCGCCGAGGATCGCCCGCCCCCGCGATAATCGCGAAAGCCGTACTTCGCGTCATACGCATAGTCGGCATGCCCCGGCCGATAGGCGACCGCGACTTCCGAATAGTCCTTCGATCTTTGGTCGACATTGTCGATCATCAGGCTGATCGGCGTGCCCGTCGTCCGCCCCTCGAACGTGCCGGAAAGGATGCGTACCCGGTCGGGCTCTTGCCGCTGGGTGGTGAAGCGCGACGTGCCGGGGCGGCGCTTGTCCAGCCACGGCTGGATGTCCTCCTCGGCAAGCGCCAGGCCCGGCGGGCAACCGTCCACCACCGCGCCGAGCGCCGGCCCGTGGCTTTCGCCCCAGGTAGTGAAACGGAAAAGATGCCCGAAACTGTTGAAGCTCATTCGCTGTCACCCGATCCGTCGTCTCGCTGGCTGATCTCGGCCGCCAGGGCCGCACAGGCCGCCTTCGTTGCTTCGCAGTGGAGCTGCCGCTGGATGCGCATCGCCCCACCCCCCTCGACGACCTGTTCGCACAGGGCAGCCGGAAATGCCGGGTTCGCGGGCAAAGTGAACGTCCAGATCGCCTGCAGCGCCTCGGACGAGAAGAATTCACGCAGGGCATCGCCGCCGTCGCGCCGGTAGCGCACATCGGCCGCCACGCTCGCCCGGATCTGCGCGACCGGCCCGGCCGCGATGCCGCACGTCGCTGCCGGTTCCGCCGGTTCCGTCGGGCCCGCCGGATCTGGGGCCGCGGCCGGTTGCGCAGCGGCGGGAGAGGCGATGGCCAGCGCCAGGGCGCATCGGCGATGGAGAGCGATCATCGGCCGATCACGCCTGCTCGGCCAGTCCGGTGAAGGCGCGGGCGTGGCACGCCTCGGCCCGCTTCGGCAGTGGCCCGTCGCCAAGCGCCAGCCCCATCCAGCCATCGCCCGCATACGGCGAGTCGAACCGCGCGCCGACTGCCGGATCGAAGCCGAACCGCTCGTAGAAATCCGGATCGCCGAGCACGAAGACATAGTCGATGCCCTCCTCCCCCAGCATCGCCAGCCCGGCGTCGATCAGCGCGGTGCCGATCCCCCGGTATCGGTGCGCCTCGGCCACCGCGACCGGGGCCAGCGCCGCGGCGCCGGGGCGGCGGGCGCCGGCGGTGGCGACCATCCGGCTGAAAAGCAGATGGCCGATGATTTCCCCGCCCGCATCCGCCACTAGCGAGAGAATGGCATCGCCATCCTCCTCCAGCGCGACCACCAGCCGCGCCTCCGCGGCGGTAGGGAATACCGCGGCGTGCAGCGTGAACACCTTGTCCCGGTCATCGGCCGATGCGCGACGGATCACGATCGTCACTGTCCGGCCACTTCCGTCGGCCCGGTCACGCGAGCGCGATGTCCGGCGCGTCCTCGGCCTTCATGCCGATCACGTTGTAGCCGGCGTCGACATGGTGGATCTCGCCCGTCACGCCGCTCGCCAGATCG
>NZ_JAQGLK010000203.1 GCF_028292925.1 Sphingomonas bacterium
GCTGACCAACGTTGGTGACGCGCTAAACCAAGTTCCCGCCTTCAGGCCGGGAATCACTCCATCGACGTCGGGGATAACGTTCGGCACCATCGGATCCCGGCTGGCCGATCTGCGCGGCCTTGGGCCAACTCGCACCCTGCTGCTGCTGAACGGGCGCCGGTTCGTGGCATCTACTTCGCAGTCCACCGTCGATCTCAACAATATCCCGAGCATCCTGCTGCAACGCTCGGAAGTCGTCACGGGCGGCGCGTCTGCCGCCTACGGCTCGGATGCGGTAGCCGGCGTCGTCAATCTGATCATGGACGACAGGTTTACCGGCATCAAAGCCAACCTGGAATATGGCGTCTCCAAGTACGGTGACGGCAAGGACTATCAGGGCGCGCTCGCCTACGGCACCGCGTTCGGCGAAGATCGCGGCCACATCGTTATCGGCGCTGAGTACGAAGACTCCAAGTCTGTCGGCGACTGCTACACGCGGCCGTGGTGCGCGACCGAGGCGCAGGAACTCACGAACTCGCGGCCGGGCCTGAACGGCGCGCCGGCGCGCTTCCTCGCCCGCGACGTCCACACCTCGACGCAGACGCGCGGGGGCCTGATCACTGCGGGCCCGCTGATGGGCACGCAGTTCGGACCCGACGGCACGCCGGGGCGGTTCAACTACGGCGCCTTCGCCGGCAACCTGTTCATGATCGGCGGATCGGGGCACGGCGAGAACGCCTACATTTCGGGCGTCTACATCCGGGTCCCGGTTGAGCGCTACACCGGCTATGCACATGCGACCTGGGATTTTACGGACAGCATCACCGGCTTCGTCGAGGCCAATTACGGCTATGTCGACGGCAAGGCGCTCGGCGGCGCGAGGCGGGACACCGGCAGCCTGACCGTCCGTATCGACAATCCGTTCCTGCCCGCCAGCATAGTCAGCGCGATGCGCGCCAACAACATAACCAACTTCCGCTTCGGCCGCGAGTCCACCGATCTGGGCTATGCGCTCGGCCGCGACCGCACCCGCACCTATCGTGGCGTCGCCGGACTCAATGGAAAACTTGGCGGCAGCTGGTCGTGGGACGCCTACTACCAGTTCGGCCGCAGCAACTATAAAGAGACTGTCGACCAGAACCCGATCGAAGCCAACTTCAACCTCGCCCTCGATGCAGTCGCCGGACCCAACGGTGTTCCGATCTGCCGGTCGAGCCTGACAGCGCCGAGTAACGGCTGCGCGCCGATCAACCTGTTCGGCATCAACCGTTTTTCCCACGAAGCGCGCGACTACGTACTCGGTGAGCAATTCCAGACACGGCGGCTGACCCAGCACGTCGTCTCCGGCAACGTCCAGGGCGAGCCGTTCAGCACCTGGGCCGGCCCGGTCTCCGTCGCGGGCGGTGTCGAGTATCGCAGCGACAAGGTCGTGGGCGCGACCGATCCGGTTTCGCAAGCCCTGGGCTTCACACGCACCAACGGCACCGCGCTGAACGGACAGATCAACGTCACCGAGGGCTACCTCGAGACGATCATCCCGCTCGCCAAGGATTGGGTGCTGGCGCGGTCGCTCGAGCTCAACGGCGCCGTACGACGCACCCATTACTCCACCAGCGGCAACGTCACGACCTGGAAGATCGGTTCGGTATACGAGCCGATCGAAGGCATCCGGTTCCGTGCCACGCGATCGCGTGACATCCGCGCGCCCAACCTGGCCGAAAACTTCAGCCCTGAGACAGCGACGCAGGCGACGATCAACGATGCCGCGACGGCCAACCAGGGCGTCATCCCGGTGCGCTCAGGCGGTAACGTCAGTCTCGCTCCCGAAAAGGCGAACACCTTCACCGGCGGCATCGTGCTCGCTCCCCGCGGCTTCCTCCGGGGCTTCCGCCTCTCTGTCGACTATTACAATATCGAGATCAAAGGCGCGATTGCCTCGCTGGCGCCGCAGACCATCGTCACGCAGTGCAACATCGGCAACACGGTATTCTGTCCGCTGGTATCGCGCGGATCGGACAATTTCCTGACGCTCATTCGCACGCCGTTCCTCAACCTCAACACAGTCAAGACCGACGGTGTGGACATCCAGGCGCAATATTCGTTTCCACTCAGCAATATTTCCGATGCTCTCCCCGACGGCGCCTTCGACTTCACTGCAAGCGCGACCTACGTGGCGCACCTGGAAACGATCCAGGCCACCGGCTCGACGGACATTGCGGGCGTCACCGGCTGCTCGGTAACCTCCTTCTTCTCATGCCTCCCGCACTGGACGCTGGACAGCATCGCCACCTACACCCAGGGGCGCTTCTCGATCAGCTATCACAGCCACTTCATCCCGAAGAGCATCTACGACCCAACCCTGGTCGGGCCGGAGGATGCAGGGTACAATCCGGCCCTGCCCAACAGCATCAACATCAACCGCGTCGATGCCCGCTACTATGCGTCGCTCTCGGCGCAGTTCAACATCGTCGACCAGCCTGGCCGGCGGATCCAGGTATACGGCGCGGTGGACAACCTGTTCGACAACAATCCGCCCCTGATGCCGGGTCGCGGCAACAGCTCGTTCTTCGATCCGGTCGGTCGCTACTATCGGGCCGGCGTCCGGGTACAGTACTGAGTTGCCAAGGGCGGCCAAGGAGAAAACTGATGCAGCAGGACGGCGCGCGCGATTTCGACGTCGACGCCTTCCTCGATGGGCTGAAGATCGGTCGTCACCACATCCTGGTGATCGGGCTGCTCATCCTGACGATGCTGATAGACGGCTACGACCTGTTCGTCGTCGGCCTCATCCTCCCCGCCATCTCGCGGGACTGGGGCATCGCGCCGGCCGCCTTCACCGGGGTCTTCGTGGCCCAGCAGTTTGGCATCCTGCTCGGCGTCGTGTTCTTCGGCCCCTTCGCTGACCGGTACGGGCGGCGCACGACCTTGCTGATCTGCCTGCTCTGCTTCGCGGTCTGCACCTACTTCATAACCTGGACGACCACTCCGGCGCAGATCACGGCGGTTCGTTTCGTCTCGGCGATATTCTTCAGCGGCGTCATCCCGAACTGCGTTGCGCTCGCCTCCGAGATCGCACCCAAGCGGCTCCGTGCCACGATGATCAGCATCGTTTTTTGCGGCTATACCGGCGGATCGTTCATCGGGGCGAGCGCGCTTGCCTTCATCGTGGAGCCGTACGGGTGGGAGAGCGCCTTCTACCTGGGCACGATCCTGCCGCTGGCGATGATTCCGATATTGTTCTTCTTCCTGCCCGAATCCATCCGCTTCCGGGCTACCCGCAATCCGAACGACCCTCGCATCGGCCGCGCACTCCAGGGGCTGGATCCGAGCCTTCGGCTCACCGGTCAGGAACGCTTCCTGGTCGAGGAGCCGAAACGACAGAAGGGCAAGCGCGGGCCGATCGGCGCCTTGTTCCAGGGCGGGCTGCTGCCGCTCACGCTGATGGTGTGGCTGGCCTACTTCATGGCGTTCCTCGTCAATCAGATGCTCAACAACTGGGGCACGACGATTCTCAACCACGTCGCGGGCATCCCGATGACCCACGTTGCGCTGCTCATCAGTGTGCGCACCTTTACCGGGATCATCGGCACCGCGACCGTAGGCTTCATAATGGATCGTGTCGGCGCTGGCCGGGCGCTGCCTATTTTCTACATGGCGTCAGCGATTCTGACCGGCACGCTCGCCTTCATCGATCTGGGATCGACCACCGCGCTCGTCGTCTTCGGCCTGCTCGGCTATGCCACCAACAGCGGCCTGGCAGGCCTCAACGCCCAAGCGGCGATCACCTACCCGCCCCGGATGCGGGTGACGGGGATCGCTTGGGGATCAGGGGTCGGCCGGATCGGCGGCATGCTCGGGCCGATCGTCGGCGGAGCGCTGATCGCGGGCGCACCGGACGCGACCATCATCTATCTGTGCGCCACCGCTCCTGAGCTGTTCGCGGGTGCCGCCCTTTACATGCTCGGCTGGTACGGGGCACGCCGCCGCAACGATCCCGGTGATCCACCCGAGCCGGCCGTGGTGCTCGATGGCGCGATGGTGAGTCCCGCCCGATGAGCACCCCCCAGCCCGCGCCGGATCGGCACTTCGACATCGACGCCTTCCTCGATGCGCAGCCGATCGGTAAGGCCCATGTCGGCCTGATCCTATTGCTGGTGCTGGCAATGCTGCTCGACGGCTACGACATCTTCGTGGTCGGCATGGTGCTTCCCTTCCTGGCCCGGGACATGGGCGTGGCTCCGGCCGCGCTGACCAGCGTGTTCGTCGTGCAGCAGTTCGGGCTGCTAATCGGAACCTTTTTGGTGGGGCCCCTGTCCGATAGGTTCGGGCGGCGCACCACCCTTCTTGTCTCGATTGCCGCCCTCACCCTCTTGACGCTGGCGACCACCCAGGTGGGGACGCCCGCGGAACTGATCGGCATCCGCTTCGCTTCGGCTCTGTTCTTCGCGGGAGTGATCCCGAATTGCATCGCCCTGTCGTCGGAACTCGCGCCGTCGCGGTGGCGCGCGGCAATCGTCGGCATCGTTTTCTGCGGGTTCACCGGTGGCCACTTCATCGGCGCCTTCGTCCAGGCATTCATGCTCGAAGCCTACGGGTGGCAAAGCGCCTTCTGGCTCGGTGGCGTGCTTGGAGTGGCAGTGTTCGCGTGTCTGTTGCTGTTCCTTCCCGAATCGATCCGCTTCCGGGTCCGCCGAGATCCGCGTGATCCGCGCATCCCGCGCGCGCTGCGGAAGATCGCATCCGGTGTGACGCTGGCCGGAGACGAGCAGTTCGCAGCGGGCGCCGTACCTACTTCGGCAAGCCGGAAGGCCCCCGCGC
>NZ_JAQGLK010000033.1 GCF_028292925.1 Sphingomonas bacterium
TGAAGGGCTGGTCGCCAGGGAGTAGCCTCGCCTCCGCCACCCGGGGCGCAGGGCCGACCATCGTGATCGGCAAGGCTTATGACGTAGTGCTTCATCCGGACGCGCGGCTCCACCTGCCCAACCTGCCTGGCCCGGTGAAGGATCGCGTCGGCCGTGGCGGCACGATGAGTTTCAGCGTGGCGGAGGCGGGCACCTACCATGTCGCGCTCGGCTCCGGCGTCTGGGTCGACATCGTCCGGGGCGGCAAGGCGCTGGAATCGGTAGCGCACGGTCACGGCCCAGCCTGCTCGGGCATAGCCAAGCTGGTCGATTTCCAGCTTACCCCCGGCCGCTACACGCTCACGCTCGATGGAAGTGAGACGCGGCGGACCTCTGTGCTGGTTGCTCTCCTTCCGCGTTCGGTCCCGAACAAATAGGTGGAAAGGTCGACAGGCTCCGCCGCCGGGCCGGGGGACAAGCGCGGTTGGCTGCGACGCGCAGCAGGTGCGTTCACGTCGCTCAAGCCCGTTGACGCACCCGTTCGTTTGGCGGAACATAAAGGGAACAAGTGAGTCGATGTTCCATGATCCAGCAACCAGCCTCCAGCGCCCAGATTGCGGACCTACGGGCCCTGGTGAGCGGCGCCGCGTCCACGCCGCAGCAGGCCGTTTTGCCGTTCGGCGTGCCTGAACTGGACGATCGTTTGGCAGAGAAGGGGCTTGCGGCAGCCTCGCTACACGAGATCGCCGCGGCCTCAACCTCCCTGGCCGACGATGCCGCCGCGACATTGTTCATTGCCGGCATCGTAGCGCGTTTCGCTGAGGGCAGGGGGGCTACAATTCTCTGGGCGGTCACCCGCTTCGATCTCTACGCACCCGGCCTCGAACAAGCCGGGCTCGCACCGGCCAAAGCGTTGTTTGCCGAAGGCCGCTGCGATGACGAGGTACTGGCGCTCATGGAAGACGGCCTTCGTCACGGTGCGCTCGCAGCCGTGGTGGGCGAGGTTCGTCGGGCTTCCATGACAGCGACGAGGCGGCTTCAGCTGGCGGCGGCGGAGGGTGGCACGCCCGCATTCCTGCTGCGGCGTCAACGCCGCAGCGATGCCTGCCCGCTGTCGGAACCCTCTGCCGCGACGACCCGCTGGCGGATCGGCTGCGTGCCATCGCAGCGTCTGCCCGCGGCCGGTGTCGCGCGGCCGCGGTGGACGGTGGAACTCGTGCGCCAGCGCAACGGCGCCCCCTTCTCCCTCGTGCTGGAGGCTGGCGATGCGTCGGGTCGCCTCGCTCTACCTGCCCGCCCTCGCGATCGAGCGGCTGCGGCGGACAGAGCGGCCATACGCGCAGCGGCTTGAGCCGCGCGCACCGCTCCAGCTCCCGGTCGACGACGATCCCGGCGCATGCTCGGTCCCGCGCGGTGGAGGCTGGCGCCCCGGCGCGCGCTGGGCCCGTGCCGGGGCGCCCACCCGCGAGCAGGTCGAACTGGAGGTTTCCGCGCTGCCGCCGCACCGCCAGCCGCCGCCGCGCGAACTCGGGCGACGATCCGAGGCGGCCGACCATCCGTTCAAAGCAAGGCCCGCCGCTGATGGCACGTCCACTGGCGCGGCAGGCCAAGCACTGCCTGCTGCGATCGCGGACAAACCGCTCGTCCTGACTCTGGCGCTGGGCCGTCAGGTCGTGATCATCGCCGCGTCGCCAGCCGCGCTCGCCCTCGGGCTGATGCCCGGCATGCCGGCAACGCAGGCGCGGGCACTCGTGCCCGATCTGGATGTCCGGCCGGCGGACCCCGCTGGCGACCAGCGTTTCCTGCACGATCTCGCGCTCTATGCGGTCCGCCGCTGGACGCCGGCGGCAGCGGTCTGTGGGGGAGACGGCATCTGGCTCGATCTTACGGGCACGACGCACCTCTTCGGCGGGGAGCGGCGCTTCTGCAAACGCGTGGTGCGCCTGCTGGGACGCCTCGGTTACACGGCCCGCATCGCGATCGCCGGCACACCGGGGGCTGCGTATGCCCGGGCGCGTCATGGGCGGGCGGCCATCGACATCACGCCGCCCGGCGGCGAGGTGCAGGCGATCGCACCGCTGCCGCTCGCGGCGCTGAGATTGGAACCAGGCGCGCTCGCCGCGGCCGCGCGCTTCGGGATCGACCGGATAGCGGACCTGCTACCGATGCCGCGCGGACCACTTGTTCGGCGCCTGGGTGCATCGGCCGTGGAAAGGCTCGATCAGGCAATCGGGCGGGTCGCCGAACCTATCGTCCCGCTTGTTCCATTCGCGATGCAGGTGGCCGAACGGCGCCTGATGGAGCCGATCAGCACCGCCGAGCCAATCGCTCAGGTCATGTCCGATCTCGTCGATGATCTTATCCGGCATCTGCAGGAGATCGGTCACGGAGTCCGTACTCTCCACCTCGTCTGCCACAAGGTCGATGGCAGCGATGCCGTCATCGCCCTCGGCACGTCGAGCGCCACGCGCGACGGCAAACACCTGCTCCGTCTCCTGTCGCTCCGGATCGACCGGATCGACCCGGGACTTGGTATCGAGGTCATGCGGCTTAAGGCAGTTCGCACCGAACCGCTCGCTGCGGCACCGCTCGGCGGGATTCTCGCCGACGATGCACAGCCAACCGACGTGGCACCGCTGGTCGACCAGCTGGCCGGCCGGATCGGTGCGTCCGGATTGTTCAAGGTCGGGCCGCTGGAGAGCGACGTGCCCGAACGCGCGCTCCAGCGTGTCGGCCCGCTTGATGCGCCCGCCGGCTGGCCATCATGGGCAAGGCCGATCCGCATGCTGGCTCGACCGGAGCTGCTGCGCGATGTGCTCGCGCTGCTGCCTGATCATCCGCCCAGGCGCTTCTCCTGGAGAGGCGAGCCGCATGTCGTCGTGGCGGGCGATGGTCCCGAGCGCATCCACGGCGAATGGTGGGTGCGTAGCGGCGAGGTCTGGGCGGTACGCGACTATTTTCGCGTCGAGGACGAGAGCGGCGCGCGCTTCTGGATCTTCCGCCGCGGCGACGGCATCGATGGCACTACCGGCGATCTCAGCTGGTACATGCACGGCCTGTTCGGCTGATGACAACCTATGTCGAACTCCAGGTCACCAGCCATTTCAGTTTCCTGCGTGGTGCATCCAGCCCGGAGGAGCTGTTCGCCGCGGCGGCTCTGCTCGGCTACCCCGCGCTCGGCATTGCGGATCTTGGCACGGTCGCCGGCGTCGTGCGCGCCTGGGAAGGGCAGAAGGCGACCGGGGTACGCCTGATAAGCGGCTCGCGCGTGACGCTGGAGGATGGCCGGTCGCTACTGCTCTACCCCACGGACAAGGCGGCCTGGTCGCGCCTCACCCGCCTGCTGACGATTGGCAAGACCAGGGCGGGGAAGGGGGGATGCGATCTCGGCTGGAGCGATGTCGCCGCACACGCGAACGGAATGATCGCGATCCTGCTGCCCGACATGCCCGGCGAACGGCTAGGCCATGATCTCTCCGACCTGCGCGAGGTCTTCGGCAGAAGCGGCTACATGGCGCTGTCGTTCCGCAGGCGCCCAGGCGACGCCATTCGGCTGCACGAGCTCGACGCCCAAGCTGGCGCTGCCGGCGTGCGCAGCGTCGCGACTGGGGACGTGCTGTATCACACGGCGGAGAACCGGCTGCTCCAGGACGTCGTGACCGCCATTCGCGAGAAGTGCACGGTCGACACGCTGGGACACCGCCGCGAGCGCCATGCCGATCGTCATCTCAAGCCTCCCGAAGAGATGGAACGCCGCTTTGCTGCGTTCCCGCACGCAATCGCCGCAACGGCCGAGATTGCGCGGCTCTGCACGTTTGACCTGGGCGAACTGACCTACCGCTATCCCGACGAGGCAGTGATCGAAGGGCTGACCGCACAACAGGCGCTGGAGCGGCTGACGGGCGAGGCCGCCGACCGCATGTTTCCGGACGCGGTGCCGCAGGCCTATGTCGATCAGATCGCGCACGAGATGCGGCTGATCTCCACGCTCGGTTATGCACCCTATTTCCTGACCGTGAACACGATCGTTGCCGAGGCGCGGCGGCGGGGCATCCTCTGCCAGGGCCGGGGATCGGCGGCGAACAGCTGCGTCTGTTTCGTGCTCGGCATTACCTCGATCGACCCGATCAAACACGAGCTGCTGTTCGAGCGTTTCGTCAGCGGCGAGCGCAAGGAGCCGCCCGACATCGACGTCGATTTCGAACATGAGCGCCGCGAGGAGATCATCCAGTGGATCTACGAGACCTATGGCCGCAAGCGGGCGGCACTCACCGCGGTCGTCACTCGCTTCCGGGCCCGCGGCGCTATGCGCGAAGTCGGCAAGGCGCTGGGGCTGCCGGAGGATCTGACCAAGGCTCTGGCTGGCCTCGTCTGGGGCTGGTCGGCCGAAGGCATCGGCGAGAAGCAGGCCAGGGAGCTGAACCTCAACCTCAGCGATCGCCGGCTCCGCCTCGCCCTCGATCTCGCCAGCAAGCTGATCGGCACGCCGCGTCATTTGTCGCAGCACCCCGGCGGCTTCGTGCTGACTCATGAGCGGCTCGACGATCTCGTCCCCATCGTGCCCGCGGCCATGGTCGATCGGCAGACGATCGAGTGGGACAAGGACGACATAGATGCGCTCAGGATCATGAAGGTCGACGTGCTGGGCCTCGGCATGCTCGGCTGCATGAACCGCGCCTTCAACCTGCTCGAAGAAGCCAAGGGCGTCCGCATCGGAATGGCCGACCTGCAGGATGACGATCCGGACGTCTTCGCCATGATCCAGAAGGCGGACACGCTCGGCACCTTTCAGATCGAGAGCCGGGCGCAGATGTCGATGCTGCCGCGCATGAAGCCCACATGCTTCTACGACCTGACTATCGAGATCGCGATCGTGCGACCGGGCCCGATCCAGGGCGACATGGTGCATCCCTATCTGCGGCGCAGGGAAGGCAAGGAGAAGCCGGAATATCCGCGCCCGGAATTACGCGCCGTGCTGGAGAAGACGCTCGGCGTGCCGCTGTTCCAGGAGCAGGCGATGAAGGTCGCGATCGTGGGCGCGGGGTTTACCCCCGCCGAGGCGGACCAGCTTCGCCGCGCCATGGCGACCTTCAAGTTCACCGGCGGGGTCAGCCACTTCTACGACAAGCTCGTCGAGGGGATGGTGACGCGCGGCTACCCGCGCGATTTCGCCGAGCGCACCTTCAAGCAGATCGAGGGATTCGGCAGCTACGGCTTTCCCGAGAGCCACGCCGCCAGCTTTGCCAAGATCTGCTGGGTAAGCTGCTGGATGAAGTATCATCATCCAGACGTGTTCTGTGCGTCGCTGCTCAACGCCCAGCCGATGGGTTTTTACGCGCCTGCCCAGATCGTCCGCGATGCGCGGGAGCACGGCGTGGAGGTGCGCCCCGTCTGCATCAACGCCAGCCGCTGGGACTGCACATTGGAGCCGACAGGCGGCAAATGGCTGGCTGTCCGCCTCGGACTGCGCCAGGCACGCGGGCTCGCCAATTTGCACGGTGCCGCCATTGTCGCCGCGCGTGGCGATCTGCCGTTCGGCTCGGTCGAGGAGGTCTGGCGGCGAGCGGGCGTACCGCGTGCCGCCATCGAGCGCCTGGCGGAAGCCGATGCGTTCCACGCGCTCGGTCAGGATCGACGGCAGGGGCTGTGGAAGGTGAGGGGGCTGGGCGAGGCGCCACTGCCGCTCTTTGCGGCCGCGGACGAGCGGGAGGATCTGTTCAGCCCTGAAGGGCGCGAGCCGGACGTGGCGCTCGCCCCGATGACCGACGGCCGGGAGGTCGTGGAGGATTATCGGTCGCTCCAGCTGTCGCTGCGCGCCCATCCGCTCGCCTTCCTGCGCGCGGACCTGCATCGGCGCGGGATCGTCGCCTGCGCGGATCTCGCCACCATCAAGGACGGCCGGCATGTCGAGGTGGCCGGCATCATCCTGGTGCGACAGAAGCCGGGGTCGGCCAAGGGCGTCTTGTTCATCACCATCGAGGACGAGACCGGGATCGCCAACGGCATCATCTGGCCGGATCGCTTCGAGGCACAGCGGCGCACCGTCATGTCGGCGGCGATGATCGGGATGAAGGGGCGGGTGCAGAAGGAGGGTGGGGTGATCCACGTCATCTGCGACCGGATCGTCGATCTTACGCCGCTCCTGCGCAGCGTCGGCGAAATGGCATTCCCGCACCGGACGAGTGCCGGCGATGGCGCCACCCACGGCGCCTCGCCTGATCGCGGCGAGGCGCCGTGGCGGCCAGGCGTCAGGAACTGTTACTGGCCGCCCCACGGCGACGGAGCAGACCCGGAGCATGTCGTGCAGGTGAAGGCCCGGAACTTCCGGTAGCGGCGGAGGAGTGTTTCCGGCGGCACCGCAAGGCGCGGCCGCTCCAGCTCCCACCGTGCTGGGGTGCCGAACAGGGGCGTTTGACAAAAAGCCGGAGTCGGATCAGCCTGTCGCCAACGATAATAGCGAGGGGATAGGCTGGATGGGCAAGTTCCTTGAGAATGCCTGGTACGTCGCCGGCTGGAGCGACGAGCTGGGGCGGGAGCCGATGGCGCGGCGACTGCTTGATCGCGATCTCGTGTTCTTCCGCCGAGAAGATGGCCTGCCCCTGGCGATGACGGACCGTTGTCCACATCGGTTCGTCCCGCTCTCCGCCGGCACCGTCGTCGGGGACGAGATCCAGTGCCCGTATCACGGCCTGAAGTTCGGCGCCGACGGCAAATGCTACGACGCGCGGGTCAACGAGACCAACCGGGATCGCTTCTGCCTGGCGACCTATCCGCTGGTCGAGCGGTACGGATCCATATGGATCTGGATGGGCGATCCTGCCGGCGCCAACCCCGCGGACATTCCCGACTTCTCGTTCCTGGAGTCGGATACGCGCTTCGTTGCGGGGCGCGGCACCACCCACATGCAGGCGAACTACCTGCTGGAGATCGATAACCTTCTCGATCTCAGCCACCTCGATTTCGTCCATCCCACGACGCTCAGCAACGGGGCGATCGCGTCCGGCGCGTACAAGGTCTGGCAGGATGGCAAGACCGTCCACTCGGACCGCATCATTCGCAACACGCCGGCGCCGGTCCAGTTTCTGGACATGATGGCGCTCTCGACCGATCCGCGTTGGGACAAGGCCAAGGCCGACAAGATCGTCGATCTATGGCTCGACATGCACTGGTATGCGCCGAGCACGCTCAAACTCGATGTCGGCGTCGGATCGCCGGGACTCGATCGGGCGAACCGGCTGGATCAGATGCAGGCGCATTATGTGACGCCAGAAAGCGAGACCAGCACGCACTACTTCTGGATCTATACCATGACGAAGCTGGGCCAGTCGCAGGAGCATCTCGACGGTTTCCTGAAGGTCATCAGGAAAGCCTTTGAAGACGAGGACAAGCCGATGCTGGAACTGCAACAGCGGGCGATGAAGTCCGATTTCTGGACCGAGCAGCCGATGGTGCTGGAGGAAGATGCCGGCGCCATTCGCGCGCGACGCATCATCGACAAGCTGGTGCGCGAAGAGGCGGCAGCGCGTGAACTGGCCATGCCGCAGGCAATTGCAGCGGAGTAGCAGGTGGCGACCGGCTCCCGGCGACCGGCTCCCGGCGCGCGGGGCAGACTTGCCTCCGCGGCCGGGCAGGAGCACGATCGGGCTTGTTCATGAAAGGTGATACATGCCCGTCAAGGTGATTGCGCTGGTGGCCGTCAAGCCGGGCGGGGAGGAGGCCTTTCTCTCGGCCGCCCGGATCTGCGTCGTCGCTTCGCGCGCGGAGCCGGGCGTTCTGTACTACGACCTGTGGCGGGAAGCCGAGGGCGAGCGTCGCTTCGTGTTCAACGAGCTGTACGTCGATGACGCGGCAGTACAGCAGCACATGGCGTCCGATCACTTCCACGCATTCGGCCTGGCCGTGCGGGAACTCGCCGCGGCGCCCCCCACGATCGTCGTGAGCCATCCCGTCGACGTCGAGTAGGCCCTCTCCCCAAGCCAGCGAGCGACCATCCAGATCATGACGGTTCATCTCAGCTGAACAGCGCCGTCGCGCGCCGGTCAGATCGGCAAAGTTGCAGTCTGGCGCAGGGCTTCGCCAAGCGCGAGCGCCGCTGAAGTCGCAAGGTTCATCGATCGCACCTGCGGGCGCATCGGTATACGCAGCTGTGCATCGCAGGCGTCGGCTATCGCCAATGGCACGCCGGCGCTTTCCTTTCCGAAGAGCAGGACATCGTCGGGCATGAAGCTGAAGTCGTAGGCCGATTGGCGGCTCTTCGTGGTGAACAGCACCAGCCTTCGTGCGCCGATGGTCGTCCGAAAGGCGCCGAAGTCGGCATGGCGTGCAATGGCGACATGCTCGATATAGTCCATCGCGGTCCGGCGTACCCTTCGATCATCCCACTCGAACCCCATAGGTTCGATAAGGTCGACAGCCGCCCCCAGGCAGGCGCCGAGCCGCAGAATGGCGCCGACGTTTCCCGCGATTTCGGGTTCGAAAAGAGCAATACGCATCCGGGCTGGTTGTCGCAGGCGAATGCGCCATGCAAGCCCGCGTTCGATCCCGGAGCCGCTACACTCCGGTCCCGCATGCAGGACCGGGCGCCGGGTCCTCCGTTCCGTCGCCGGCGCGGATCAGGCGGCCGCCTGAACCAGCCGAAGCTTGCGGGATCAGCGGCGGCATCGCTGAACGGCCGAAATGGCCGCCGAACCGTCTTTCGCGTTCGGAATGACTACTCGCTTCGGCGTTTGCGCCGCCCCGAAGCCGCATGGCCGCCGATCTCGGCCGGCTCAGCCGGCGGCCTTCGTTCTATGCGCCGCCAGCAGCCGATCGAGCTCTTCGATGCGGAGCCGTTCCGGCGTGCCCTGCGCCAGGCCCTTGAGGCGGCATTCGGCCCACAATTTCCTGCGCTCCGATTCCAGCGCCTTCAGGTACAGATCAGCCACTAATCATCTCCTTTTGCCGATCTTTGCGGGGCGGCCACGACGGACTGCCGCGATACCGGTATTTACCACATCCTCGTTGGTGAGCTTGCGCCACCGTTCGACGCGTTCCGGTGCCAGCGTCCCTTCCGCAATTGCGGCGCGAACGGCGCATCCTGGCTCATCGGCATGGGTGCAATTGGTGAACCGGCATTCGAGCGTCGTCGCCACGACATCGTCGAACACCTCCGCAACGCCAGAGGTCACCTCGGACATCTGAAGCTCGCGCATGCCCGGCGTGTCCACGAGCCAGCCGCCGCCCTCCGAACCCCGGCCGAGGCGGTGCATCTCACGAACGGTCGTCGTATGAAGGCCCTTGCCGTCGCTCTCGCGTACGGCCTGCGTCGCGATGGAATCGGATCCCGTCAGCGTATTAACGAGCGTTGATTTGCCGACACCGGATGATCCCACCAGCGCGACGGTTTTGCCCGGGCCACAGTGGGCAGCGAGGCGACCGACGCTTACCGGATCGCGACCGTTGACCAGTTCCACCTGCAGATTCGGCTGGAGCGCCTGCGCCGCTTCGACAAAGCCGTCCGGGGCGGGCGAAAGGTCGGCCTTCGTGAGCACGATGACCGGGCACACGTTCACCTCACGCGCCAGCACAAGGTAGCGTTCGATGCGCGCGACGTTGAAATCCTGGTCGCAGGACGTGACGATGAAGAGCGTATCGACATTTGCGGCGATGAGCTGAAGCCGGCGGTCGTCGCCGGGGGCCGGCCGCTTGAACAGGCTCGTGCGGTCCAGAATCCGCACCACGCTCCGACTGTTCCGATCGATCAGCAGCCAGTCGCCCACCGTCGGCCGGTCCTCCGGTCCCTTTGGGGCCGCGAGGCTGGACGAGATCGAGTCGTCGATCCCTTCGCCCGAGACAGTGACCATTCCGCGATGCACCGACATCACGCGGACGGGCTGGTAGCTGCAATCCTCGGCAGCGGATAACTGCTCGGAGAAGAACGGCTTCCAGCCTAGCTGGGAGAGGGTCGGATTCAGTGCTTTCATCGGTTTCACAGTGGCTTTCGTCAGGCGCGGTGCGCCATACCGGAGGTGGCCCCTGGGAGATACTCTTCAATGCGCCTTCGGTGCCCTCCGAAGGGCACCGAAGCGAACGTCTGCTTTCGAGGCTCGTCGACCGCGAGCGGGACGAGCGGATCCCGCGCAGGTCTAGCGTTCGTTCGCCTCTGGGTCAGTGGAATCGGTTGCGTCCGGCGTTCCTTGCTCGGATGCTTTCCGGTCAGCCTTGGCTTGCGCCTTCTTGGCAGCATCGACTGCCTTGCTTCTTTCGCGCTCCCGGCGCTCGAAGTCATAGTTCGTTTTGCGTGGCGTGTCCGTTACTCCGGAAAGTGGGGCCTCGTGAGAACGCGGAGCCAGGCCCCTGAGGCGCCGCGCTGCCTACCTAGCCCGATCCATCACCGGCCGCTAGGAGGGGAAAAGAATTTGAGCCGGCATCCGGCAGCGGCGATGTGGCGGTGCAGGGATCGAGAATGTCGGGGCCGCCGCGGGCGAACAGGCCCGCACCCGCACCGGTTCATCCCCTCTTCAGCCGCAATTCGATCTGTTGCCGACGATGAACATGACAGAGCCTTCACGGCATGGGCAATCGGGGACAGGGATGTTCTCGGCTCCGATATGTCCGGCGTTGCCGGGCCCAGGCACCGCTTCGGCACCTTGCGATCTGCAACCGGACGCACCGCCGCAGCCGAGAGGGTGGCCGATGCTGCTGCGTTGAACGACGACAGGTCGGTCCATTTCCCTTAAGGCCGCGTGCCACGGCCCTTCGATAGGCGAGCAGATGTTTTTCACGCGATTGCTAAAGTCCATGTCACACAACATGGCGATCGATCTTGGGACGGCCAACACGCTGGTCTACGTGCCTGGGCGCGGCATCGTCCTCGATGAGCCGTCCGTCGTCGCGATCGAGACGATCAACGGCCTCAGCCGGGTCAAGGCAGTCGGTAACGACGCCAAGCTGATGATGGGCAAGACGCCCGGATCGATCGTGACCATCCGCCCGCTGCGCGACGGCGTGATCGCCGACATCGACGTGGCCGAGCAGATGATCAAGCACTTCATCCTGAAGGTGCACGGCCCCAAGCGCTTCCCGCGCTGGCCCGAAATCGTGATCTGCGTTCCCTCCGGCTCCACCTCGGTCGAGAGGCGCGCGATCCGCGACGCGGCCTCCAACGCGGGCGCCAGCCAGGTCTGGTTGATCGAGGAGCCGATGGCCGCGGCGATCGGCGCCGACATGCCGGTGACCGAGCCGATCGGTTCGATGGTCGTCGATATCGGCGGCGGCACCACCGA
>NZ_JAQGLK010000060.1 GCF_028292925.1 Sphingomonas bacterium
CGCTGCACCATTACGACATCCTCGACACGCCGG
Organism: Sphingomonas bacterium; assembly: GCF_028292925.1. Classification (GTDB taxonomy): domain Bacteria; phylum Pseudomonadota; class Alphaproteobacteria; order Sphingomonadales; family Sphingomonadaceae; genus JAQGLK01. The sequence goes on from NZ_JAQGLK010000060.1 coordinate 34, forward strand.
ATGAGGCGGCGTTCGCGGACATTACCGGCATCGCCGCGCACATTTGCGGGGCATCGATGGCCGCGATCAGCCTGGTCGATCGGGATCGGCAATGGTTCAAGTCGCGGCTCGGCATCGATGTGCCGGAGACGCCGCGCGACTGGGCGTTCTGCGATCACGCCATCCGCCAGCGGGACGTGTTCGAGGTGACGGATGCGACGCTGGATGCACGCTTCGCCGATAATCCGCTGGTGACGGGCAGCCTGGGTCTGCGCTTCTACGCCGGTGCGCCGCTTGAAACGCCGGACGGGCTGCCGCTGGGCACACTGTGCGTGCTGGATTCCACGCCGCACCACCTGAACGACCAGCAGCGCGAGGCGCTGCGCGCGCTGGCACGGCAGGTCATGGCCCAGCTGGAGCTGCGCCGCGCGCTGGCGGCCCGCCGCCGGGATGAGGCCCGCAACCGGCAGATCCTGGCCAGCGCGACGGATTATGCGATCATCTCGATGGATCTCGCCGGCCGGGTGACGAGCTGGAACGAGGGGGCGTGCCGGATTCTCGGCTGGAGCGAGGCCGAGATGTGCGGCCAGCCGTGCGACGTCTTCTTCACGCCCGAGGACCAGGGCCGCGGCCAGCCGCGACGCGAGATGAGCGAGGCCCTCTCGCTCGGTCGCGCCGCCGACGAGAGATGGCATCTGCGCAAGTCGGGCGAACGCTTCTGGGGCAATGGCGAGACGATGCCGCTGCGCGACGATGTCGGGGCCCCGGTCGGCTTCATCAAGATCCTGCGCGATCGCACGCCGGAACGCCTCTCCCGCGAGAGGCTCGAGGCGACGGAGCGCCGCGTCAAGCTGGCGATGGAAGCCGCGGAACTGGGCGCGTGGGAGACATCGCCCGATCTGTCGATGATCGAGTGCGACGCGCGCAGCCACCAATTGTTCGAACTCGCCGACGATCGCCCGGTCCGGAACGCAGGCTCCTTCCTGGCGAGCGTCCATCCGGGGGATCGCGCGCGCGTGGAGGCCGCGGTCGAAGTCGTGCTGGCATCCGGCGGCGAACGGCTGAACATCCAGTACCGGGTGGTCGGGCGGGAAGATCGTATCCGCCACGTCAACGTCCACGCCCGCCTGATCGAGGGCGGAGACGGGCCGGCCCGCCTCGTCGGCATCGTGCAGGACGTAACGGCGCGCGCCGCCGCGGAAGAGCATCGCGAGTTGCTGGCGAACGAGCTTCAGCACAGGATCAAGAATATGCTGGCGGTCGTGCAGGGGATCGTCAGCCAGTCGCTGCGCACCATCGCCACCCCCGCCGCAGCGCGCGAGGCGATCGGCGACCGGCTCGCCGCGCTCGCCCGGGCGCACGATCTGTTGACCCAGACGAACTGGAGCGCCGCGCCGATCGGATCGATCGTCGATGGATCGGTGGCCGTCGCGGGCGCGCACAAGGGCCGGGTGCGATCGTCCGGACCGGGCCTCCACCTCAGGCCGCGATCGGCGCTGGCGCTGGCGATGGCGCTGCACGAACTCACCACCAATGCGATCAAGTATGGCGCGCTTTCGAACGATAGCGGCTTCGTCGATTTCACCTGGCGTATCGGCGGCGAGCGCGGCGCGGAGACGGTGGAGATGTGCTGGCAGGAGGTAGGCGGCCCCCCCGTGGACCCGCCCGAACATAGCGGGTTCGGATCGCGGCTGATCGGCGACAGCCTGCGCGTCGATCTCGGCGGTGCGGGCGTGTCGGAGTACCGCCGCGACGGGCTGGTGTGGTTGTTGTGTTCCCGGCGCACCGCGATCGAGCAGAAATGAGCCGTCCTGCGCGGAATCGGCCGGATCGGTGGAACGATGCCCTGCCGCAGGGCGCTTTGCGGGAATGAACATGATCGCGCGCCCCGTTGTCCTCGTCGTTGACGATGAGCCGCTGATCCGCCTCTACGCCGTGGATGTGCTGACGGACGCCGGGTTCGATACGTTGGAGGCGGCCGACGCCGAAGAGGCGATGGTGCTGCTGGCCGATAATGCGGCGATCACCGTGTTGTTCACCGACATCAACATGCCCGGCCCGTTCAACGGGCTCGAACTCGCGCGCAAGGTGCACGAACTGCGCCCCGACGTGCAGCTCATCATCACCTCCGGCAAGGAACGGCCTGACCGATCGGCGATCCCGGAACAGGGAACCTTCCTGGCCAAGCCGTACCAGGGGTCCGTCGTCGCCGCACTCATCAAGTCCGCAGCGCAGGGACGCTGAGCGCGCGCCGGCTGCCTCAGGCCTGGAGGTCGTGTTGTTTCAGCAGATCGTAGAGCGTTGGCCGGCTGATCCCCAATAGCTTGGCGGCGCCGGATATGTTGCCCTCCGTCCGCGCCAGCGCGTGCCGGATCACCTTGCGGTCGGTCTGCTCGCGCGCGGTGCGCAGGTTGAGCGGTTCCGGTTCGTCGGGGCTGCCGAGATCGAGGTCGGCGGCGGTGACCAGCTTGCCGTCCGCCATGATCACCGCGCGCTTCAGCCGGTTCTCCAGTTCGCGCACGTTGCCGGGCCACCCCCACGAATCGATCGCCGCCAGCGCGTCGGGGGCAAGCCCGCGCACCTGCGGGTTCATCGCCTTGGCGAAACGCGCGGCGAAATGCTTGGCCAGCAACGGCGCGTCTCCCGTCCGTTCGGCCAGCGTCGGGATGCGAACGACGATTTCAGCCAGCCGGTAATAGAGATCCTCGCGGAACCGCGCCTCGGCGATCATCGCCTCCAGGTTCTGGTGCGTCGCCGATACGATCCGCGTGTCCACCGGGATCGGCCGGCGCCCGCCGATCCGTTCGATCACGCGCTCCTGCAGGAAGCGCAGCAGCTTGACCTGCAAGTGCAGCGGCACGTCGCCGATCTCGTCGAGGAACAGCGTGCCGCCCTCGGCCTGCTCGATCTTGCCCTCGGTCGTCTTGACCGCGCCGGTGAATGCGCCCTTTTCGTAGCCGAACAGCTCGGCCTCGAGCAGGTTTTCGGGGATCGCGGCGCAGTTGATCGCGACGAACGCCCCGGTTCGCCGCCGGCTCGACTGGTGGAGCCCGCGGGCGAGCAGTTCCTTGCCCGTGCCGCTGGCACCGAGCAGCATCACCGACACGTCGGCATTCGCCACCCGCTCGATCGTGCGGGCGACCTTCAGCATTTCGGGCGCGGCGGTGATCATGCCGCCCAGCACCGTTGCATCGGGCGGGGCGGCGCCGGCCAGCCGGGCATTTTCGCGCTCGATCCCGTGAAGGTGAAAGGCGCGGCCGACGATGAGGCCGAGTTCGTCGATGTCGACCGGCTTCTGGTAGAAATCGTATGCGCCCGAGGCGATGGCGCGCAGCGCGCTTTCCCGCGCGCCGTGGCCGGAGGCAACGATCACCTTGGTGTCGGGCTTCAGCGCCAGGATCGCGTCCAGCGTCGCGAACCCCTCGCTCACCCCGTCCGGATCGGGTGGCAGGCCCAGATCGAGCGTTACCACCGCGGGTTCGTGGGCGCGCAGCGCCTCGATAGCCGCGGCGCGGTCGCCGGCGACGATCACCTCATAATCCTCATACGCCCAGCGCAGCTGGCGCTGGAGCCCGGCATCGTCCTCGACGATCAGCAGGCGGGGGCGTTCGTCGGCCATCAGGCGGAAATCCTGTCGGGGGTTCGGCTGGCGCCGGGGCGGGCGAGCAGCGGCGCGGCGGCGTGGGCGATCGGCAGCACGATGGCGAAGCGGGTGCCTGCGCCCTCGCGGCTTTCCACCTCCAGCCGCCCCCCCATCCCGGCGACGATCGATCGCGCCTCGAATGCACCGACGCCGAAACCGCCTTCCTTGGTCGATGCGAACGGCTTGAACAGCCGGGTACGGACGAAATCGGGCGACATGCCGACGCCCTGATCGATCACCTCGATCGCCGCCTCGCCGTTCCGCTCGACGACGCGCAACTGCACCGGCGTTCCGCGGGGGCTGGCATCGACCGCGTTCTGGACGAGATGGCCAAGCGCCTGGACCAAGCGCGCCGGATCGGCCCGCGCGACGATATCCTGCCGGCCCACCACCTGCACCTTCGATGTGGCCGGGCGCGCCGCGGCGACATCCTCGGCCAGCGCGCGCAGCGCCACGGGGCGTGGCTCCTCGGCCTTGCCCTTGTGGTGCTGCGACAGGCGGGCGAGCAGTTCGTTCATCTTGCTGACCGAATCTTGCAGCGTCGCGATCATGTCGGCACGGAATTCGGGATTGTCGGCGTGCCGCTGGGCATTGCGGGAGACGAGGCTAAGCTGGCTGACCAGGTTCTTGATATCGTGGACGACGAAGGCGAAGCGGCGATTGAATTCGTCGAAACGCCGCGCTTCGGACAGCGCCTCTTGGCCCCGCGCCTCGGCGAGGTAGCTGGCTACCTGGCGTCCGGCGATCCGCAGCAGATCGAAATCCTCCCAGTCCAGCACGCGGTTGAGCACCGGCCGTTCCAGCACCACGACCCCGACCAGCCGATCGATGTGGACGAGCGGCACGGCCACCCAGGCGCTCGCCTCGGCCAGCAGCCAGTCGGGCAGCACCGCCGCCTCTTCGCGATTGCCCGCCGGGTCGCGGCGCAGCGAATCCAGTTCCACGATCCGCCCGGTTTCGGCGCAGGCCTGGGCGAAGGCGTGCCCGGCCGCGACGGCAGGCGCATTGAGCGTTGCCCAGTTCCAGCGCGATCCGGTGCTGAGGCCGCCATCGTCGGCCGGCAGCAGCAGCAACCCGCCGGGCGATTCGGTGATGTCGGCGATCGCCTGGACGACGCGGACGTCCAGTGGGGCGGCATCCTCGCCGGGAACGCCCAGCGTCTCGGTGAAGCGCATCCATTCGACCCGGTAATCGTAGCGGTGCTGGAAGAAGTGCTTGGCGATCTTCACGCGCAGCCACGCGCGCAGCCGGACCGAGGGAAGCAGGGCGATCGCCGCGGCGGTCAGCCCGGCGACGACGGTGATCTGCGCAAGCCCGACCGAGCCGCCGCCGAGCATCTGCACCGCCTGCGCCGCGATCACCATGAAGATCAGGTAGCCGCCGATCGCGACCAGCGAGAGCGACTGGAAGGCGACCGCGCGGGACACGCGCATCTTCCACTTCAGGTTGCGCCACCCCGCCATCGCGAACAGCGGCACCAGCAAGGTCATCACCACGCCGCGCACCGCCACCAGCTCGGTCGGCCAGCTGTGGCCGAGATAGGCGACGGTGAAGATGTTCAGATCATAGGCCCACATCGCCGCCAGGCACAGCATCGGCAGGCGAATGCCCCAGCGCGCATCCGGCGCCGCCGCGGTGTAGAGGTTGTGAACCAGCACCAGCGCGCCGATCGCCACCGTCATCCGCAGCATCAGCGCGGCCAGCATGTAGGCCGGAACCTCCGCATAATCGCCGGGTGCGACCTCAACCGCGGCCTGCGCGACGATCACCGACATCAGCACCGCATACAGCGCAAGCGTCGCCGGGCGGCGCCGGTCCCCCTCGCCGCCGCGGGTGAGAAGGGCCAGCATCACCCCCAGCCAGCCGATGTTCCGCCCGCATTCGGCAAAGCGCGCCGCCAGCGCCTCGCCCCCGCCCCACGCCACCACCGCCGCCCACAAGGCTGTCAGCCCGAAGGCCAGCGCCAGCAGCCTGCGCTGGACGCCGCCCCGGCCGGACGCCATCTGCCACAAAGCGAGCAGGACGAAGAGGATCGCGGCGGTGCCGTGGCTCCACAGCCCGATCGCCTGAATAGTGTCCACAGGCGCAGTCATGCGGTCAGCGTGCGCCCTCCGGCCACAGCAGCACGCGCACCGTCTGCAGCAGGATCAGCGTATCCAGGAACGGCGTGTAGTTCTTGGCGTAATAAAGGTCGTATTCCAGCTTGTGGCGGGCATCCTCCAGGCTGGCGCCATAGGGGTAGTTGATCTGCGCCCAGCCGGTGATGCCCGGTTTCACCATGTGCCGTTCGGCATAGAAGGGCAGCTGCGTTTCCAGATCCTTCACGAACTGCGGCCGTTCGGGGCGCGGGCCGACGAAGCTCATCGCGCCGGTCAGCACCATCCACGCCTGCGGCAGCTCGTCGATGCGCAGCTTGCGGATGATCCGGCCGACGCGGGTGACGCGCGGATCGTCCTTCTGCGCCCACACCGCCTGGCCGGCGATCTCGGCATCGACGCGCATCGAGCGGAGCTTGAACATGTCGAACGGCTCGCCGTACCGGCCGACGCGGGTCTGGCGGAAGAAGGCCGGCCCCTTGCTCTCCATCTTCACCAGCAGCGCCGTGATCGCGATGATCGGCGCCGCCAGCGCCAGGAGGAGCAGGCTGGCGCAGATATCGAACAGCCGCTTCGCCACGCCCGAAAGGCGCCGCCCGGACGAGAACCCGTCCGAAAAGATCAGCCAGGACGGGTTGACGCTGTCCAGATCAACGCGCCCCGTCTCCCGCTCCAGGAAGGTGGAGATTTCGTTGACGTGCACGCCGGTCGTCTTGACCCGAACGAGATCGGCCAGCGGCAGCGCGTTGCGGCGCTCGTCCAGCGCCAGCACGACCTCGCTGGCGTTGAGCTTGATCACATGTTCGCCGAGCGAGGCGATCTCGCTGCGGTCGATAGCCTCCGGAATCTTTACCGGCCCGTCGTTCATCGCGATATGGCCGACGATCATGAAGCCCGATCCCGGCCGTTCGGACAGGGCCTTCAGCCGCGCCGCGCGCACGCCCGCGCCCAGCACCAGCACGCGACGGCGGAACGCATCGCCGCCCAGCAACCCGCCGAACAGCGCCCGCACCAGGATCAGCAGGCCGATCGCCATGGCCATTGCGTAGGCCGAATTGGATCGCCACAGCGTCAGCCCCGGAAACAGGAAGAACAGCAGCGAAATCAGGATCACGCCGAGCGAGACCGCGACCAGCAGCCGGGCGGCGGCGAATCGGAGGGATTGCAGCGCCTCCACGCCGTACACGCCGACCGCGACCATCGCGCACTGCAGCGCGATCGCGAAGCTCAGCAACTGGGGGATACGTTCGGTGATCGGGGCGACGATGCTGCCCAGCTGCCAGATACGCAGCACCCAGCCCGCCTCTGCCGAGAACAGCAGCAGCAGGAAATCGACGAACCCCAGCAGCAGGACCGCATACGGCACGTAATGTTTGAACAGCCTTATCACGCGCGGTGCATCCCGCTCCCGTTCCGAAACATTTCGATCCTGCCACTGTCGGATAAATTGACGAAGGAATCCTGAACCACGGTCGGCGTCTCCAGTCCGGATCTGGACGTTGCCCCATTCCGGGCCTTAAACGATGCCGAATTGCAAGGGAGCGTTATGGTCGAGTTGCGCAGGATCACGCCGGTTATCCTTTCCGGTGGTTCGGGCACCCGCCTGTGGCCGCTATCCCGTGCAGGCAAGCCAAAGCAATTGCTCAGCCTCACCCAGGACGAGACGATGTTGCAGCTTACCGCACGCCGCACGGTGGATTCGGATCGCTTCGCTGCGCCGATCATCGTCGCGAATGCCCGCCACGCGGCGATGATCGCGGAACAGCTTGCCGCCGTCGGCGCGGGCGGCGCAACGGTGATCCTGGAGCCGGCCGCGCGCAACACCGCCCCGGCGATCGCGCTGGCCGCCCTCCATGCCGCGCCGGATGCGCTGCTGCTGGTGATGCCGAGCGACCATGTCATCGCCGATGTCGACGCTTTCCTGGCGGCTGTCGATGCGACGGCGCCGGTGGTGGAACAAGGCTGGCTCGCCACCTTCGGCATCACTCCTGACGCGCCGGAGATCGGTTATGGCTACATCCGCGCCGGCGCCGAGATCGCCCCCGGCGTGCGCCGCGTCGAACGCTTCGTGGAAAAGCCCGACAGGGCGACCGCGGAGGCCTATCTGGCGGAGGGCTGCTACGCCTGGAACGGCGGCATCTTCCTGTTCCGTGCCGACGCCTACCTTGCGGCGCTCGACGCGCACGCGCCCGCGATCGTCGCCGCCGCGCGCGCCGCGATGGCGGCCGCACGGACCGACGGCAACGAGATCCGCCCCGATGCCGCCGCCTTCGCGCTCTCCCCCGACGATTCCGTCGACTATGCAGTGATGGAGCGGGCCGAACGGGTCGTCGTCGCCCCGGTCGAGATGGGCTGGTCCGATGTCGGCAGCTGGGACGCGCTCCACGACCTCGCCGACAAGGACGCCGCCGGCAACGTCCACCACGGCAGCGTGATCGCGATCGATACCAGCGGCTGCCTGATCCGCAGCGACGGCCCGGTCGTCGCGGCCGTCGGCGTGTCCGATCTGATCATCATCGCCACCAAGGATGCGGTGCTGGTGCTGCCCCGCGGCAGCAGCCAGGATGTCAAGCGGGCCATCGCGGCGCTCAAGCGGGACGGGCACGTCACGCTCGATCATTAGGCGCCACGCGCGCGATCGCAGAAATCCACACACGCGCGCTGCAACAAGTTCGCCTCCACGAACGTAGGGGATGGACGGATGCGGACAGCAGGACGGAAGCGGACATGGCGAACAGGCGCAGGCTCGGCGGCAGCGGGCTAACGATCGCCCCTCTGGTGCTGGGCGGCAACGTCTTCGGCTGGACGGCGCAGGGGGAAACGGGCTTTGCCGTTCTCGACGCGTTCGTTGCCGGGGGCGGCACGATGATCGACACCGCCGATGTCTATTCGGCGTGGATCCCCGGCCATAGCGGCGGCGAATCGGAAACGCTGATCGGCGAATGGCTCCGCCGCCGCGGCCGCCGCGACGATGTCCAGATCGCCACCAAGGTCGGCCTGCTCGGGCAAAGCGGCGACGGTTCGGATCTGTCTGCCGCCACGATCGAGGCTGCGGTCGATGCCTCGCTGCGCCGGCTGCAGACCGACCATATCGATCTGTACTTCGCCCACCGCGACGATCCCGGCACGCCGCTGGAAGAGACGCTGGCCGCGTTCGACAGGCTGGTCAAGGCGGGCAAGGTCCGCGCCATTGCCGCCTCCAATTACGATACCGCCCGTCTCGGCGAGGCGCTGGACGTCAGTGCGGCGAACGGGCTTACCCCGTTCACCGCACTCCAGCCGCTCTACAACCTTCTCGACCGCGACGAGTTCGAAGGCGACCTTCAGCAGCTGTGCATCGATCGCGACATCGGCGTGATGCCCTATTTCGGGCTGGCGAGCGGATTTCTGTCCGGCAAGTACCGCGCGGAAGCGGATCTCGAGGGCAGGCCCCGCGCCTACCGCGTCAAATCCTATCTCAACCCCCGCGGGCTGGCGATGCTGAAGGCCATGGACGAGGTGGCGAACGATAGCGGCGCCACGCTGCCGCAGATCGCGCTGGCGTGGATCGCCGCGCAGCCGGGGCTCACCGCGCCGATCGCCAGCGCGACAACCGTCGATCAGGTCGAGGAACTGCTCGGCGCCATGGATCTGGTGCTCGAAGACGATCAGCTCGCCCGGCTGGATTCGGCAGGTGCGGCATGATGGCATCACGCTGGCCGTCGGTTCTGTGGATCGTCCGGCATGGCGAGAGCGCCGGCAACGTCGCCCGCGATGTCGCTAACGCCGCAGGGGCGCTGCGCATCGATCGCAGCCACCGCGACGTCGACGTCCCGCTCTCCGCGCGGGGGGAGGCCCAGGCCCAGGCGCTCGGCCGCTGGTTCGCCGAAGGGCAGGAGGATGGCCGGCCGGAGGTGCTGCTCGCCTCGCCATATGCGC
>NZ_JAQGLK010000058.1 GCF_028292925.1 Sphingomonas bacterium
ACAAGAGGTTCGGCTTCTTCGTCAATCACGATCTGGCCAGCTACGAAGTGCCGGTGCACGCCGACATTCCGCACCAGGAGGTGATCTTCCTCAACGAGGTCGATCCGATATCGTCGCCGATGAAGGCCAAGGGCGTCGGCGAACTCGGCATCTGCGGCGTCGGCGCCGCGATCGCCAACGCGATCTACAACGCGACGGGCGTGCGGGTGCGCGACTATCCGATCACGCTGGACAAGCATCTGGCGAAGCTGCCCGCCGTGGCCTGACCGCCGCAGCGTCCCTCGGGGCACGCCGGACCACGCCGGGGCGTTGACGGGTCGGCGCCGCGGCGGCAAGAGCGGCCATGGCGCACACCTCTCCGCTCGCCCGCCGCGGCGTCCTCTTCGTGCTTTCCTCGCCGTCCGGCGCCGGCAAGTCGACCATCGCCCGGATGCTGCTCCGCGCCGATCCGGATATCGCCCTCTCCGTCTCCGCAACGACGCGGCCGATCCGCCCGGGCGAGGTGGATGGCGTCGATTACCATTTCGTCTCGCTCGATCGCTTCCGCGAAATGGCGTCGGCGGGCGATTTCCTCGAATGGGCGCACGTCTTCGATCATCGCTACGGCACGCCGCGTGCCCCGGTGCACCAGATGCTCGGCGAAGGGCGTGACGTGCTGTTCGATATCGACTGGCAGGGCGCCCAGCAGCTGTTCCAGCAGGCCGGCGGCGATGTCGTCCGCGTTTTCATCCTGCCCCCGTCCGTCGAGGAACTCGGCCGCCGCCTGCGCTCGCGCGGCACCGACGAGGCCTCTGTCGTCGCCGCCCGGATGGCGCGCGCGGCCAGCGAGATCAGCCACTGGGACGGTTATGATTATGTGCTGGTCAACGACGATGTCGAACGCTGCTTCACCCAGGTGCGCATGATCCTGGAGGCGGAGCGGCTGAAGCGCAGCCGCCAGACCGGGCTGATCGGCTTCGCCCGCAAGCTGATGGCCTAGGCTGCGATCAGCCTCAGGAAGCGGGCGGCGGCAACGAAGTCTGCGCGGCGCAGATCGCGCGCTTCCGTGGCGAGGTAATCCTCGCCCCATTGCTCCGCCTGCCAGATCTCGTCGAGATGGGTGGCATCGAACGCCGCATCCGCATCGATCCGCCCTTCGGCCAGGGCCAGCGCGGTGACGAGCGATCCGCCGATCGTCACCAGTGGCGACATCGCCGCCAGCGCGAACGGATCGCGCCCCGCCAGCGCGGTCGTCAGCCGGCGAATGGTCGCCTCCGGCTGCGGGCGGTGGACGATGCCGGATGCAAGCTCGAACGCCACGTCGTAGCGCGCCCTGGCCCACGCCAGCAGCGGATCCCATGCCGCAGCCTCCTGCGCCACCAGTTCCGGCGGGTCCTCCGCGCGGTAGCAGAGCAGATCGGTCTCGGCATAAGGCGCCAGGGTGGCGATGAAGCGGGCGGGGTCGGGCGCGACACGGTCGATCGCGGCATTGGCCAGGCCGGTCATCGGCATCGTGCGGGGATCGATCTTGTCGCCCTGCGCCTGCCACTCGGCCACGATCGCCTCGGCCAGGTCGGCGGCCGGCACCACAAGCAGCGCGCGGGCCGGCGTCCGTACCGGCCGCGCGTCGAGCCGGATCGACAATCCCGCGCCGTCGCCCTCGCGCGCGGTGCTTACATCCGTGTAGAATCGCTTCATCGTCGTGCCTGTCCTAGCGGCGCGGGGGCGTGCGCCAGCGCCCGGCCAGAATCTGCGGTACGATCAGCGAACCGGCAAAGCCGATCACGAACAGCGTGAAGCCGATCGGCATGTGCCCGCCCCGGCGCACCACGTCGCCCCACCAGATCCACATGCCGAGCAGCATCGTCAGCACGCCGGCGGCCCGCATCGCGCTCAGCATGGCGAACCGCGATCTGGCGAGGCGTTCCTGCTCGTCCCTGGTCATACATGTTCCTCCAGCAGCCGGATGATGTCGGCAGGCGTGTCGGCGATCGCGTGGGCGCCCGCATCGATCAACTCCTCGCGATCGTGATAGCCCCACGTGACCCCGATCGCCTTCACCCCGGCCGCCCGCGCCATTGCCATGTCGTAGCTGGTATCGCCGATCATCGCCGTCGTTGCGGGCGCGGCGCCCGCCTCCGCCATCGCCGTCTCGATCATCGACGGGTGCGGCTTGGATGGGTGGCGGTCGGCGGTCTGCAACGTCACGAAGCGGGAGGTGAGGCCGTGATGGTCGAGGCACAGGCCCAGGCCGCGATCCGATTTGCCCGTCGCCACCCCCAGCAGCCAGCCGGCGCGGTCCAGCGCGGCCAGCGTTTCGGCGATGCCGGCGAACAGCGGATCGGGCGCCATCCCCTGCGCGCGCAGCCGCTGGAACACGCGCTTGTACCGTTCCGCGACCGAAAGGTGATCCGTCTCCGCGCCGCCGGGGTGCAGCACGCGCATCGCCTCGGGCAGGCTCAGGCCGACGATCCGCCGCGTCGCCGCGTCTCCCGGCACCGGCAGCCCGGCATCGACGAAGCAATCGTCCATCGCCTGGCAGATGTTGGCCGCACCGTCGGCCAGCGTGCCGTCGCAGTCGAATACGGCGAGCCGGTTCATCCGCGCGCCTCGTTCGCCTGCGCCACCAGCGCGGCCATCCCGCCATTGCCGGTCGCCTCCAGTCCCGCGACGACCCCGGCGACATCGTCGGCGCGCCTGTTCTGGCTGAGCTTGCGGGTGCCGCGCCACGCCGCGACATCGAGGTCGAAGCCGACGATCCCCGCCAGCATCGCCTCGAACCGGCCCTCGGCCATCTTGGCGCGGGTCCAGGCGGGGCGGGGGGCGAGCCGTGCCTCGTGCGCCGCGCTCAGCGCATCGAGGTGGGCGATCAGCGCCGCCTGATCCAGGGGAGTGGCGCGCCCTTCAGCCTCCACCGCGACATAGTTCCATGTCGGCACCTGATCGGCCGACGCGTACCAGCCGGGGCTGATATAGGCATCCGGCCCGGCGATGCTGGCGATGACGGTTGCGCCGTCGATCAGCGGCGTCGCCCGGTTGCGGCGGGGCAGGTGGAATTGCAGCCCGCGTTCGGTCACCAATACCGGCGCGTGGGCCACGGCGGCGCCGCCCGGCCCGCTGACGAACAGGTGGGCAAGGGCGTGTCCGGCGACGAACCCGCGCATCGCCGCTTCGTCTGCCCAGGCGAAGGCGGGCGCCGGGTGCATCAGTCCGCGCTGCGCCCGCGTCCGCGCCGTTCGCCCTTGCGGTCCTTGCGGCGGGCCTTGGCGATGTTGGCGGCGGCACGGCGCTTGCCCTCCGCCGTCTCGCTGAACTTGATCTCGTCCAGCGGCAGGTCGGCGCGCGCGGGATCGAAGCCGAGCTGCTCGATGCTTTCGGCGAAGTGCTTGGGCGGCGGCGCGGTGACGTCGATCATGCCGCCATCGGGATGGTCGACGCGCAGGCGGCGGGCGTGGAGGTGCATCTTGCGGCTGACCCCGCCGGTGAGGAAGGCTTCCAGCCCGCCATATTTGCCGTCGCCCACAATGGGATGGCCGATCGCCGCCATGTGGACGCGCAGCTGGTGGGTGCGCCCGGTATAGGGTTGCAGCTCGACCCAGGCCGCCTTGCCACCCGCCTCGTCGATCACGCGGTAGCGGGTGCGCGCGGCGCTGCCCTCCTTGTGGTCGACGTGCATCTTCTCGCCGCCCGATCCCGGCTGCTTGCCGATCGGCAGCTCGATCGTCCCGTCCGCGATCGGCGGCACGCCGACGACGAGCGCCCAATAGACCTTGCGCGCAGTGCGGCTGGAAAACGCCTTGGCGAAGAACCCCGCCGCGCGCGACGAGCGGGCGAGCAGCAGCACGCCCGACGTATCCTTGTCGAGCCGGTGGACCAGCTTGGGCCGCGAATCGCGGTCATATTGCAGGCCGTCGAGCAGGCCGTCGACATGCCGGTCCGTCTTGGTGCCGCCCTGCGTGGCCAGCCCCGGCGGCTTGTTGATGACGAAGCCCTGCGGATCCTCGTAGATCACCAGATCGCGGATGAACGTCTCGTCCTCGGGCGAGAGCGCCACGCGGGCCGGCTTGGCGCGGGCCTGCGGCTCGGGCACGGTGTCGGCGGGGGGGACGCGGATTGTCTGCCCCGCCTCCAGCCGATCGCCGGGGGTGGCGCGCTTGCCGTCGATCCGCAGCTGGCCGGTGCGGGTCCAGCGCGAAACCACGTTGAAACTGGCCTCCGCCAGATGCCGCTTGAACCAGCGATCCAGGCGGATGCCATCATCGTCGGCCGCGACGACGAAGCTGCGCACGTCCTTGTCGGACGGGGTGGGAGGGGTGCCGCTCATGCCGCGGCCCTCGCAATCCACGCACCGGCGGCCAGCAGCAGCACCGATCCCGCGAAAGAGGACACTGCATAGGCGCCGGCGAGGAGCCCTTCGCCGCGTGCAAGCATGTTGTACGTCTCCAGGCTGAACGCCGAAAAAGTGGTGAATCCACCCAGCACGCCGACGCCGAGGAACAGCCGCAGCGTCTCCCCGTCGGCGGTGCGGGAAAGCATGCCGGCGAGCAGCCCCATGAGCAGCCCGCCGCCGAGATTGACGAACCACGTGCCCCATGGGAAGCCGAAGCCGATCAGGCGGGACGCGATCATGCCGACATGGTAGCGAAAGCCGGCGCCGATGGCACCGCCCAGCATGACAAGGAAAAGTGGAGGCATAAGCGGCGCCTTAGCCGCTAAGGGCCGCCGCCGCCAGCGGAACGGCCCCGACCCGGTTCGCGGACGAGGCAGGCCGGCCGGCAGGCCGGAACGGCGGCGATGCCAGCGCGTTCACTTTGGGCAACAATCGGGGCTGAATCACGATGACCCAAGTCAATTCGGGTAATAACGGCGAGGACGCCAGCGACGGCAAGCCGGCGGTGCGTACCGCGCTGGATGCCAGCGACGACAAGGCATTGCAGCAGAACCCCGCATCGGAAGACGCCAAGCTGGACGTCGCGCTCGACGAGACCTTTCCGACTTCGGATCCGCCGTCGAACACCCAGCCGGGCAAGGGATCCGATCCCGCGCCATCCTCCGGCTACGATCCGGAAGCGGAGAAGGCGCGGATGGAAAGCCAGGATTGATCCGCCGCGTGCGCGCCGCCTGAACGGCGGGCGCACGCTCCGGCGCCCGGCGCTCCCGCAGGCCGGCCGCTCGGCGCGTGCGCAGACTTCTATGTTGCAACGCAGCAGGAAAGATGCTCCGTTCGGTCCTGCCGGCTCTCCGCGGGTTCGCGGTTAAGCTGGCGGTAATCGCCGCGGCGCATCATCGGGCTGCGAACAGGTTCGGGGAGTTTCTTCATGGGCACCCAAGGTCGACCGGCAGACGGTGCGATGACGCTGGCGGAGATGAAGGAGTTTGCCGGGTTCCCGGCCTCGACGCAGCGTTACATCCGCCGCTCGCTCGATGTCGGCCTCTCGCGGGAGGATGCGCTCAGCCGCTGGTCGCGCGATATCATCGAGGCGGCGAGCATTCGCGCCCAGACGCGGATCTACGGGCGGCTCGACGATATTCGCGGCATCGTGCCCGACGATAGCGGGCTGGATTCGGTGGAGCCGTTCTTCGCGCCGCTGGTGACGATGTCGGCCTTCGATCTCGGGCAGGACCGGCTGGTCAGCTTCGGCGCGTATCGGTTCCTCTATGAACGGCTGATCGGCGCCAGCGTCCGCCCGTGGCTGCCCGGCGCCTTCTGCGCCGCCGCCGCGCTGCCGCACCTCCACCCCGAAAAGCGCCGGCTGCTGCTGCAATCGATCAGCGAGGCTGCGGCAACCGCGCCCGGCTGGTCCAACCGTGAACCCTGCTTCTACCCCGAGTGGGTCGAAAAGGTGGAGCAGCGCCTGCCCAACTGAGCGCGGGCGCACTCGACTTTGCCGGCGCGGGCGGCCACTTGGGCAGGATGCCCACGGGTGGCCGCGGGCCGGAGACGTCGATGACCAAAGTGCGTGGAACGCCCGAATGCTGGCTGACGGACATGGACGGGGTCCTTGTTCATGAGGGGCAGGCGCTTCCCGGCGCGGCGGAATTTCTCGGCCGGCTGATCGAAATGCATCGCCGCTTTCTCGTTCTCACCAACAATTCGCTCTTCACGCCGCGCGATCTGGCGGCGCGGCTGGCCAGATCCGGGCTCCTCGTGCCGGAGGAGGCGATCTGGACGTCCGCGCTCGCCACCGCCGATTTCCTGTCGTCGCAGCTGCCGAACGGATCCGCCTTCGTGCTGGGCGAGGCGGGGCTGACGACCGCGCTCTACGAGGTCGGCTATACGCTGACCGATACGGATCCCGATTACGTCGTGCTGGGCGAGACGCGAACGCTCTCGTTCGCGGCGATCACCCGCGCGATCCGCTTGGTGGAGGCGGGGGCGCGCTTCATCGCCACCAACCCGGATGCCACCTCCCCTTCGCCGGAAGGGTCCTTGCCCGCCACCGGGGCGGTAGCGGCGATCATCACCAAGGCGACCGGGGCGCACCCCTATTTCGTCGGCAAGCCCAATCCGATGATGTTCCGCAGCGCGATGAACCGGATCGGCGCGCACGCCGACAGCACGGTGATGATCGGCGATCGGATGAACACCGATGTGGTTGCCGGGATCGAGGCCGGTCTGGAAACGATCCTCGTCCTCACCGGATCGACGAAGGCGGAGGAGGTGGCGCGCTACCCCTATCGCCCCAGCCGGATGCTCGCCTCGATCGCAGATGTCGTCGATCTGATCTGACGGGCTCGTCGCCCGTCCGCTCAGCGGCAGGCGCGCCAGCCCGTCGCTCCGCGCGCCGCCTGGTCGAGGTGGAAGTGGTTGCGATGCGCTTCATTGTAGTCGGGCGACAAGGTCGTCGCGAACAGGTCGCACGCGCCGTCGCGTATGTCGTGGAGGAAGGCGCTGGCCTTTCCCTTGCGCCGCCAGTCGCCGAGCACGGTGATCCGCGTGCCGTCGGCAAGGCGGAAGCCGGCGATATCCACCGCATCGGCGGTCGAGTGTTCGCTCCAGCGGCCGGTGCCGCGCCCGTACATGCGCCGGCAGCTGTAGCTGCCATAATGGTCGATCCCGGTGACGCGCTGGCCGAAATGGCGAAGCGCGGCGGGCTGCACCACCTCCCACTCCCACACCGAGAGCGCCGCGGCGACGGCGCATGATGTCGCAAGGCCGGCGGGGCGGTAGCCGATCGATCGCGCCCCGCCTGCACCGAAGCGCACCCCGTCCGCATAGCCGCACTGGCCCGCGCGGACGGGTGCGGCGGCGGTGAAGCGCACGCCCGCGCGGCGCAGCAAGGCCTCGCACTTCGGCGCGTCGCTGGTGAGCGCGGTCAGCTTGCGCCCGGTGAACGCGCCGACCGGCCGGCCGAGATCCAGCGCCGTCCACGGCAGATCCTCCGGATGGCGCCGGCCGTGCGCGTAAACAAGGAAGGCGGCCGCGGCGGCAAGCCCGGCGATAAGGATAAACTTCAGCACGCTTACGGAAACGCACCGTGCGCTGTAGGTTTCGCATCCGTCGTCACTGGAGACATCGATCATGCCCGCCATTCGCCTGGAGACCAAGCGCGTCGAGAAGCCGTGGGGGCGGAACACGCTGTGGCCGGGGTTCGGCGACGTGCCGGCCGGCGGCGCCCCGGTGGGCGAGATCTGGTTCGAGGCGCCGGGCGACGGCGATCCCGAACTGCTCGTCAAATATCTGTTCACCAGCGAGAAGCTGTCGATCCAGGTCCACCCGGACGATGCCGCGGCGCGGGCGCGCGGCTATCCGCGCGGCAAAGACGAGGCGTGGGTGGTCCTGGCCGCCGATCCGCATGCGACCATCGCCATCGGCACGCTGGACGTGATGACGTCCGACGAACTGCGCGCCTCGGCGCTCGACGGGTCGATCGAGAACAAGGTCGACTGGCGGGCCGTGAAGGCGGGCGACACCTATTATTCCCCGGCCGGCACGGTGCATGCGATCGGCGCCGGGCTGACGCTGATCGAGATCCAGCAGAACGTCGATCTCACCTACCGCCTCTACGATTACGGCAGCGCGCGCGAGCTGCACCTGGAGGACGGCGTCGCGGTGAGCGAGCCGGTGCCCTACGTCGCCGCGTTCGTGCCGATGGAGGCCGCGGCGGGCCGCACGATCCTGGCCGACGGACCGGCCTTCGTGATGGAGCGCTGGACGAAATCGGGTGAAGGCACGCTCAAGGTCCAGCCGGGCCGGCCGATCTGGCTGGTGCCGCTTTCCGGCAGCGGCACGGTGGACGGCCAGACGCTGGAGGCCGGCGGCGTGTGGATGGTGGATGAGGCCGTGCCGCTCGCGCTTGGCGAAGGCGCGGAGGTGGTGATCGCCTATGCAAAGGGCGGCGTGATCCGGGACATCTGGAGCTGATCCCGCACTACCGATCGCTGCCGCCGGCTGGCGGCATCGGTCAGGCGTGAATGGCATATCCGGTCAGGAACAGCCGGGTGGCTTCGTGGAGACGGCCGGCGCGGGCGTCTTCGCCAAGCCCGCAGGGGCCGGCGAATATCGCGCTGAGCTGGGTGCCGTGGACGACGAGCCCGAGGAACAGCTCGGCGGCGATATACGGGCAGGGCATCGATGCCTTGCCCTGTTCGTTCCAGCGCCCGAACAGCTTCACCAGCAAGTCGACGAACGGCACATGCGCCAGCGCATACAGACCGCGGGCGAAATCGGGGTTGCGCAGGCTTTCGCCCATCACCACCCGCATCATCCCGATCGCATCGGGACGCAGCAGCTCCTCGTGGATCTCCGCGGCGATGGCGCGCAGCGTGGTGACCGGATCATCCCCCTGCGCGACGATCGCCTCGATCCGGCCGATCCCGTCGAAGCGTTCGCCGGCGACGACGGCGCGGAGCACGCCCAGCTTGTTGTCGAACAATTCATAGAGCGTGGAAAGCGATCCGCCCGAACGGCGCACGATCTCGTTCAGGCTGACCGCGTCGAAGCCGCGCTCCAGAAACAGCTCCTTGGCCGCATCCAGCATCGCCTGACGGCGACGCTCGCGGCGGTCGGGTTCGGCAGCAGCCGGGAGGGAGGCGGTGGGATCGTTCAAACCGGGTCTCTTGAAGCACTTTCGTTGTGCATTGCACAAGATGATTGACCCGTACTGTAGCGTACATTACACGACGCGGAAAGCGGCGACATGCGGCGTGGTTCGTGTGCCGGTGGGCTCGCGCGGGTCGCGCGTCCGTTCAGATGGGGGTTTAGACGAACATGCTGCCGGTACGCAGGCTTCGCGCCGGGTCCCTGGTTCCGTTGCTGGCGGCCCTCGCCGCCTGTGGCGGCAGCGCGCCGCCGGCGCCGCCACCGCCCGAGGTGCAGGTTATCACGCTGGCCGCGCAGCCGGTGACCAACGTCATCGAACTGCCCGGCCGCATTCAGGCCGTCCGCACCGCGGAGGTCCGTGCCCGCGTCGACGGCATCGTCCAGCGCCGCCTGTACGAGGAGGGGACGGACGTGCGCGCCGGGCAGGCGCTGTTCCGGATCGATCCGCGTGAGCGGCAGGCGGCGTACAATGCCGCGGTCGGCGCGGTGGACCGCGCCCGCGCCGCCGCCACCAATGCCGGGCAGGTCGTCAACCGCTACAAGCCGCTCGTCGGCCAGCAGGCGATCAGCCGCCAGGAATATGAAGCGGCGACGTCGGCGTCGCTGCAGGGCCAGGCCGATGTCGCCTCCGCCCGCGCGCAGCTCGATCGCGCCAAGCTCGATCTGGAATATACCACCGTCCGCGCGCCGATCTCGGGCCGCGCCGGCCGTGCCGACGTGACCGAGGGTGCGCTGGTCAGTGCCGGCTCCGCCACGTTGATGACGCGGATCGAGCAGCTCGATCCCGTCTACGTCAACTTTTCGCAGTCGAGCGGCAACCTGATGAAGGTCCGCCGCGACATGCAGTCGGGCACCGTCAGCGTCCCCAATCTCGATCGCGTCCGGGTGACGCTCGTGCTGGAAGATGGCAGCACCTATGCCATTCCCGGCCACCTCAACTTCCTCGATCTGGCGGTCGACGAATCGACCGGCACCGTGTCGCTTCGCGCCGAGTTCCCGAACCCGAACCGTTTCCTGCTGCCCGGCCAGTTCGTCCGCGCCCGGATCGAAGCGGGGGTGGATCAGCGCGGCCTCGTCGTGCCGCAGCGCGCGGTGCAGGTGAGCGCCAAGGAAACGACGGTGATGGTCGTCGGCGCGAACAACATCGTCGTGGCCAAGCCGGTGAAGCTGGGCGAATTGCAGGGCCGCAACTGGGTGATACTGAGCGGGCTGAAGGCGGGCGACCGGGTCGTCGTGTCCGGCCTGCAGAAGGTCCGCCCCGGCGCGCCGGTCCGCATCGCGGGCGCACGCGGCGCCACGCCGGCGGCCGGCCGCTGATGGCCCGTATCTCCGTGGGGGCCGTCCGATGATCGCCCGTTTCTTCATCGATCGCCCGGTTTTCGCCTGGGTGATCGCGCTCGGCATCGCGCTGGCGGGCATCCTTGCGCTGCGCGGGCTGCCGATCGAGCAATATCCCGATGTCGCCCCGCCCTCGCTCACCATCTCGGTCACCTATCCGGGGGCCGATGCGGCGACGCTGGAGACCAACGTCACCCAGGTGATCGAGCAGGAGCTGAACGGCGTCGAGGGCTTCCTCTACATGGCGTCGAACAGCCAGTCGAACGGCACCGCGACGATCACCGTCACCTTCGAATCGGGCACCGATCTCGATACCGCGCAGATGGAGTTGCAGAACCGCCTCCGCCGCGTCGAGGCGCGGTTGCCGGAGGAGGTGCGCCGGCAGGGCATCCAGGTCGCGAAGGCGGGATCGAACTTCCTGCTGATCGTCGCGCTCACCTCCAAGAGCGGGGCCTCCGGCCAGCTCGAACTGGGCAACGTCGCCTCGACGCAGGTGATCGACGAACTGCGCCGCGTGCCCGGCGTCGGCGATCTGGAGCTGTTCGGTTCGCCCTATGCGATGCGCGTCTGGCTCGATCCGGACAAGCTGGCCGGCTACAAGATGTCCGCCGCCGAGGCGCTGGCCGCGGTGCAGGAGCAGAACAGCCAGACTGCGGGCGGCTCGCTCGGCGATCAGCCGGTTGCGAACAACAGCGAACTCAACGCGACGATCGTCACGCAGAACCGCTTCACCAACGCCGAGCAGTTCCAGAACATCATCCTGCGCGCCAATCCCGACGGGTCGGCGATCCGGCTGGGCGATGTCGCCCGCGTCGAGCTGGGCGCCGAAAACTACGTGTTCGGCACCGAGCTTGGCCATGCCGCGATGGCGGGCATCGGCATCCAGCTCGCCCCCGGCGCCAATGCGCTGGCCACGGCGACCGGCATTCAGGAGCGGATGAAGGAGCTGGAGGCCGGCTTCCCGGCCGATGTCGCCTGGTCGATTCCGTTCAACACGACGCCGTTCATCACCACCTCGATCCACGAGGTCGTGATGACGCTGGTCGAGGCGATGCTGCTCGTCTTCCTCGTCATGTTCCTGTTCCTGCAGAACTGGCGGGCGACGGTGATCCCGACGATCGTCGTGCCCATCGCACTCGCCGGGGCGTGCCTCGGCCTCTACGCGCTCGGCTTTTCGATCAACGTGCTCACCTTGTTCGGCATGGTGCTGGCGATCGGCATCCTCGTCGACGATGCGATCGTGGTGATCGAGAATGTCGAGCGGATCATGTCCGAAGAGCATCTCGGCCCTCGCGAGGCGACGATCAAGGCGATGGGCCAGATCACCGGCGCGATCGTCGGCATCACGCTGGTGCTGATCGCGGTGTTCATTCCGATGGCCTTCTTTCCGGGATCGACGGGCGGCATCTACCGTCAGTTCTCCGTCACCCTGGCCGTCTCGATCGCCTTCTCCGCGCTGCTGGCGCTGACGCTCACCCCGGCGCTGTGCGCCACCCTGCTCAAGCCGCACGAGAAAGGCGAGGCGCATCGTCCGGGGCGGGTAGGGCGGCTGCTCGATCGTTTCTTCGGCAAGTTCAACCGCGGCTTCGGCCGCGCGACCGATCGCTATCAGGGCTATGTCGGCCACATCCTCGCGCGCCCGCTGCGCTGGCTCGGCGTGTTCGCGTTGCTGCTCGGGTTGACCGGGCTGCTGTTCACGCGGCTGCCCGGCGGCTTTCTGCCCGCGGAGGATCAGGGCTACATCCTGACCGTCATCCAGGCGCAGCCCGGCGCCACCCGCCAGCGCACCGACGAGGCGCTCGATCAGGCGCGCGCCTTCTTCGACAAGCAGCCCCAGGTCCGCGAGTATATCGCGGTGCGCGGGTTCAGCGTGTTCGGCCAGGGGCAGGCCCAGTCGATGCTGTTCGTCCAGCTGAAGCCCTGGGAAGATCGCAAGGGCGTCGAGAACAATGCCGCAACTCTGGTCGGCCGTGCCTTCGGCGCGCTCGGTCAGGTGAAGGAGGCGATGATCTTTGCGCTCAATCCGCCGCCGATCTCGTCGCTCGGCAATGCCAGCGGGTTCAGCTTCCGGCTGCGCGATCGCGATGGCATCGGGCACGAGGCGCTGGTCGCCGCGCGCAACCAGTTGCTGGGTCTCGCTGCCAAGAGCCCGGTGCTCGCCGGAGTGCGCCCCGAGGGGGTCGAGGATTCGCCGCAGCTGCGCGTGCTGATCGATCGGGTGAAGGCCCGCGCGCTCGGCCTGTCGATCGGCGACGTCAACGCGACCCTGGCGATCTCTTTCGGCTCGGCCTACGCCAACGACTTCACCCGTGACGGGCGCGTGCTGCGCGTACTGTTGCAGGCGGATGCGCCGTACCGGATGACGCCCGCCGACGTGCTCAACCTGCGGGTGCGCAACACGGCCGGCGAGATGGTGCCGTTCGGTGCCTTCACATCGGCCGAATGGACCGCCGGGCCGCCGCAGCTCCAACGCTATAACGGCTACCCGTCCGAGACGATCTCCGGCACCCCCGCGCCGGGATATTCCACCGGGCAGGCCATGGAGGAGATGGAGCGGCTCGCCGCGCAGCTGCCCCAGGGAACCGACTTCAACTGGTCGGGCATATCGTTCGAGGAGCGGCAGTCTGCCGGCCAGATCGGGTCGTTGCTGGGCCTATCGCTGGTCGTCGTCTTCCTGTTGCTCGCCGCCCTCTACGAAAGCTGGACGGTGCCGGTGGCGGTGCTGCTGGTGGTGCCGCTGGGCGTGCTCGGCGCCGTTGTCTTCTCGATGCTGCGGGGCATGGATGCCGACGTGTACTTCAACGTCGGGCTCATCACGATCATCGGGCTGGCGGCCAAGAACGCGATCCTGATCGTCGAGTTCGCGATCGAGCGGGAGGCGGAGGGGGAGGATATCCACGATGCGATCATGGATGCCGTGCGGCTGCGGCTGCGGCCGATCATCATGACCAGCATGGCCTTCATCCTGGGCATGGTTCCGCTGTTCCTGGCGACCGGGGCGGGCTCGGCCAGCCGCCGCGCGGTCGGCACCGGCGTCACCGGCGGGATGATCGCGGCAACCGTGCTCGGCGTGTTCTTCATCCCGCTCTTCTACATTGCGGTACGGCGCTGGATGACGCGCAAGCCGCCGCGCCCGGCCGGCGCCGCGGAGGAGGTGGCCCATGCGTAGCCGGATCGCCGCGGCGGGATTCGCCGCGCTCCTCTCGGGCTGCTCGCTGGCGCCCCGCCACGTCCAGCCCGCGCTGCCGACGCCGCTCGAATATCCGCCGGAGACATCGCCGGAGGGCGGCACCCGCAGCGCCGCCGAAATCGGCTGGCGCGAATTCTTCCGCGATCCGCGGCTGCAGGCGCTGATTGCCAGCGCGCTGGAGAATAACCGCGATATCCGTATCGCCGTCGCCCGGATCGAGGAGGCGCGTGGCCAATACCGTGTCACCGATGCCGCGCGGCTGCCGGGAATCGGCGTCGGCGGCAGCGCGACGCGGCAGCGGATTCCGCTGGGATCGATCGCTGCGGGCAGCATCGGCGGCGTCGGAACCGGGGTGGGGACGGGCACCGGGGGCGGTGCCGTCGTCACCGATCCCGATGGCGGCGCGGCGTCCACCCCGAACGCGATAGTCACCAACAACTATTCGGTGAACGTCGGGGTCTCCTCGTTCGAACTCGATTTCTGGGGGCGGGTGCGCAACCTGTCGGAGGCCGCGCGCAACAGCTACCTCGCGACGATCTCGGCCGAGCGCGCGTTCCGGCTGTCGCTGATCCGGGATCTCGCCACCGCCTTCCTGACCTCGCGCGAACTGGCCGAGCGGGCCGAGCTGGCCGATCGGACGCTTGCCAGCCGCCGCGAGGGGCTGCGCATCGCCAAGCTGCGGCTGGATGCCGGCGTGACGTCCGCGCTGGATTATCGGCAGGCCGAAACGCTGCTGACCCAGGCGGAGACCGAACTGGCGGCGCTCCGCAACGCGCGCGTGCAGACCCGCAACCAGGTCCAGCTGCTGGTCGGCCGGCCGATCGTGGAGACCGAGCTGCCCGATGCGCTGACGCTGAAGGATCAGGGCATCGTCCGCGATATCGGCGCGGGGCTCCCCTCCGCGCTGCTGGTCAATCGGCCCGATATCGTGGGGGCCGAGGATCAGCTGCGTGCCGCGCGGGCCAATATCGGCGCGGCGCGGGCGGCGTTCTTCCCCTCGATCAGCCTCACCGGAAGCCTGGGCTTTGCCTCCACCGATCTGTCCAGCCTGGTCGGATCCAGCGGGCTGGCGTGGAGCTTCGGCCCGTCGATCCGCCTGCCGATCTTCGATTGGGGTGCGACCAAGGGCAACCTGACCGTCGCCCAGGCCCGCGAGAACATCGCCGTCGCCAATTACGAGCGTACCGTGCAGGGCGCGTTCCGCGAGGTTGCCGATGCGCTCGCCGGCCGCCGTTATCTGGCCGAGCAGATCGCCGCCCAGGAGCGCGCAACCGAGGCGCAGCGCAACCTCGCCAATCTGGCGCGGCTTCGTTACCAGAACGGCGTCGCCCAATATATCGAGGTGCTCGATGCCGAGCGGAACCTGTTTGCGGCGGAGCAGGCGTTGATCACGCTGCGCCGTCAGGATCTCCAGAACCTGGTATCGCTCTACATCGCGCTCGGCGGAGGTCTGCGCGCCGGCTGAGACGTGGCGGGGTAAAAGCGTGTCGGCACGGGGTATGTGGAACCTTGGCTGTCATCCTACGTTCATCAAGCAGGGTCGCCGCAGCCGATCCGCTGGGATCGGAGGGTGGCCATGAAGAGGTACGCAACCGCACAGAGGCAGGAGGCTCCCCGTCTCCGCGGCGAGCGCGCTCTTCAGCGCCAAGGCGGATCGCGCCGCGCCGGCCCCGATCTTCGCGTCTCCCTGCCGAACGAGAACCAGATCGTCCGCGGCCTGATCGTCGGGCTTCCCCTCGCGATCGCGTTATGGATCGTGCTGGCGCTTTTGGTCTGGATGACCTTCT
>NZ_JAQGLK010000066.1 GCF_028292925.1 Sphingomonas bacterium
GGCGCGCGCTCGAGATCCTGCAGCGCCGCGCCGCGCACCGCCTTGGCCGAGCCGAAGTGCATCAACAGCGATTTCTTGCGCGCCGGGCCGATCCCCGCGACGTCGTCCAGCGGATTGGCGACAAAGCTCTTGGCGCGCTTGGTGCGGTGGGCCCCGATCGCGAAACGGTGGGCCTCGTCGCGGATCCGCTGGAGGTAGAACAGGACGGGCGAGTTGAGCGGCAGCATCGATTCGCGGCCGTCGGGCAGATGGAAATGCTCGCGCCCGGCATTGCGGTCCGGCCCCTTGGATATGCCGACGACGGGGATGTCGTGGACCCCCATCTCCTCCATCGTCGCGAACACGGCGGAGACCTGGCCCTTGCCGCCGTCGATCAGCAGCAGATCCGGCCATTCGCCTGATTTGCGGTCCGGATCTTCCTTTTCCAGCCGGGCGAAGCGCCGTTCCAGCACCTCGCGCATCATCGCGAAATCGTCGCCGGGGGCGGTCTCCGGCCGCTTGATGTTGAACTTGCGGTACGAACCCTTCCGGAACCCCTCCGGCCCGGCAACGATCATCGCGCCGACCATGTTGGTGCCCATGATGTGGCTGTTGTCGTACACCTCGATCCGGTTGGGCGCGCCGGGCAGCTCGAACATCTCGGCCACTTCGGCGAGGATCTTGTTCTGCGTCGTCGATTCGGCGTTGCGGCGGACGATCGCTTCCTCGGCGTTGCGCCGCGCCTGGTCCATCAGCTTGCGCTGCTCGCCGCGCTGCGGCTGCTTCAGCTGCACCTTGCGCCCGGCCTTTTCCGTCAGCGCCTCCGCCAGCACGTCGACGTCGGGCAGATCGCGATCGACCAGGATCAGCCGGGCCGGGGGCACCTCCTCATAGAACTGCATCAGGAAGCTCGTCAGCACCTCGTCCTCGGGCACGTCGGCGGTGTGCTGGGGAAAGAAGCTGCGGTGCCCCCAATTGGCGCCACCGCGGATGAAGAAGGCCTGGATGCCGAGCAGCCCGTCGCGACAGGCCAGCGCGAACACGTCGGCATCGTCCACTCCCTCGGCATGCACCGCCTGCGCGCCCTGGATGAAGGTGAGCGCCTTCAGCCGGTCGCGGTAGATCGCCGCCAGTTCGAAATCCATCGACTCGGCCGCCTGGGTCATCAGCCCGCCGAGCTTCTGCTGCACCTGGGTCGATTTGCCGCCCAGGAACGCCTTGGCGTCGGCGACCAGCTCGGCATAATCGTCCGTCTCGATCTTGCCGACGCAGGGCGCCGAGCAGCGCTTGATCTGGTGGAGCAGGCACGGCCGCGTCCGATTGGCGAAGAAGCTGTCGGTGCAGCTCCGCAGCAGAAACAGCTTCTGCAACGCGTTCAGCGTCTTGCGGACCTGCCCCGCGCCGGCGAAAGGCCCGAAATACTCGCCCTTGATGCGCCGCGCCCCGCGATGGAGCTGGACGCGGGGAAACGCCTGATCCGTGCGCAGCAGGATGAACGGAAAGCTTTTATCGTCGCGCAGCAGCACGTTGTAGGGCGGGCGGTATCGCTTGATCAGCTGCGCCTCGAGCAGCAGCGCCTCCGCCTCGGTATTCGTCGTGACGATCGTCATCGACCGGGTCTGCGCCACCATGCGCGACAGGCGCCGCGGCAGGCGCGCAACCTGGGTGTAGTTCGTCACCCGCGCCTTCAGCGCCTTCGCCTTGCCGACGTAGAGCACCTCGCCCCGCGCATCCTGCATCCGGTACACGCCCGGGCGGGATGGCAGCGTCGCCAGCACGTTGCGGATCGCCGCAACGCCGGCATCGATATCGGGAACGTCGGATCCGCGCACCGTGTAGGCGGCGCGTTCCTCGTTGAAGCGGTCGGGGGTGGTCGTCTCGTTCACGACCCCGATTTAGGAGTCGCAGCGCGCCGGCGCCACCTTCGCGGGGCGCCGATCCGCGATTCCTGCCGATCGGTCAGTTCAGGCGGGCGCTGCCGAGACCTGAAATGGTCGTGTCGATCAGCGCCTTGTCCGCACCGGCATCGTGGTGGCGCGCGATCAGCTGTGCGGCAGCGGCAGCGGCAGCACTGGCCGCTCTGGCGCGGACCTCGGCGATGGCCGCACGCTCGGCCGCCGCGATCTTGTCCTCGGCCATGCGGCCCCGACGGTCGACCAGATCGGCGGCGTCCGCACGTGCGCGGGCGAGGATGGCGTCCGCCTCTTCGCGCGCGCCGGCACGGATCGCATCCGCCTCGCCGGCAGCCGCGGCGGAGCGCGCCTCATATTCCGCCTTCAGCGCCTCGGCCTCGGCCCGAAGCTTGCCCGCCGCATCGAGCTGTTCGCGAATCGTGGCGATGCGCTTGTCGAGCATGGCGCCGATCGATGACGGCACCTTCTTCCACAGCATGAGCAGGATCACCGCGATCATCGCCAGCGATACCCAGGCGGTGCCATTCAGGCCCAGCGCAGTCGGATCGGCATGCACCGGCTCGCCATGCGCCACGACCGCCTGGGTGGCGTCCATGTCGATCAGCTTGTCGGCGTCGGCCAGATTGTGGGCGACGGTGGCGGAGCCCGCGGCGGTCATCGAATAACTCCTGGTGGTCCGGCGATCAGGCGGCGGCGATCGCGGTGCGGACCGCGCTGGCGGCCTCGGCGCGATCGACGGTGATGCCCGAAATGCGGGCGACGATATCCTGGGCGGCTTCGGCGGCGACGTCCTCGATGCCGGCAAGCGCCTGCGTTCGCGCCACGTTCAACCGGGCCTCGGCTTCCTCGGCGCGGACCGCCAGTTCGGCGTCCACGGCGCGGGTGCGTGCGGCCGTCGCCTCGGCGGCGTCCGCCTTGGCGGCCTGGGTCGCCTTGGCGGCTTCGGCGCGTGCGTCGGCCATGCGGGCGCGATACGCCTCTTCCGTGGCATCGGCGGTGGCGCGGGCACGCTGCGCGGCGGCGAGATCGTCTGCGATCCTGCGGTCGCGGGCGTCGACGGTCGCCTCGATCTTGGGCAGCATCGCCCGGCCGATCCCGAAGTAGATCAGCCCGAAGACGATCGCGAGCCAGAAGAATTGCGAAGCGTAGGTCGCGGCGAGCTGGGCGATCTGAGGCATGAAAAATCCTGTGTCCCGGCCGCATCGATGGACGCGGCCGGGCAGAAAGCAGTGGTTAGGCGACGAACAGCAGGATCATCGCGATCACGAAGGCCAGCAGGCCCAGCAGTTCCGCCGCAGCGAAACCGATGAACAGGCGACCCTGCTGGCTGTCGGCAGCCGACGGGTTACGCAGCGCGGCGGACAGGAACTGACCGAACACGTTGCCCACGCCGAGGGCGGCGAGACCGAGACCGATGGCAGCCAGGCCAGCGCCGAACAGCTTTGCGGCTTCTGCGTCCATGTAGATAACTCCCTTGCTTGATTACGGATGTGGAAAGGTCAGTGCAGGTTGACGGCGTCGTTCAGATACAGCGACGTCAGGAGAGCGAAAACGTAGGCCTGGATGGCGCACACCAGCAGCTCGAGCAGGGTGATGCCGATCATCAGGATGAAGCTCGGGATGCTGACGATCGCGGCGATGCCCGGGCCGGCATTCAGCCCGTTGACCACGAACCCCGCCAGCACCTTCAGCAGGATGTGCCCCGCCGTCATTGCCACGAACAGCCGCAGCCCCAGGCTGAACGGGCGGACGAGGAACGACAGCAGCTCGATCACGAACATCAGGGGAATCATCACCACCGGCGTGCCGTGCGGCACGAACAGCGAGAAGAAGTGGAAGCCGTGGCGCGAAAAGCCGACGATCAGCACGATGCCGAAGCTGAGGATCGCCAGCAGCCCGGTCACCGTGATGTGGCTGGTGACCGTGAAGGCGTGCAGCCCGGGGATCACGCCGACGGGCAGCATACCCATCAGGTTCGCGATCAGGATGAACATGAACAGCGAGAAGACGTAGGGCGTGAACTTGCGCCCCTCCGGCCCGATGTTCGCGTGCAGCATGTCGCCGATGAAGCCGGTAAAGCCCTCTACGGCGGCCTGCCAGCGGCCGGGCACCAGCTCGCGACGCATGCCGCCCAGCATGAACAGCCACAGCGCCCCCAGCGTCAGCACCATGAACAGCGCCGAGTTTGTGAACGAGATGTCATAGCCGCCCAGCACCAGGTGGCGCCCGAACAGGGGCTCCACCAGGAACTGGTGCATGGGATCGATCTTGCCTTCTTCGGCAGCCACGTTCGCTTCACCCCGTTTACGCGAAAAAGCGTCCGGAAAATTACTCCGGGCGCTCGCTCGAAATCCGAATGATATTCCTGAACGCCACCCCTATCCCCAGGAACAGAAGCAACATCAGGAGCCAGGGCGACGTTCCCAGCCAGCGGTCAAGCAGCCAGCCGATCAACGCACCGCCGGCAGTGCCCGCGATCAGTTCCGCCAGCACGCGATTACCCTGGGAATATCCCTTGTCGGGTTTGCGCTGCGCCGTACCGGTCCTGACCTGCTCGGCCTCGTGAGCCGTGCGCAGTCGCTCGTCGAGCGACCGCAACCGCGCGTCTTCCGCGCCGAGTGGGTCCTGCCTCGGGTCGTTCTCCGTCACGGCCGTGTCCTCCCCTTCGGAGCGCGCGGCCATGCCGGCGAGCGATCCCGCCAAGGCGCGCTCCCTTTAGGTAGCGGCCCGGCCCAAGTCAACCATGCTGCACCGCAGCAAGTCACGCCCGCGCACCGCCCAGTCCGAGCAGCTTTGCCGCATTGTCCTTCAGGATCAGCGGCAGCACTTCCTCGCGAAAGCCCACCTCGCGCGCCGCCGCGATCCACTTGTCGGGGCGGATCAGGGGAAAATCGGATCCGAAGAGCATTTTGTGCTTCAGCTGGGTGTTCGCATACTGGATCACCTGCTTCGGGAAATAGCGGGGCGACCATCCCGACAGATCGACGAACACGTTCTCCTTGTGGAGCGCCATCGACAGCGATTCGTCGGTCCACGGCCAGCCGGGATGCGCCAGGATGATCCGCATTTCGGGAAAGTCGACCGCAACGTCGTCGATCAGCATCGGCTGCCCATATTTCAGCCGGATGCCGCCTCCGCCGGGCATGCCCGTGCCCATCCCCGAATGGCCGGTGTGGAACAGGGCGATCGAGCGGTACTCGGCGATTACCTCGTACAGCGGATAGGCCATCCGGTCGCGGGCATCGAAATTCTGCATCGGCCCGTGAAACTTGAAGCCCTTTACGCCGTATTCCTCGATCATCCGCCGCGCCTCGATGGCGCCGCGCTTGCCCTTGTGCGGATCGATCGAGGCGAAGGGGATCATCACATCGCTGTTGGCGCGGGCGAGATCGGCGATCTCCTCGTTGGAGATGCGCTTGATGCCGGTGCCCGCCTCCATGTCGACGGTGAACATGACGAAGGCCATGTTCAGTTCGCGGTACAAGGCGATCGTCTCGGGGATGGTCGGGCGCTGGCGATCCGCCTTGAAGTAGGTGGTGGCGGCGTCGAGATACTTGCCCATGATCGGGTCTTCGGGCTGGTGGCACGAAACCTCGGCGTGGACGTGCACGTCGATCGCGACCAGCTTGTCGATGTCCATGCCTGCCTCTCCGCCGCTTTTCGGCCGCAGGCGTAACCGGAGGGGCAGGGATTGGCAACGCGCGGGCCCCGGCGCGGCGCCGGGGCTGGCGGTATCAGCCGCAGATCGCCGGCAAGGCGATCGCCCCCTGGCCGCGTACCTGCCATGCGCCGTTGGCGCTCAGGCGATAGGGTTCGCCGGGGCCGACGCGGTTGGCCAGCTGCTCACAGCCGCGCGCGGCGGCCACTTCCTGCACGGTCGCGACGGATCCGGGCTTGGCGGCGATCTCGGTATAGATGGCGCGGCGCTTGATGTTGGTCGCGTCCACCGCCGCCTTGACGTCGGCCGGCGGGGTCTTGGCGAAGCCGAGATAGCCATCGCCCTGCTCGCCGACGATGCCGGCCGATCGTGCGGCGGCCACCACCGCATCCTCGGACTGCGCGACCGCGACGCCGCCGCCCAGCACCGCGAGCGCGATGCCGAACCCGATCCAGATCTTCGCCCGCCGCATCATCAGAAAACTCCCGGAAACTGCTTGTCCAGATTCTTCACGTCGTCCCGAAGCGATACGACCACCTCTTGCCGGATGGTGACGTTCAGGTTGATCTCGATCGGCTTTTCCGGCGCGGTCACCTGGATGCACCCGCCCAGCACAGTCGATACGACCGCCATCGCTCCGGCGGTAGCAATGCGAAATCTCGCACCGCCCGTCTCCATCGTCAATGTCGTTGCACTCATGGCACGGTCTCGCTTTCCTTAGTCTGAACGGTAATGGTCGGGGCTGCGGCCGCGCGGGGAAGCGCCTGCCCGATCAGCGCGCGCGGATCGTTGAACGACTGGGCGGAATTGAGCAGCCCGCGGAATGGCGCGCGGATCGTGATGTTGAACCGGAACGGCAAGCCGGTGAACTGGGCGAGCAGCCCGCCGCGCCCTTCCTTCGGCGTCTCGTTCGTCCCGTTGAAGAGCACGCGGCTGATCAGCTCCCCGTCCAGCGCGCCATCCAGTTCCACAGCCAGCGCATCGTAGCGCATCGATTTCAGCGCATCGAAGGCCAGCTTGGCGAACATGCCGAGATTGGCATTGCTGACCTCGCCGACATAAGCGAGCGTGCCGCCGCCGCGCCGCACGGCCAGCCGCCCCCCGACGATCCGTCCGCCGCGGGCATCGAACACCATCGGCAGCACGCCATCGAACGTGCCGGTGAGCGCGATGTTCTTCAACTCGAACTGCTGGACGAACGCCGCCGCATCCATGCCGACGATGCGGAAGGTCATCGCCCGGTCGCTAGGCCGTCCGAAATCGAGCAGCGTCGGGTCGAGCAGCATTTCGCCGCCGGAGAAAGGCCAGCGCCCGCCTTCCACCCGCACCTGCTGGCCGGGCAGCAGCTGGTAGCGGACGACGCCGTTCGTCACCGCCACGCCGGGATTGACCTCGGCCAGAGTCACCACCTGCCCCGGAGGGGTGGCGAGCGCCAGCAGATCGGAGAAGTGGATGCTTCCCTTCAGTCCGGTCACCGGCCCGAACGCCGCCGCCAGCGCCAGCGCGTCGGTGCGGAAATCGCCATCGCTGGTCGCGCCCTCCGGCGTCCAGCGGATATCGCCCCGCCCCGAAACCAGCCCGCGGACGTTGGCGATCACCCCCAGCGTCAGCGGCGTCAGCGCCTCCGGCTGCAGCGCCTCGCTGAACAGGATGCCCGGCACGTCGAGGCGGGCATTGCCGGTGCCGGTCGACAGGTCGTGCGCGATCGTCACGTCGCTGACGGTACTGCGCGTCCCCGGTTCGACCAGGCGACCGGATGCGGCGATCCGCCCGCCCTCCAGGCGCAGCCGGACATCGTCCGATTCAAGCGGGCGGAAGCGCGCGGAAGCGGCACGATCCGCCACCCTGACATGCCCGCCGAGCGTCAGCACGCCGGAAGCCAGCTGCCAGCCGCCGCGCCCGTCGGACAGCAGCAGCGGCACGCTCCCGATATTGCCGCTCGTTCCCGCAAACGTACCGCCGATGCCGCCAGCCGCGGCGCGCCCCCGCAGGTCCGGCAGATCTAGCCGGGTGACGCCCTCCCCCTCGCCGATACGCACCGCCACGTCGGCGGCGGTGAAGCCCGGCTCGCCCAGCGTGACGGCGATCCGCTCCGCCGCAATCGTCGCCGGGGATACGCCGATCCGGCCGCTCAGCCGCGGCCGCGCGATCGTCGCGCCGCCACGCAGGCGCCCGCCCATGCTCGCCACCAGCGCACCTTCGCTGGGGCAGAGCGGCAGCCGCGTCGCGCCGAGCCTCAGCCCGGCCAGATCGAGCCGGGTGAAGGTGAGCGGAACACATCCTTCGCCGACCGCGAAGCCGCCGCGGCCCGCCCATCCCCGCACCGGCAGGCGCAGGCCATCTACACGCCCCCCGGCGACGGGCCCGTCCACGGTTACCATCGTCTCGAATCGGGTGATGCCGCGTGGCCCCGGCGCGAAGCGGACCGGCGCCAGCGCCAGCCGCGCGCCGCCCGCCGCATAGGGCGCGACGATCGCCTCGCCGGACACGCGCCCGCCCGCCCGATCCTGGCGCAGCCGGACGCGCGCCGCCGGCACCCCGCCACCACCGAGGGCGAGATCGCCATGCAGCCGCATCTTGCCCGTCGGCCAGTAATAGGTGAACGCCCCCGATCCGAGCGAGAGCGCCCCGCCACTCGCGGTTCGGCCGGCCGCGCCGGTGATCCGTGCCCCGCCGCCGCCGTCGCCGGAAACGATCAGCAGCTGCGCGGTCACATCTGCCCCGCTCCCGCCGGCCAGCAATGCCGCATGCGCCGCGCGCCACAGCGGCCCGACGGGCGTAGCATCCGCCGCGGCCACCGCCGGGAGGGCGTTGCGGAGCATTTCCGGGGAGAGGGCGGCATCCGCCAGCCGAACCTCGCCGGCAAACCGCATCAGCCGATCGATCCGCCACCGCCCGGCGAGCGCCAGGCGTCCACGATCGACCGGTGCCGCCCGGACGGCGCCGGCGGTGAGCGCGAGATCGCCGGCCGCCCCCGACGGCCCCTGGGTGAAGCCGACTTGGCCGGAAACGTCGTGCACCGCCCGCAATCCCTGCTGCATCCTCGCGATGCGCAGCGCGGCTGCCCCCTGCCACCGATCGATCGCCGCGCTGCCGACGGCATCGATCGCGACGTTGAGATCGGTTGCCGTCGCGGCGCCGCAGTCCAGCCGCTGCGCCCGAACCGGCCCGTCCAGCGCGGGCCGCCGCTCCGTGATGGCGACGTGGAGCCACGCCGTCGCCGCCGCTGCCCGGCACCCGCCAAGATCGATGCTGCGGCTGATCGCGGCGAGGGTGCCGGTAAATCCGTCGGACAGGTTGCCGCGCCCGGCCAGCGCCAGCCCCACGACGCCCCACGGCGTATCCAGCCGCATCCGCGCATCCGCGAGATCGACATGAACGTCGGGAAGCGCGAACGGCGCACCCGACGGCGCGGGCAGCAAGCGATCCACCGCGCCGAGCGAAAGCTTGCCCTCCACCAGCCGCCCGCGGAGCCGCACCCCGCGCGCGGTGATCGATCGCAGCGTCGGCAATCCGGCACCGATCGCCAGGTCGATTTCCACGGCGGCTGCGGTCAGGTCCGGCGCCGCCGGGTCACCCAGGACGACATCCTCCAGCCGCTGGTGGGTCACCCCCAGATCGACGATTCGGTAGCTGCCGCGGACGCCGCGGGCGGCAAGCGCGCGATCGACATAGTCACGCGCGATCGGCTCGCGTTGGCTCCACACCAGGATGAGCGCGAACAGCAGCAGGGCGCCAGCCGCTGCCGCCACGATCCGCCCCCTTCGTGGCCGCACCTCGCCTTCCTCCATCCCGATCAGCCTAGGGGCCGGATCGTACCGCCGCAACAGCCTGCGGCGCGCCATCGCCGTCCGCTACACGCCGGTTCAATTCCGATTGCGGACACTCTATCGTCGGAAAGATGAACGATCCCGGCACCGATGCGAGCGGCCATCGCGCGCGCCTGCGCAAGCGCCTGGCCGAAGGCGGGCCCGATGCGCTGCTCGATCACGAACTCGTCGAATATCTTCTCGCGCTCGCGATTCCGCGCCGGGATACCAAGCCGCTCGCCCGCCGCCTACTGGCCGAGTTCGGCAGCTTCGGCGCATTGCTGTCGGCCGATACGGAGGCGCTGTCGCGCGCCGGTGGATTGAGCGAGGGCGCGGTTGCCGCGATCAAGATCGCAGAAGCGGCGGCGCTGAGGCTGCTGCGCAGCAAGGTCGTGACCGCGCCCGTGCTGTCCAGCTCGCAGGCGCTGCTCGATTATCTGCGCGCGGACATGGCGCACCGCACGATCGAGCGCGTGCGGGTGCTCCACCTCAACAGCGGCAACATGCTGATCCGCGACGAACTGGTCTCCGAAGGGTCGATCGATCAGGCGGCGGTATATGTGCGCGAAGTGATCCGGCGGGCGATGGATCTCGGCTCCGCGGCGATCATCCTCGTCCACAACCATCCGAGCGGCGATCCCAGGCCGAGCAAGCAGGATATCGCGCTCACCCGCGAGATGGCCGAGGCCGGGCGCCATTTCGGCATCGCCGTCCACGATCACCTCATCGTCGGCGCGCAGGGGCATAGCAGCCTGCGCGCGCTGGGGCTGCTCTAGGAAAGCAGCCCCAGGCTCGGGCTTGGTCAGTTCGGCGTCGATCCGCCCGTTCGCGGCGCCCGCTTGCCGCTGGCCGGCGCGTCGGGCTGGAGCGCATCCGATCCCGTCGCGAGCGGCGCCTGGGTGGTGGACGATGGCCGGCCGGCGGCTGTGGACGCATCGGCCCCGCCGCTCAGCCCCGTCGCCACGCCGGACGACGTTACCGAGCCGTTGGGGCGGCCCATAGACCCCTGGGAGCCTGTCGTGCCGGCGCCGGTCGTCGCCGAACCGCGCGTGCGCGACGTCGTGCCGACGCTCGTGCCGGAGCCGCCGACACTGGATCGGGTCGAGCTACCGACGGTGGAGCCAGTCGACCCGCCGACGGTCGAGCCGCCGACGGTCGCGCCCGTCGACCCGCCGAGGGTCGAGCCAGTCGACCCGCCGAGGGTCGATCCAGATGCACCCGCGCCCGCGCCCAGCGAACCGCTCATGCCGCCCGCGCCGCCGCCGACTCCGCCGCCAAGCCCGGCACCAGCCGCGCCGCCCGCCAATTGCGCCGTCGCCACGCCGCCGGTAGCCAGCAGCGCCGCACCGGCCAGGATCAAAGATGTCTTCATGGCTCGTCTCCTTTGTCGCCGGAATGGCCCGGCTTTGAAAGGGTTAACGCTCCGTCCCGGCAAGGTTTCCCTCACCGGACGCAGCCGGCGCGTGGCCTCGATTGAAGGCGGCGAGATGCTCTGCTAACCGCCGGGCCGATCAATCCGACAGGAAACACCATGATTTCCCGCTATTCGCGGCCCGAAATGGTCGCTCTCTGGGCACCCGAGACCAAGTTCCGCATCTGGTTCGAAATCGAGGCGCACGCCACCGACGCGCTTGCCGAACTGGGCGTCGTCCCGCGCGAGGCGGCGCAGGCGCTGTGGGCGTGGTGGGCGACGAACCCGGTGATCGACGTCGCCGCGATCGACGCGATCGAGGCGGTGACCAAGCACGACGTGATCGCGTTCCTGACGTGGGTGGCGGAGAATGTCGGCGACGAGGCGCGCTTCATGCACCAGGGCATGACCAGTTCCGACGTGCTCGACACCTGCCTGAACGTCCAGCTCGCCCGCGCGACCGACCTGCTGATCGCCGACCTCGACCGGCTGCTGGAAATTCTCGAGCGGCGCGCCCACGAACACCGGATGACGCCGACGATCGGCCGCAGCCACGGCATCCATGCCGAGCCGGTGACGTTCGGGCTGAAGCTGGCCCAGGCCTATGCCGAATTCGATCGCAACCGCGCCCGCCTCGTCGCGGCGCGGGCCGACATCGCCACCTGTGCGATCTCCGGCGCGGTCGGCACCTTCGCCAACATCGATCCGCGCGTCGAGGCGCACGTCGCAAGCAAGATGGGGCTCAGCGTCGAGCCGGTATCGACGCAGGTGATCCCGCGCGATCGCCACGCCATGTATTTCGCCACCCTCGGCGTGATCGCTTCCTCGATCGAGCGGCTGGCGACGGAGGTCCGCCACCTCCAGCGTACCGAGGTGCTGGAGGCGGAGGAATATTTCTCGCCGGGCCAGAAGGGTTCGTCGGCGATGCCGCACAAGCGCAACCCGGTGCTGACCGAAAATCTGACCGGGCTTGCCCGGATGGTCCGCGGCTACGTCACCCCGGCGATGGAGAACGTGGCGCTGTGGCATGAGCGGGATATCAGCCACTCCTCGGTCGAACGCTATATCGGCCCGGACGCGACGATCACGCTCGACTTCGCACTCGCCCGGCTCGCCGGCGTCATGGACAATCTGGTCGTCTATCCCGAGCGGATGCAGAAGAATCTGGATCGCATGGGCGGCCTCGTCCACTCGCAGCGCGTGCTGCTGGCGCTGACCCAGGCTGGGGTCAGCCGCGAGGATGCGTACCGGCTGGTGCAGCGCAACGCCATGAAGGTGTGGGAATCGGATGGCGCGCTGTCGCTGCTCGAACTGCTGAAAGCCGATCCCGAGGTGAGCGCCCGGCTGACCGATGCCGATCTCGAGGAACGCTTCGATCTCGGTTATCATCTGCGCCACGTCGATACGATCTTTGCCCGGGTGTTTGCGGGTTCCGCGGCGTCGCCCCCGGCGGCTGCAACGCCTGCGTGACGGGCCCGCGGCCGGGGATCGTGCCGGCTGCGCCGCAGGAGCTTCGATAGCTCATCGGAACGCGTCCGCCCCCGGCGAACCTCTTCACGGGGGTCGCCGCTCAGATCCTGCTCATCGGCCTCGCTCCGGCGGTCGGTGCCAAGCCCCGGCCCTCCCGCGGCCGGGGGCGATGCTCGTCCGACAGGCTTCTCGCACGCCGCCTGCCCGCAAGGTGTTTCCCGCCGCCCCGCGCTGCTCTAAGGCTGATGGCCAATCATCCTTGGAGGCTCCCCATGAAGGGCGATGCGCGCATCATCGATCTGCTCAACGTCGCGCTCAAGAACGAGCTGACCGCGATCAACCAGTATTTCCTGCACTACCGGATGCTCGATCACTGGGGCGTCGCCCGGCTGGCCAAGTTCGAATATGGCGAGTCGATCGACGAGATGAAGCATGCCGATCGGCTCGCGGAACGCATCCTGTTCCTGGATGGCCTGCCCAATTTCCAGATGCTCGGCCGCCTCAAGATCGGCGAGTCGGTGGAGGAGGTCCTCCGCGCCGATCTCGCGCTGGAGAATGAGGCGATCCCGGTGCTGCGCGACGGCATCGCCGAATCCGAAGCGGTGCGCGATTATGTCAGCCGCGATCTCTTCGCCGATATCCTGCGCAACGAGGAAGAGCATGTCGACATGCTCGAGCGGCAGTTCGACATGATCCGGCTGATGGGGATCGAAAACTACATCCAGCTCCAGTCCCGGCCGGTCGAGGAGAGCTGAGCCCTCAACGCTGGCCGTAACCCGGTACGATCGGCATCCGGCGGCCGAAGCCCTGCCGCCGGCTGAGCATGCTTGCCTCGCGATCGAACAGGGCCAGCGTCGCCTCGAACAGCGGCCGCAGGCGGACGATGTCGCCCACCAGCGCGTTCGGGGCCTCATGATCCTCGACGCAGCGGCGGGCGGTCTCCTCGATATATTCGGCCAGCTCGGCCAGGGGGCGCGCGCCGAACTGGAGCGCCTCGCCCTTCAGCGTGTGCGCGGGCCTGATGAGCGAGGCGGCATTGCCGGCACGCATCGCCTCCTCGATGGCGAGAAGCGAGCGCCAGCCATCGTCCCGGAAATAGCCGAGCATGCGGACGAAGCCCGCGCCCAGTTCTTCCCGTGCCTGGGAAAGCGTGGCCAGATCGACGAAGGCGGCGGTAGGATTGGGCACAGCGTCGGGTTCCTTGGCGCCGGTGCCATAGCCAGCCCCGTCTTGGCGCCTTGGTAGCCCGGCACGGTAAACACCGGGTTGACGCCCCGGATCAGGGTATGAGGATTATCGTTTCCGTTTCGGCGTCTTCGCCGGGTTCGACATGCCATCCGCGTTCGGCCGCAAGCGCGGCGACTTCCCCCGGTGCCGCCGGATCGTCGGCGATCAGGCGGATCCGCGCGCCGGATGGCTGCTCGCGCGCCGCGCGGGCCAGCCGCAGCACCGGCCACGGGCACCGCAGGCCGCGCGCATCGATCAGCAGCTCGGCCGGCGCCGTCACCGATCGGGCGCCGTCACCGATCGAACGGGTTGCGCGGCGCCCGCACCGTCAGCCGTACCGGCACGGCGCCGAAGCCCAGATCGCGGCGGATACCGTTGACGATATACCGCTTGTAGCTCTCCGGCAGCTGATCGACGCGGGTGCCGAACAGCACGAAGCCGGGCGGGCGGGTCTTCGCCTGGGTAAGATAGCGCAGCTTGATGCGGCGGCCGCCTGGCGCGGGCGGCGGGTTCTTCTCCACGGCCCCCTCGAACCAGCGGTTGAGCTGCCCGGTGGACACGCGGCGCGACCAGGCGTCGCGCGTTTCGAACGCGGCGCCGATCAACTGGTCCAGCCCGCGTCCGGTCGCGCCGGAAACGGTCAGCAACGGCAGCCCCTTGACCTGCGCCAGCCCCTCGTCGAGCGCGAAGCGCACGCCCTGGAACAAGGATGGCGGGTTTTCCGCCACGTCCCACTTGTTGAGTGCGACGATCAGCGCGCGGCCTTCCTGCAGCACCTGATCGGCGATGCGCAGATCCTGCGCCTCCAGCCCGCGCGTCGCATCCAGCAGCAGCACGACGACTTCGGCAAAGTCGATCGCGTGCATGGTGTCGGCCGCCGACAGCCGTTCCAGCTTGTCCTCCACCTTGGCCTTGCGGCGCAGCCCGGCGGTGTCGATCAGCCGCACCGGGCGGCCTTCCCACTCCCATTCGATCGCGATCGAGTCGCGGGTGATCCCCGCCTCCGGGCCGGTGATCATCCGCTCCTCGCCGAGGAGCCGGTTGACCAGGGTCGACTTGCCCGCATTCGGGCGCCCGACGATCGCCAGCTTCAACGGACCATCCGGCGCGTCTTCGTCCTCCTCGGCCGAATCGCTTTCCTCGGGCGGGCCGTCTGGCTCCAGCAGCGGCAGCAGCGCATCGAACAGGTCGGCCAGGCCCTCGCCATGCTCGGCGCTGAACGGCAGCGGCTCCCGGAAGCCGAGGGCGAACGCCTCGTTGACGCCCGCCTCGCCGGCGCGGCCCTCGGCCTTGTTGGCGATCAGGATAACGGGGGTATCCTCGCTCCGCAGCCAGCGGGCGATTTCCTCGTCCAGCGGCACTACGCCGACACGGGCGTCGATCAGGAACAGCGCCGCATCCGCCTCGCGCACGGCGGCCTGCGTCTGCGCCCGCATCCGCCCCGGCAGCGAATCGGGATCCTCATCCTCGAACCCGGCGGTGTCGATCAGGCGGAAGTTGAGCCCGATCAGCGTCGCATCCCCCTCCCGCCGGTCCCGCGTCACGCCGGGCCGGTCGTCGACCAGCGCGAGCTTCTTGCCGACGAGGCGGTTGAAGAGCGTCGATTTCCCGACGTTCGGGCGCCCGACGATGGCGACAACTGGCATTCTCGCCATGGCTTACCCTTGATGATTAGCGCCAGGCGCTGAGCCGGCCCTTGTTGTCCAGAATGTAGAGCGTGTTGCCGGCAACTGCCGGCTGCAGGAACACGCTTTCGCCGAGATCGATCTCTTCGCCCACGGCGCCGTCCGCAACCGAGACGTTGACCAGCTTGCCACGCGAATTGAGCAGCAGCAGACGATCGCCCGCCAGGATCGGGCCGACCCAGTTGATCGGGCCCTTCTTGGTCTTTTCCTTGCGCCAGCGCGGCAACTGCGTGAGCCAGCGGATCTTGCCGCTGGCGCGCACGATGCACATCAGCCGGCCATCGTCGGTGACGACAAACAGCCAGTCGCCCGCCACCCACGGCGTGGAGATACCGGCAACGTTGAGTTCCCAGATCCGCTGCCCGGTGACGAGTTCGAGCGCGACCATGCGGCCGCCCTGCCCGACCGAATAGACCTTGCCGCTGTCGATCACCGGGTTGGCGTCGATGTCGGACAGGGAGGCGACGGCAGTGGAGATGCTCGTCCGCGACAGGGCATCCTGCCAGACGACGCGGCCGTTTTCGTAGCGATAGGCGTTCAGCTCCCCCGAGGAGAAGCCCGCGACCACCGTGCCCTGCGCCGCCGCGGGCGCGGCCACGCCGAACACGCCGGAATTCTCCA
Source organism: Sphingomonas bacterium (assembly GCF_028292925.1). Taxonomy (GTDB): domain Bacteria; phylum Pseudomonadota; class Alphaproteobacteria; order Sphingomonadales; family Sphingomonadaceae; genus JAQGLK01. The sequence continues at coordinate 15,774 of NZ_JAQGLK010000066.1, forward strand.
GCGTCGCCGCCTCGTTCCAGACGGTCGCACCCGTTTCCTGGTTGAGCGCGAACAGCTGGTTGTCCTGGCTGACGACATAGACGTGGCCGTTGCTGATCGTCGGCGCCCCGCGCAGCGGCCCGCCGGGGTGCTTCTTCCACAGCACGGCGCCCGTCGTCGCATCCAGCGCAGCGGCGTCGCCGGTGCCGGTCGTCGCGTAGATCTTGCCTCCATCGAAGCTGACGCCGCCGCCGAACAGCGAGGATTGCGCCTTGCTGTCCGCACCGAGCGGGGTCGACCAGGCCTTGCCGCCATTCACCGCGCTGAAGGCGTGGACGACCGCCTTGATGTCGATCGCATAGACGCGCCCGTCCGCCACCACCGGGCCGGAGGCGAGCCGCGCCTGCGGCGTGCTCCCCTCGATCTTCACCTGCCAGGCGCGGGCGAGCGACGGCGCGAGCGAGGGGTTGCCCATCGACTTGGCCGCATTGCCGCCGGGCTGGGCCCATTCGGTGTTGACCTGCGAGGGGGGCAGGCTGACGCTCAGGTCGGCGCTGGCCGGGTCGACCTCGGCCCCGCTTTCGGCCGTGAGAACGGCGATCCGCTCCCCCAGTACCGCCGTCTTCGGCTTGTCGCTGCCGCGGAAAATGCCGCAGCCGGACAGCGACGCGGCCAAGGCCAGCGTAACCACAATCCGCTTCATGTCGGTTTATTCCTTTCCAGCGGCCGGGCGCTGCACGACGGTATCGATGCCGAGCACGGCGGCGATCCGGGCGGAGCGTGACCGCAACGTTTCCGGCGCGGTCTCGTCGCGGGCGATGGCGGCGAAGATGGGGGCGGCCAGCTTGGGCTGGTTCAACTTGAGGTGCGATACGGCGACCATTTCGCCGGCGCTGCCGAACCACGGATTGCCGGCAACGGCAAGCGGCGTCAGCCGCGCGATCACTTGCGCCGGGGGCAGCGTATCGAATTCCAGCGCGGTCTGGCGGATCAGCGCCAGATCGCGGAACGGCGCCGGCACATCGCCGTCGGCGGCCACCGCGGCGAACTGTGCCACCGCCGCCTTGATGTCGTTGCGCTCCGCTGCCGCCGCCGCCGCGGTCAGCCGCGCCGAGGCCCGGTACACGTCGCGCGGCGACTGGGCGAGCTGATCGAGCTTGGCCTTGGCCGGCCCGGCCTTGCCCTGCCCCAGATCGGCGAGCGCGCCGCTCAGCGCCTCGCTGTCCAGCCCTGCCTGCTGGGCGCGATGATGCTGCCAATAAAGGAATCCGCCGAGCGCGGCGAGCGCCAGCGCCGCGGCGATCAGCACGATGCGGCCGTAGCGCATGCCGAAGCTCGTCAGCTGATCGCGCCGCAGCTCATCGTCCACTTCGCGGAAGAAGGCATCGTTATTCTGCGGGGTGAGGGCCAAACATCGTCTCCATGGGGGCAGTCGCCCGGGAACCTTTAGCCGCGCGGCGTCCTGAACGAAAGCTGATCGCTATCAGCCCTGATATATCTGTTCGGCCGAGGGGAATGTTCGCGTGCGAACCTCTCCGGCGAATCGCTCGGCCGCGGCGGAGATCCGCCCGGCCAGCTCCTCGTACCGCTGGACGAAGCGCGGCACGCGATCGAACATGCCCAGCATATCCTCCGATACCAGCACCTGCCCGTCGCAGCGCGGGGACGCGCCGATGCCGATAGTCGGGCAGCCCACCGCCTCCGTAACCGCCGCCGCGACCGGCTCGACCACCCCCTCCACGACCATCGCGAAGCAACCGGCATCGCCAACGGCACGGGCATCGGCAAGGATTCGCGCCGCCTCCGCCTCGCCGCGGCCACGCGCGCCATAACCACCAAGCTGGTTCACCGCCTGCGGGGTAAGGCCGATATGCGCCATCACCGGGATGCCGCGCTTCGACAGGAAGGCGATCGTCTCGGCCATCGCCTCCCCGCCCTCCAGCTTCACCGCCGCCGCGCCGGTCTCCTTCAGCAACCTTGCGGCGCTGGCGAAGGCATCGGCGGGGCTCGCCTCGTAGCTGCCGAACGGCATGTCGATGACGACCATCGCGTGCCAGCTGCCGCGAACCACCGCGGCGCCGTGCGCGGCCATCATCTCCAGCGTCACCGGGACGGTCGAGGGCAGGCCGTACACAACCTGCCCCAGGCTGTCGCCGACGAGCAGCATGTCGCAATGCGGATCGAGCAGCTGCGCCATCCGCACGTCATAGGCGGTCAGCATCACCAGCGGATCGCCGCCCTTGCGGGCGCGGACGGCGGGCGCGGTGACGCGCTTCATCGGCGCGGGGGTCGGCGTGGCGCGGCTGGTGGCGGTGTCGATCGTGTACTTGGACATGGTGCCGGGCCTCTAGCAGGTTCCGCGATCCCCTGCACGGCCGCCGTTGCGGTGGCGCAACCACGATGCGAAGCGCCGACAAGCCATTGACGCGGCAGCGACTTGGCAGGATGCGGCGGCTTCGATGATGATGCGTTCGGATCGGGACATGGAGGCGGTGGTGGCGGAAGACGGGCTGATGCGCGCGGCGGTGGTGGCCGCACCCGGCGAGGCGCACGTCGCCCAGGTGGCGCGGCCCGCGCCCGGCCCCGGACAGGTCCGCATCCGGCTCGAGGGATGCGGAATATGCGCATCGAACCTCGGCCCCTGGGCGGGCCCCGAATGGATGCAGTTCCCGCTGGAGGCCGGTGCGCTCGGCCACGAAGGCTGGGGCGTGATCGACGCGCTGGGCGAAGGCGTGGAGGGGCTGTCCGTCGGCGATCGGGTGGCGAATGCATCGCACAAGAGCTTTGCCGAATATGACATTGCGGATGCTTCGGCCGCCATCCCGCTCCCGCCCGCGCTGGCCGGCAAGCCCTTCCCCGGCGAGCCGCTGGGCTGCGCGATGAACATCTTCCGCCGCAGCGACATCCACGCCGGGCAGACGGTGGCGATCGTCGGCATCGGCTTCCTCGGCGCGCTGCTCACCCGGCTGGCAACCGATGCCGGCGCACGGGTGATCGCGATCTCGCGCCGGGAATATTCGCTGGAGGTCGCCCGCCGCTTCGGCGCGGCCGAAACGATCCCGATGCACGATCACCACTTCATCATCGAGCGGGTGAAGGAACTGACCGGCGGCAAATTCTGCGAGCGGGTGATCGAGGCGGTGGGCAAGCAGTGGCCGCTCGATCTGGCGGGGGAGCTCACGGCCGAGCGCGGCAAGCTGATCGTCGCCGGCTACCATCAGGATGGGCCGCGGCAGGTCAACATGTGG
>NZ_JAQGLK010000069.1 GCF_028292925.1 Sphingomonas bacterium
CCGGCATCCTCCGCCTCGCTGAGCAGGCCACGCGCAAAGGCGCCGGATCCACCGTGGACGACAAGGGTCCAGCGGGCTGGGGAGGGGGCATCGGACATGGACGGCTCCGGGCAGGCGGGTTCGCCACGCCCTTACCATTGGCGGCGGAAAACCCTATAGGCAGGCACGAGCCTAGCAACCGGAAGCGACAATCCCATGTCCATTCGCCCGTGGCGCGACATTGCCCGTCGCCAGTCCCGCCAGATCATGGTCGGCAACGTCGCGGTGGGCGGGGATGCCCCGGTGACGGTGCAGACCATGACGAACACGCCGACCCATGATGCCCGCGCGACGATCGATCAGATCCGCCGCTGCGAGGATGCCGGGGCGGATATCGTCCGCGTTTCCTGCCCGGATGTGGAATCGACCGCGGCGCTCAAGCAGATCGTCCGCGCGTCGCGCGTGCCGATCGTCGCGGACATCCACTTCCACTACAAGCGCGCGCTGGAGGCGGCGGATGCGGGGGCGGCGTGCCTGCGGATCAACCCCGGAAATATCGGTTCGGCGGACCGGGTGGCCGAAGTGGTGCGCGCGGCCAAGGCGAATGGCTGTGCGATCCGCATCGGCGTGAACGCCGGCAGCCTGGAAAAGCACCTGCTGGAAAAATACGCCGAGCCCTGCCCGGAGGCGCTGGTGGAGAGCGCGCTGGATCACATCAAGCTGCTGCAGGATCACGACTTCCACCAATATAAGGTGGCGGTGAAGGCATCCGACGTGTTTCTGGCCGTCGCCGCCTACATGCAGCTGGCCGACGCGGTCGATTGCCCGCTGCACCTGGGCATCACCGAGGCCGGCGGGCTGATCGGCGGCACGGTGAAATCCGCGATCGGCATGGGCAACCTGCTGTGGGCCGGGATCGGCGACACGATCCGCGTGTCCCTGTCCGCCGAGCCGGAGGAGGAAGTCCGCGTCGGGTTCGAGATCCTGAAGGCGCTCGGCATCCGCAACCGTGGCGTGCGCGTCGTTTCCTGCCCGTCCTGCGCGCGGCAGGGGTTCGACGTGATCCGCACCGTGCAGGCACTGGAGGAACGGCTCCAGCATATCCGCACGCCGATGTCGCTGTCGGTCCTCGGCTGCGTGGTGAATGGGCCCGGCGAGGCGCGCGAGACGGATATCGGGCTGACCGGCGGCGGAAATGGCCGTCACATGGTCTACCTCTCCGGGATCACCGACCATGTCGTGCAGGACGAGGGCATGATCGAGCATATCGTCCGCCTGGTCGAGGCGAAGGCCGCCGAGATCGAGGCGGCGACGAGCGATGCCGGGCTGACGACTGCCGTCGCTGCGGAATAAGCGACATTCAATGGGGGAATATCGAATGGGGCGACTGACGGACCTGCTCGCCCGCCCGAGCGCGTGGCTTGGGCTGGTGGGCGCGGCATTGCTATGCGCGGCGCTCGCCTGGTCGATGGCGATGCGGCTGGCGCCGCCCGCCGGCGCCGCCTGTCCGCCACTACAGCGCGGCGGGCCTGCGGAGCAGATGCGGATCCTGGACATCGGCGCGGCCGAGCTGGAACTGCGCGGCCGCATCTGCCTGAGCATCGACAACGTGGTGAGCGGCGCGGCCCTCGGGCCACAGCAGGGCCGCCTGCGGGCGGCACAGGCCGAACTGGCCGCCGCCCGAGAGGCGCTGCGCGTTGCCGAACAGCCGCCGGCGCCGATCCCCGTCTGGCAGAGCCGTTACGGTGTGCGGCCGCCCACGGCCGAGGCACTTGCCGAGCAGCGTGCCCGCGCCCGCGCCCGGCTGAACGCCGCGCAGACGCGGCTTGGCGCGGTGACCGCCGCGCTTGCCCGCGGGGTGGGGGAGCGCAGGCTGGCGCTGTTCATCAACGACGAACGCGCGCCCGTGCCGGTGCGGACGGTACGCGGCACATCGAGCCCGCAGACGGTGACGTTCACGCTTCTGCCCGATGCCAGCGCCGCGACGGACGCCTCGGGCTACTGGCGGGCGCTGCTCGGCCAGAAGAGCGAGGCGGGGCTCGTGCCGGTGACGCTGGGGATCGCGGAGGAAGGCCAGACGCTGCCGGCCGCTACGATCCGGGTAACCCCGGCGCGCAACGGCGGCATGTCTCGCCCGATCGGGCTGCGCGTGTTCCATCCGGAGATCCGCTGGCTGGCCGGGATCGGCATCGCGCTGCTGCTCGTCGGCCTGGCCGGGGTGGCGCGATCGACCGGGCTGCTGCGCGACGGGCGGTCCCGCTATGCGCGCTACAGTCTCGGGCGGGTGCAGATGGCGTGGTGGTTCGCGGTGACGATCGGCGGGTTCGTCTACATCTGGCTGGTGACCGGCCAGTATCTCGACGTGATCGGATCGGCGACGTTCGTGCTGCTCGGCATCGCCGGCGCGACGGCCGGCGCGGCGCGGGTGGTGGATGGGCCGATGACCCGTACCGAGCCGCCGTCCCGCGGCTTTCTGGCGGATATCGCCGGGGCGGAGCGGATCGAGCTACACCGGCTGCAGATGATCGCGTGGACGATCGTGCTGGGCGGGGTCTATCTGTGGAACGTGCTCGCCAATTTCGCGCTGACCGATTTCGACGCGAACCTGCTGGCGCTCGCGGGGGTGGTCAACGGCGTCTATGTCGGGCTGAAGACGCAGGAGGCGGCGTGACGCGCCCGTCCGTGCGGGTGCGGCGTGCGGTGGCGGGTGACGAGCGCGAGATCCTGCGCATGATCGTCGCGCTGGCGACGTTCGAGCGTGCGGGCGAGGCGGTGGAGGCGACGGAGGAGTCGCTTGCCGCTTTGATGTTCGGCGACGATCCCAACGTGTTCGCCGACATTGCCGAGGTGGACGGCCGCGCCGTGGGCCTCGCCGTCTGGTTCCTCAATTTCTCGACATGGACCGGCCGGCACGGCGTCTACCTCGAGGATCTGTTCGTCGATCCCGACGCGCGGCGGCAGGGGGTGGCGCAGGCGCTGTTCGGCGCGCTGGCGCAGGAGGCGGCCCGGCGTGGCTGTGCCCGGATCGACTGCGCGGTGCTCGACTGGAACCGTTCGGCGATGGACTTTTACGAGAGCCTCGGCGCGCGCCGCTCGGAGGGGTGGCAGCCGTGGCGACTGGACGGCGCGGCGCTGGCTGCGCTTGCGGCCGGCTGACCCCGGAAACGACGAAGCCGGAACCGCTGGTGAGCGGCCCCGGCTTCGTCGTTGAACAGCGCGGAAGCTCAGCTGAGGGAGGTGACGCCCTCGTCCGTGCCAAGCTTTTCCTTGGCAACCTTGGCGGCCTCGATCGCTTCGAGGATGATCCGCTTCGCTTCTTCGGCATCGCCCCACTGGCCGACGCGCACCCACTTCTTGGCCTCGAGATCCTTGTAGTGGGTGAAGAAGTGCTCGATCTGCTGCATCACGATCTCGGGAAGATCCGAGCTTTCGTTGATCTTGCTGTAATAAGGGAAGGTGCCGTCGATCGGCACGGTCAGCAGCTTTTCGTCGCCGCCGGCCTCGTCCTCAAGCTTCAGCACCGCGATCGGGCGCACGCGGACGACGCAACCGGGGATGAACGGCGAGCGCGCGACGACGAGCGCATCCAGCGGATCGCCATCGGGCGAAAGCGTGTGCGGCACGAAACCGTAATTTGCCGGGTAGCGCATCGGCGTGTGCAGGATGCGATCGACGAACAACGCGCCCGACTTCTTGTCGAACTCGTACTTCACCGGTTCGCCGCCGACGGGCACTTCGATGACCACGTTGAGGGTGTGCGGCGGATCGTCGCCGATCGGAATAAGTTCAATGTTCATGTTGCAGCGCAATAGGTGCGGACACGTTTCGTCTCAAGCCCCATTTGCGGGGGGAGGCGAAAGCGGTTCCAAATTCGGGACGAAATCGGCTAGGAGCGCCCGACATGAGCAAGACGGCGATCCCCCAGCCGATCCGGGGCACACAGGACCTTTTCGGCGAGCCGGCGATTCGTTTCCAGACGGTCGTCGACACGTTCGATCGCGTACGGCGGCTGTATGGCTTCGGCCGGGTGGAGGTGCCCGTGTTCGAGGCGACGGCAGTATTCGCCCGTTCGCTGGGCGAGACGACCGACGTCGTCTCCAAGGAAATGTACAGTTTCGAGGATCGCGGCGGCGACTCGCTGACGCTGCGGCCCGAATTTACCGCAGGGATCGCGCGCGCCTATCTGAGCGAGGGCTGGCAGCAGCATGCGCCGGTGAAGGTGGCGACGCATGGGCCTCTCTTCCGCTACGAACGCCCGCAGAAGGGGCGTTTTCGCCAGTTCCACCAGCTCGACGCCGAGGTGATCGGCGCGCCCGAACCGGCGGCGGACGTGGAGTTGCTGGTGTTGGCGGACCATCTGCTGCGCGAACTGGGCGTCAGCGACGGCGTGACGCTGCAGCTGAACACGCTTGGTGATGGCGAGACCCGCGATGCCTGGCGGGCCGCGCTGGTCGCGCACTTCGAGGCGCATCGCGATGCGTTGTCGGACGAGAGCCGCGATCGGCTGCTGCGCAATCCGCTGCGTATCCTGGACAGCAAGGATGCGCGCGATCGCCCGATTGCCGATTCCGCACCGGATATCGACGCCTATCTTTCACCCGCGGCGGGGGCGTTCTTCGAGAGCGTGACCAAGGGTCTGGACGCGGCGGGCGTCACCTGGACGCGCAATTCCCGGCTGGTGCGCGGACTCGATTACTACCGGCACACCGCGTTCGAATTCGTCACCGATCGGCTGGGCGCGCAGGGCACCGTGCTGGGGGGCGGGCGCTATGACGGGTTGATCGAAGCGATGGGCGGGCCGGCGACCCCCGGCGTCGGCTGGGCGGCCGGGATCGAGCGGCTGGCGATGCTGATCGATCCGCCTTTGCCCGAGCACGTGACGGTCGTGGTCGTCCCGATGGGGGCGGCGGCGGAGGCGGCGGCGATCGGCCTGATCGCGAAGCTGCGGCGGGCGGGGATCGCCTGCGACATGGCGTATCGGGGAAACATGAAGCGGCGGATGCAGAAGGCGGATACGAGCGGCGCGCGCTATGCGGTCGTGATCGGCGAGGACGAACTGGCGCGTGGCGAGGCCGGGCTGAAGGATCTCGCCAACGGATCGCAGCAGTGGGTGGCGATGGATCGACTCGCGGAGGCGGTGAGGGGCTGATGGTATCGGTTTCCCCGCAGCGGATCGCCGCGATCGAGGCGCGCCGCGATGAATTGCAGGGCGCGATGTCGCGCAGCGACCTGCCCGCCGATCGCTTCGTGCAGCTTTCCAAGGAATATGCAGAGCTTGAGCCGGTCGCCCAGGCGGCGGGCGAGGTGCGGCGCCTGCGCGACGAACTGGAGACGCTGGGCGAGATGAGCGCCGACGGCGATGCCGAAATGCGGCAGATGGCGGCCGACGAGGTGGCCGACATCCAGTCGCGCCTGCCCGAGGCGGAACGTGCGCTCGCGCTGCGGCTGTTGCCGCGCGATGCAGCGGACGAGCGCGCGGCGATGCTCGAGATTCGCGCCGGCACCGGCGGGGACGAGGCGGCTCTGTTCGCGGGCGATCTGTTCCGCATGTATCAGCGTTATGCCGAGGATCGCGGCTGGCGGGTCGAGTTGATCTCGGCCAGCCCCGCCGATCTGGGCGGGTACAAGGAAGTCGTGGCCAGCGTTACCGGCGCGGGCGTGTTTGCGCGCCTGAAGTTCGAGAGCGGTGTTCACCGCGTGCAGCGCGTGCCGGCCACCGAAAGCGGCGGGCGGATTCATACCTCGGCCGCGACGGTGGCGGTGCTGCCCGAGGCGGAGGATGTCGATGTGCAGATCGACGAGGCGAAGGACCTCCGGATCGACGTCTACCGATCGTCCGGACCGGGCGGGCAATCCGTCAACACCACGGACAGCGCGGTGCGGATCACCCACCTGCCCAGCGGGCTCGTCGTCATCCAGCAGGACGAGAAGTCGCAGCACAAGAACAAGGCGAAGGCGCTGAAAGTGCTGCGCACCCGGCTGTACGAGCTGGAGCGCGAGCGGCTGGCGAGCGAACGGGCGGGCGCGCGCAAATCCATGGTGGGTTCAGGTGATCGGTCCGAACGTATCCGCACGTACAATTACCCGCAGGGCCGCGTGACCGACCACCGCATCAACCTGACCATGCACCGTCTGCCCGAAATCCTGGAAGGGCCGGGGCTGGACGAACTCGTCTCGGCTCTGATCACCGAGGACGAGGCCGCGCGGCTGGCGCAGCTGGACCAGTGACCGGGCCGGTGACCCTAGATCGATGATCCTCTGGCTGCTCCTTCAGGCGGCCGAGCCGGCCCCGGCGTTGCCGCCCGATCCGTTCGGTTCGTTGCGCGGCAGCGTGGTGGCGGCGATCCGCAACTGCGGGGTGACGATCACCGGCGAGATCGTCGTCTGCTCGCGCGATCGGGGTTTCGCGGAAAAGCAGCGCCGAATCGAAAAGCTGAAGAAGCCGCGGGTGGTGGGGAGCGATAGCGGCATCAAGTTCGAGGTGACGACGAGCGAGAGCGGGCTGCGGCCCGATCCATGACGATCCGCAAGGCGCTGCATGCCGCCGCTGCCGAACTGGCTGACGCATCGGATACGCCGCGGCTCGATGCCGAGTTGCTGATGGCGCATGCGCTCGGCGTCGATCGGGGCAGCATGCTGCTCGCGGGGCTGGACTGCCCGGTGCCCGCCGGCTTTGCGGGGCTGCTCGCCCGGCGGCGGCGGAGCGAACCGATCGCCTATATCGTCGGCGTGCGCGATTTCTGGACGATCACGCTGGCGGTCGGACCCGGCGTGCTGATTCCCCGGCCCGACAGCGAGACGCTGATCGACGCGGCGGTGGATCATTTTCGTGGAACGGCGGGGCCGCGGACCGTGATCGATCTGGGGACCGGATCGGGGGCACTGCTGCTGGCTGCGCTGAGCGAGTGGCCGGAAGCGCGCGGGGTGGGGATCGATGCATCCCGGACTGCGCTGGCGACTGCCGCCGGCAACGCGGCGCGGCTCGGGCTGGCCGGCCGCGCCGGCATGTTGCCGGGCGGCTGGGAGGGCACGGGCGAGATGTTCGATCTGGTGCTGTGCAACCCCCCCTATATCGCTGACGACGCGGTGCTGGCCCCGGACGTTGCGCTGTACGAACCCGGCAGCGCGTTGTTCGCCGGCGCCGACGGCCTCGACGACTATCGCCGGATCGCGCCGGTGATCGGGCGGCAGATCGCACCCGGTGGAGTCGCCTGCATCGAGATCGGATCGTCGCAAGGCCAGTCCGCGGCGGCATTGTTCGCCGCGGCCGGGCTGCAGGTTGCGCTCCGGCGGGATCTGGCGGGGCGGGATCGTTGCCTCGTCCTGCGCAGATGATTGATGCGGTGCACATTTCACTTGGTTTTCGGTTCCCGCCACACTACATCCGCCCTTACGAACGGGGCATTGCAGCACGTAGGCCGAGCCCCGTCTTCGCGAACCCAAATTGATGCGCTGCCATTTGGCAGCACTGACATGCGGTGGTCGTGAACCCTGGCGCAGCCGGGATTCATGCACTCGCGGGCGCGTATGGAATATCCGGGGTGGGCCCGGATTTGGAGTGGTGACAGACCACCTGTGACGAAGGCAGCGAACAGTTGATCAACAATCGACAGAACGGCCGCCGCCGCGGCCGCGGCGGGACGCGCCCGCCGAACGGCTCCAATAACGCCCCCGAGCGCGGCAATCGCGTGGACAGTCGCGCGCGTGGCAATGCCAGCCAGCTGCACGAAAAGTACAAGAGTCTTGCCCGGGACACCCAGATGCAGGGTGATCGGGTGATGACCGAATATTACCTGCAGTTTGCGGACCATTATTTCCGGGTGCTGAGCGAAAGCCGCTCACGCTTCGAAGAGCAGCGCCCGCGCCGCGACGAGGCGATGTCCGACTTCGACGACGAGGACGGTGACGGCGAGAGCGGCGGCTATGACGAGCGCGGCGATTACCGTGCCGACGATGGCGGCCAGGAATATCGGCAGAACGCCCCCCGCCAGAACGAGGCGCGTCAGAACGAGGCGCGCCAGAACGAAGGGCGCCAGAACGAAGGGCGCAACAACGAAGCGCGGCAGCACGAGGGCCGCGATCGCCAGAATGAAGGGCGCCAGAATGACGGGCGCCAGAACGAGGGCCGGCAGAATGACGGCCGCCAGAATGATGGACGTCGCGAGCGGACCGGCAACGAACCGCGCCGTCGCGAGCAGCGTCCCGAACGCCCGGAGCGGGCGGAGCGCCCCGACCGCGGAGAGCGCCCGACCGAGCAGCGGCTGCCCGAGCCGGAAATGGAGCGGCAGGTCGACCTGCGTCCTGCCGAGGTTCCCGCCGCCGATCCCGTGACGGTGCCGCAGGAATCTCAGGTCGGCAGCCCCGTATCGCTGGACGAGGCGGCACCCGCCGAGCGTCCGCGCCGCACCCGCATCCGGCGCGAAACGCCGGTGGCGGAGGAAGCGGCGCCCGAGCGGATCGAGATCGACCGCTTGCCGCCCGCATTCGCCGCATCGGCTGTGGCCGAAACGCCGGAAGCCGCAGCCGACGGTGAGGAGGAGGCCCCCCGCCGCCGCCGCACCCGCCGCCCGCGTACCGACGTGGCGCCGGTCGAGGCCTGAGCTCCGCCAGACGGAATCGGAAGGGGCGGCACGAAAGTGTCGCCCCTTTTCGTTTATGGGCCGGTGTTTGTAAAAGCCGCGCTTCGCCGGGTGCGGCAGAGGGCTTGCCTCGGCGGCGAGCGACCGGGGTGAAGGGCGGCCGCTCGCGCCGTCCGCACAACCTGTCAGCTACCGAGCATTACCTTTTGGCGTTGGCGCTTGCCGCCTGTCCGACTGGCCCCGCGCAGCACCGGTTCACCCGGCGTCACGCCCCGCTCATCGTTCGTCCTCATGGCGGGCACCGGCATCGTCGTCATGGCCGGTGCCGGCGCTCAGGAACACCAGCAGCATCAACGCGGTGCCGAGCAACACGGTCAGCCCGACCCCCGCGGTCGTCGCGATGATCATGTGGACGGTCAGCGCCCCGCCGCCGGAGCGCAGGTAAAGGA
>NZ_JAQGLK010000122.1 GCF_028292925.1 Sphingomonas bacterium
TTCGGGCGCGGCCGGCAGGATGCGGAGCTGATCCGCTTCCACTACGACGTGTCGAACGACTTCTACCGGCTCTTTCTCGATCCCGAGATGCAATATAGCTGCGCGGTGTTCGGCGATGGCAGCGAGGATCTCGCTGCCGCGCAGGTCGCAAAGATGGACCTGATCTGCCGCAAGCTGCGGCTCCAGCCGGGCGATCGCCTGCTCGATATCGGCTGCGGCTGGGGCGGCCTCGCCGCGCATGCCGCGCGGGTCTACGGTGCCCACGTCCACGGCGTCACCCTCTCGGCCGAACAGCTCGCCTTCGCCCAGGCCAAGATCGACGCGCTGGGGCTGGGAGACCGCGTCACGCTGGAACTGCGCGACTACCGCACGATCGATACGCCCGGCGCCTACGACAAGATCGTCCAGATCGAGATGTTCGAGCATGTCGGGCTCGACAATCACGATCGCCATTTCGAGCAGGTCCGCACCCTCCTGAAGATGCGCGGGCTCTATCTGCACCAGGCGACGACCCGCCGCGCCACCCGCGACATCGCCAGGTTCCGCAAGCCCACCCCGTATCAGGGCGTCATCAACCGCTTCATCTTCCCCGGCGGCGAGCTCGATCATATCGGCATGAGCGTCACCAATCTGGAGCGGCTGGGCTTCGAGGTCCACGACGTCGAAAGCTTCCGGGAGCATTATGTGCGGACGCTCAGGATGTGGAGCGATGCGCTATATGCGCATCGTGCCGCGGCGGAGGCGGAGATCGGCGCGGCGCGCACCCGGCTGTGGCAGCTCTATTTCGCGCTGTTCGGGCTCGGGTTCGAACGGTCCCTGTGCGGCAACTTCCAGACCCTTGCCTCCAAGCGGCAACCCGGCCCCTCCGGCCTGCCGCTGAGCGGGGCGCCGCGCGCCTAGGCGCGCGCGCAGGCAGGCAGGCCGGCGCTCAGACCTTGTCGGCGTAGATCATCCGGCCGGAGCCGAGCCGCGCCATCACCTGCTCCAGATCGTGCTCGGAAACCGCGAAGCAGCCCTCGCTGCGGCCGATCTTGCCGGTATTCGCCGCCACCTGCGGGCTGACGTACCAGGCCGAATGGAGGACGATGCCGCGCGTCTCGGCGTTGGAATTGGTCGGATCGAGCCCGATCAGCCGGCGCGAGCGGCCATGCTTCCCGTAATAGGTGTCGCCGGTGACATAGGCGCCCGCCGACGAAGCGAGCGAACCATCGCGGTTGGAGAAGCGCGAGAGGAAGCCGGTATGCGCCGGATCCGATCCGCGGCCGTGCGAGACGAGCAGGCTGGTCGTGCGGCCGTTGACGGTGTTGACGAGGTGGAAGCGCGGCAACCGCGAGGCCTGGGCGAAATCGGCGATGGCGATCAGGTCCCGCTGCGGAACCCGGCCGCGATGCGCATTGAACGACTGGAGTGCCCGCTGGAGCAGTTCGGGGCGCAGGCCATTGGTGGCGGGGATGGCGGCGGAGGCCTCCCCTGCGGCAAGACCGGCGGCGCCCAGAACGCCTGCTGCCAGGAAATTACGACGCGAAAGGGCATGCCCGGCGGAAAGCGCCATTCAGAGTCCTCATAAGTCGCTGTAACTACGGCGTATATAGAGGAACTTGCTTTACGTTTCGCGCTAATAAGCGTCCGGTTCCGTCCGCAGGCCGTATCGCCGGCACGGTTCGTCCTGATTCAATCGCTCGATGGTTTCGATCGAGGCGGGAGGGGCAGTTCGGCCCGGCCCGGCGCGACTCCGCCGGCGGCGGGGAGTTGCCCGTCAGGGATTGGCCGAGCGCGGCGACTTGAACTTGGTATTCCAGTCGTCGATCGGGCTGCGCGGCGTCCGCGGACCGGCATCCGCCGTCTTGACCGCTTTCGTCTTCCCGGTCGCGCGGGCGGAGGCGGACCTGGTCGATTTGGCAGACCTGGTATCGGCGTCGCTTTTCGCTGACGCGGCCCGCTTGGCTGACCTGTCCGCCTTCGCCGTGGCCTTGCCGGTGGATGCCGCAAGCTTCGTCCGCCTGGCATCGCCCGAAGCCTTGGCCACCTTCGTCGCCTTTGCCGACTTGTCCGATCCACGCACCTTTGCGGCGTTCGCCGATCGGGTGGCGCGGCCTGCTTTGCCCTGCTTGGCCTGCTTGTCCTGCCTGTCCTGCCTGTCCTGCCTGTCCTGCCTGGTCGGGCTGCGGGCCTCGGCCGGCCTGTCTGCAAGCCTGACCTTCGCCGCCTGCCGCACCGGCGCCGCGGCGGCCGCCATCGCAGGCGTAGGCGTGGCGAGTTGCCGCCGGAACGTCGCCGGGTCGGTGCGCGATCCCATCTCGCCTGCATTGGCGAGCCGCAGCGCGGGATGGTTGAGCGTCGGCAGGTTGAACGCCACCGACGTCTCCTCGCCGGCGCGGCGGCGCTCCAGCACGGTGAAGCCGGCATCGAGCAAGGCGGTCACGTCGCGGTTGCGCGCGGGGATGCTCGGCTCGCCCAGCACGACGGTGATCAGCCGCTGGCCGTTGCGGATCGCCGATGCCGCCAGCGTGTAGCCGGCATCGTTGGTGAACCCGGTCTTGATCCCGTCCAGCCCGGTCAGCTTGCCGAGCAGCCGGTTGTGGTTGGTGTAGAAGCGGCTGTCATACTTGAAGGCCTGCTGGCCGAAATAGGTGTAGTAGCTGGGATGCGCCTTCAGCAGCGCGGCCGACAGGATCGCAATGTCCCGCGCGGTCGTCACGTTGCCGGCGTCCGGCAGGCCGGTGGCGTTGGTGAAGGTGGTGTTGCTCATCCCCAGCGCGCGCGCCTTGCGCGTCATCATCTGCGCAAAGCCCCGCTCGCTGCCGCCGATCCGCTCGCCCAGCGCAACCGCGACATCGTTGGCGGATTTCACGGTGATGATGTGGATCGCATCGTCCAGGCTGATCGATCGGCCCGGCGCCAGCCCCAGCTTCGACGGACGCTGCGATGCGGCGTGGCGCGACATCACGATCGGATCGGTCAGCCGCAGCCGCCGGGCGACCAGTTCGTCGAACGCCAGGAAAAGGGTCATCACCTTGGTGATCGATGCGGGGTGCCGCGCCTCGTCCGCGGCATTGGCGTAGAGCACCTCGCCGGTGCGGGCGTCCATCAGGATCGCGGCATAGCGGGGCCGCATCAGCGTAGCCGCCACAGCCGGCGGGGCGACGAACGACAGACCGGGCACGATCGCGGCCAGAACCACCAAGGCCCGCCGTGCGGACGCCCAAATCGAACCGGCCATGTTTGAATCGTCCCCACCCGTCCGCGCGTCCCGCGACGCGAACCACCTTATCGTAGCTGTTGCGACAGTCGTCACAATCGCTTTCCTCGCGGTTGATCGCGCCACTCCAACGACTTGCCGCGCTTTCCTTAACAAACGTTTTGTTGCGGTTGCCGCGATTGCCGCACCGCCATCGCGGCGATACTGTCGGCGCGAAGTCGGCGGACGAGCGCCGCGCCGGCAGGAAGGGGAAAGCGATGCGGAAAGTCCTGTATGCGGCGATGGCCGCTGCTGTCATGCTGCCGCTTCCTGCCGCTGCCGCTCCGTCGGCGCGAAGCTACTCCGATCGGCTCGCCCGCCTGCCCGAACTCAGCCGTTATGCCGCGCTGCGTTCCGTCCTGGTGGGTTCGGGCCAGATCTGCCGCCGCGTCGAATCGGCGGCACGGCGCGGCACGCTCCGCAACCTGGCCATGTGGGCGGTGCGCTGCACGCCGACGGGCGACTATGGCGTGTTCATCGGCCCCGACGGATCCGCGCAGGTGCGGACGTGCGCCGATCTCGCCCAACTGCGCCTGCCGACGTGCGGGCTGAAACCGCGCCCCGCCGCACCGACCCGCACGCCGGCCCCGCGCCCGCGCTGACCGCCGGCTCCGGCCGCACCGAACCCACCCGAAGGACAAAAGATGAGCCGACCGCATGTGCTGCTGACGAGGCGATGGCCGCTGGCGGTGGAGACCTATCTGGCCGATCGCTACGCGCTCACCATCAACTCCGATGATCGGCCGATGGACGAGGCCGCCTTGATCGAGGCGATGCGCACCCACGATGCGATCTGCCCGACGGTAAGCGACACTGTCGGCGCGGCCGTGATCGAGGCGGCGGGCGCGCGGGCGCGGATCATCGGCAATTACGGCGTCGGCTACAATCACGTCGATGTGGCGGCGTGCGAGCGCGCCGGCATCGCGCTCACCAACACCCCCGACGTGCTGACCGATGCCACCGCCGATCTCGCCCTCACCCTCATCCTGATGGTCGCGCGCCGTGCCGGAGAGGGCGAGCGGATGGTGCGGGCGGGGGCCTGGCCCGGCTGGGCGCCGACGCAGATGATCGGCAGCGAACTCAAGGGCAAGACGCTGGGGCTGATCGGCTTCGGCCGGATCGCGCAGGCCACCGCCGCCCGCGCCCACCATGGCTTCGGCATGCGGATCGTCTATTCGGCGCCGCGCCGCCAGCCCGCGGAGATCGAGGCGGCGGTCTCCGCCACCCACGAACCCTCGGTCGAGGCGCTGCTCGCCCAGGCCGATTTCGTGTCGCTGCACTGCCCGGGGGGCGCCGCCACCCACCATCTGATCGATGCGGCCCGGCTGGCCATCATGAAACCCTCCGCGATCCTGATCAACACCGCCCGCGGCACCGTGGTCGACGAAGCCGCGCTCGCCGCCGCGCTTGCCGCCGGGACGATCGCCGGCGCCGGGCTCGACGTGTACGAGGCCGAGCCTCAGGTGAATGCCGCCCTGCTGCGGCTGGAGAATGTCGTCCTGCTGCCCCACCTCGGCAGCGCGACGACCGAGACGCGGATCGCGATGGGAATGCGCGTCGCCGCCAATCTGGAAGCGTTCTTCGCCGGCACCGCGCCACCCGATCGCGTCGCCTGATGCCGGGCGAGGTGCCGTCCGCCCCGCTCGACCGGCTGATCGAGGATCTGGCGCTCCCTGCCGATTTCACCGCTTTGCCCTGGTATCGCCGGGTCACTGCGGAGATCGTGCGTCGCGCCCACCTGGCCGATGCCCCGCTGCTCGTCGGCCTGTGCGGATCGCAGGGCAGCGGCAAATCCACGATGGCGGCGTTCCTGCGCGCCCTGCTCGATGCCCAGCGCCTGCCGACGGCGATCCTGTCGATCGACGATCTCTACCTCGATCTGCCCGAGCGGGTGGCGCTGGCCGGAACCGTCCACCCGCTGCTCCGCACGCGCGGCGTTCCCGGCACGCACGATATCGCGCTCGGACAGGACGTGATCGGGCGGCTGTTCACCGCCGAGCCCGGCGCAGCGACGCCGATCCCCCGCTTCGACAAGGCCACCGATTCACGCGCGCCGGAGGGGGCGTGGGAACGCTTCATCGGCCCGGCGCGGATCGTCATCCTGGAAGGGTGGTGCATCGGCGCGACGCCGCAGACGGAAGCCGAACTGGCCGAGCCCGTCAACGCGCTGGAGGCCGCAGAGGATGCGGACGGGCGCTGGCGCGCTTATGTCAACGCCGCGCTCGCCGGGCCCTATCGCGATCTGTTCGCCCGCATCGATCTGGGCGTGTTCCTGCGCGCGCCCATCTACGACTGCGTGTTCGAATGGCGCCGGCTCCAGGAAGAAAAGCTGCGCGCCCGCACCGGCGGCAGCGGCGCCGGGCTGATGGACGATGCCGCGCTGGCCCGCTTCATCATGCACTATGAACGGATCACGCGGCACCTGCTGCGGACGATGCCGGGCCGCGCCGATCTGATCGTGTCGCTGGGCGCCGATCACCAGATCACCGGGCTCGACCGCGCCAAGCCCTGAACCGCCGGAGCGGTGGTGCGGGCGATGGATTGTCGCCCGCCAAATTGCTAAGGCAAGGCGATAATCGGTCGATCGTGGAGTGGCAGAGGTGGTGCAGATCAACGTCAACGGGCAGGCGCGTCAGATCGACGTGCCGGCGGAGATGCCCCTGCTCTGGGCGCTCCGCGACGAGCTGGGGCTGGTCGGCACCAAGTTCGGCTGCGGCGTGGGGCTGTGCGGGGCGTGCACCGTCCACCTGAATGGCGAGGCGGTACGCGCCTGCCAGACCCCGGTGGGCGAGGTCGGCGCGGGCAAGATCACCACGATCGAGGCGATCGCGGGCAACTCCGTCGGCGCCAGGCTGCAAAAGGCGTGGATCGATCTCGATGTCATGCAGTGCGGCTACTGCCAGGCGGGGCAGATCATGCAGGCGACCGCCCTGCTGAGCGCCACCCCCAAGCCCAGCGATGCCGAGATCGACGACGCGATGAACGGCAATCTGTGCCGCTGCGCCACCTACACCCGCATTCGCGCCGCGATCAAACGCGCCGCCGGCACGGAGGGCGCAACCAATGCAGCCTGATCGCATCGACACCGCCACGCTGAATCGCCGCGGCCTGTTCCGCATCGCCCTGCTCGCCGGCGGCGGCATGGCGCTGGAGGCGACGATCCCCGGCACCCTGCTCGCCCAGGCGCCCACCGGCACCGGCGCGGCCGGCGCCGCTCCGCTCAAGTCCGCCGCCACCGCGGCGGCCGCACCGTCGCTCAACGCCTATGTGACGATCCAGCCGGACGGCAAGGTGACGATCATCGGCAAGAATCCGGAAATCGGCCAGGGCATCAAGACGATGCTGCCGATGATCATCGCCGACGAACTCGATGTCGATTGGGAGCAGGTCACCGTCGTCCAGGCCGATGCCGATGCCGGCAAGTACGGCGTGCAGTTCGCCGGCGGCAGCTTCGCCACGCCGATGAACTGGACGCCGATGCGCCAGGTCGGCGCGGCCGCGCGCGCGATGCTGCTCGCCGCCGCCGCCGCCAGGTGGAACGTGCCCGTCGACAGCCTCACCACCCGGTCCGGCCGGGTGATGCACGCCGCCACCAGCCGCAGCATAGGCTATGGCGAACTGGCCACGGCCGCAGCGTCGATCGCTCCGCCCGATCTTGCCGCGGTGAAGATGAAGGACCCGGCCGATTACCGGATCATCGGCAAGCCGCATGGCGGCGTCGACAGCCCCCGCATCGTCCGTGGCGAACCGATCTTCGGCATCGATACCCGCCTGCCGGGCATGCTCTACGCCGCGTTCGAACGGGCACCCGTGTTCAACGCGAAGCTGAAGGCCGCCAATATCGAGGCTGCCCGCAAGAAGCCGGGCGTGAAGCATGTCTTCCCCGTCACCGGGCTGTCGAACCCGGCCGAAGGTGTCGTCGAGGGTGTCGCCATCCTCGCCACCAACTGGTGGCTCGCCAACCAGGCGCGCGAGGCGCTTGCCGCCACGTGGGACGAAGGCGAAGGCGGCAAGCAAAGCAGCGCCAGCTATGCCGCGCAGGCCGCATCCCTGCTCGACGGCACGCCGCAGACCGAGATCCACCGCGGCGGCGATGTCGAGGGGGCGCTCGGCAAGGCGGCGAAGAAGGTGTCCGCCACCTACCAATATCCCTTCCTGGCCCATGCCGCGCTGGAACCGCAGAACTGCACGGCCCTGTTCAAGGACGGCAAGCTGGAGTTCTGGGCTCCCACCCAGATGCCCTCCGCCGGGCGCGATCTCGTCGCCAAGACGCTCGGCATCGCCGAGGGCGACATCATCATCCACCTGACGCGGATCGGCGGCGGCTTCGGCCGGCGGCTGCTCAACGACTATATGGTCCAGGCCGGCGCCATCGCGAAGATGGTGCCGGGCACGCCGGTAAAGCTCGTCTGGGATCGCGCGCAGGACATGCAGCACGATTTCTACCGCCCTGCCGGCTGGCATCGGTTCGAGGCCGGGCTGGACCAGAAGAACAAGCTGATCGCGTTCAGCGATCACTTCGTCACCTTTCTGAACGAGGGCAAGCCGGTCCGCGCCGGCGAAATGGGTGAGGCGCAATTCCCATCGATGGTGCTGCCCGCCACGCTCTATCGCCAGTCGGGGATGGCGACGAACATGCCGACCGGATGGCTGCGCGCGCCATCCTCCAACGCGCTGGCCTGGGTATTCCAGAGCTTCATGGACGAGATCGCGCACGCCGCCGGCAAGGATCTGCCGGCGCTGACGCTGGAACTGCTGGGCGAGGCACGGCAGCTCGAGGGTTCCAAGAGCGGCATAGGCGGGCCGATGCCCGGCTTCCACACCGGCCGGGCGCGCGGCGTCGTCGAGAAGGTTCTCGTCAATGCCGACTGGAAAACCAAACCCGCCGCGGGCCGCGCCAAGGGCTTCGCCTTCTACTTCAGCCATCTCGGCTATTTCGCCCAGGTGATCGAGGTCGCGGTGACGGGGGAGGAAGTTTCCGTCGCCAAGGTCTGGTCGGTCGGCGATGTCGGCCGGCAGATCATCAACCCGCTGGGCGCCGACAATCAGGTGAAGGGCGCGATCATCGAGGGGATCGGACACGCTCTGTCCGGCCTGGAGATCACGCTTGCCCAGGGCCGCGTCGAGCAGGAGAATTTCGACGCCTACACCCTGCCGCGGATCGGCATGACCCCGGTGATCGAGCACGAGTTCCTCATCACCGATTATGCGCCGACGGGCCTGGGCGAACCGGCACTGCCGCCGGTGTTGCCCGCCATCACCAATGCGGTGTTCGCCGCCACCGGCAAGCGCCTGCGCAAGCTTCCGCTGCGGCTCAGCGAGGCGTGACGGGGCCGGTCGGAAGGCCGGGCTGACAAAGAAAGGGGATCCGGTGCCTGCGCACCGGATCCCTTTTTCTTTGTCAGCCCGAAAACTCCCCGGCCGTAGCCGGGGCAGCCGTCGCTTACGCCGCCTTGCTGCGGCTCGCGCGCTTGCGCTCGTTCGGATCGAGATGGCGCTTGCGCAGGCGGATGGACTTCGGCGTCACCTCCACCAACTCGTCATCGTCGATATACGCGATCGCCTGCTCCAGCGTCGCGCGCTTCGGCGGCGTGAGGCGAACCGCATCGTCCTTGCCGCCCGAGGCGCGGAAGTTGGTCAGCGCCTTAGTCTTCATCGGGTTGACCTCGAGGTCATCCGGCTTGGCGTTCTCGCCGACGATCATGCCCTCGTAGAGCACCTCGCCATGACCCACAAACAGGATGCCGCGCTCCTCCAGCGGACCCAGCGCGTAGATATTGGCCTCGCCCGATCCATTCGAGATCAGCACGCCATTCTTGCGGCCTTCG
>NZ_JAQGLK010000173.1 GCF_028292925.1 Sphingomonas bacterium
ACCGGCACTATCCGTGGCGGGCGCCTCTTCGGCGCGGACGCGGGCGATGATCTCGGCAAGCCCGGTGGGCATCACGGCTGCGGCGGGCGTCTGGCCGGGCGCGATCGCCGGCGGCACCCGCGGCGCGGACGATGAAGCCGCGACGTTCGCGCCGGGCGTGCCGCTTGTCCGGCAATAGGCCGGGGCCGGCCCGGGCGCATTGGCGCGCAGTTCGGGCCGGCGGGTGCTGGCATCCGGCGCGCCGAGCAGCAGGATCGGCACGTTCCCCGCCAGCCTGCGGAGACGGCCGATCTGGGTACGCAGCGTGATCTCGTAATCCTGCGGGCTGAACCGGGGCGCGAAGCCTTCGTTCGTGCCGAACGCCAGCACGATCAGGTCCGGCCGGTAGGCGCGCAGTTCCTCCGCCATCACGGCATCGTCGGTCCGCGCGAAGTGGACGAGCTGCGATCCGACCACGCCGACGTTCGACAGGACGACCCCACCGGCATCGTGGAACGTCGCCCACGAGGTTACGGTCACCGGGCCACCCTCCGTCACGATGTCGGCGAGCGTCTGCGGCGCGTCGGCCCGGATCGTCCGGCATTCCGATCTGGCGGTGGAGGAATCGAGATTGAAGCGCACCGCCTGCGCGCCGACCCGGATCGATAGCGCGCCCGCATCCGGCCCGGTCATCGCGCAGACCGTGAAGCGATCGAACGCCTGCTGCGGATCGGCGTTGAGCGACAGTCGCGCCCCGCTGCGCCGCGAGGTGAGGCTGAAGCCCGATACGCCGACCGGCGGGCGCGGATAGGCCGAGCCCGATCCGAACGTCGTCGCGATGCTCCACCCGTCGGACATCGATGCGGTGAGCCCCCGTGTCAGGTAGCCGGGATAAGGCCGCCCCGCGGCCAGCACGCCGCGCCCGCCACCGCCGTAGCGCGCCTGCAACAGATCGCGCCACCCGCCGGTGATCGCATCCCCCGCCGTGTGGCTGTCCCCTATCTGGAGGATATGCACGGGTGCGCCGCCCCGCCCCCGCGCCTCGGCCACCTTGCGGAAATAGGGTGCCAGCACATCGGCGTTGCAGAGCGCATCGACGCAGTCGGGGGCGGCCAGCATCGCGGCGGCAGCGATCAACAGGCTCATTTCGGGTCTCCGATGCGCGGCGTGACAATCCCGGCCTCGGGCTCGGCGGGCGGCGTCTTCGGCGCGGGATTGGCCGGAACGGAAGGCGCTTCCACGTGCGGCGTGGCAGGGCCGGGGATCGGCACGGCACGGGGCCGGGAACCCGCCTCCGCCGGGGGCTGCTCCACCGATCGGGAGACGCGCTTCGCCTCCGGCGCCGGCCTGAGTTCGCGCCTCGGCTTCGGCGCGGGCCGCCTCCCGTCCACCCGCCGGATGGCTGGCTGCGGAGACCCCGGCGGCGCGACCACGACCGGCGATGCCGCCGCCGCCGACCCCGACTGCACCGCCGGAAGCGCGATCCGCTCGGCTGCCGCGACATAGCGCCGGATCCGCTGCGCGAGCGCCCGCGTGATCACGATGTAGCCGTTCATCGACATGTGGATGCCGTCGTTCGCGCGGAGCAGCCGCGGCTCCTTACCGTTGACCGGATCCGGCAGGTAGGCGGCGTAATCGCCTCGGGGGTCCACCGTCAGCGGATGCACGTCGATGAACGGCACGCGCAGCGCGGCCATCCGCCGCCGGTAGAAATCGTTCATGGCCGCGATGTCCGCATCGAACGCGGCGGCCCGCATCTTCGGCAGGCCGAGCCAATAGACGGCCACCCCGCGCGCGCGCATCAGGCCGACGAACCCGTCCACCCGCGCGCCGACGATGCGCTGCCACTCCGGGCTCATCAGCGGGGCGGCGTGGCCTTCCGCATAGACGCCCTGCGTATCGTTGGCTCCGAACGAGATCACCGCCACGTCGACCGGGCCATCCTCCGCGATCTGACGGTCGGCATGTTCCTGAAGGTTCAGCCGCCCGTAGCGGGTGAACCCGGTCGATTGCTGGCTGAACTTGAGGACGCGAAAGCGATCCTTGCGGGGAAGCAGCCGATAGAGCGCGGTGAACACGCCATCGCCGAAGCTGTCGCCGAACACCCCGATGGTAACCGGCTCCCCGGCCGCCACCGCCCGCAGCAGGTGCGGCTGAAAGGGACGCCCATATTCCAGGCCGCCCGGCCCCGCGGACGGCGGCAGCACGGCAGCGGCAGCGCGCGCATTTCCCGCGGGCACGGTCAGGCCGGCGGGCGGTGGCGCGATGCCCGCCGAGCCGAATGCGTAGCCGATCGCGGCCCCAGCGGCGATGCCCAGGAACAGGACGGCGGTGCGGTCTGCCAACACCAGGGCCGTCCTCATTGCGCCACGCCTACACACTCCAGGGATCGGCGGCGGGAGCCCGGCCGACAGGCGCAGCGCCTTACCGTGCGGCGCTTCCCGCTGTCGAGCCGGCGCGTCGGCCAGCCGGGGCAGAAACCGGCCGGCCGACCCCGATCACAGCCCGCGGCGGGCCAGCGCCCGCGGCGCCGTTTCACGCAGGCCGGTGGCGAGAGCGGCACCGAGCAGGCAGAGCGCCATGAGCACCCACAAGATGGCGTTCAGCCCGAACGCATCGCCCAGCATCCCCGCCAGCGCGGGGGAAAGCACCCCGCCCAGGAACTCGCCCAGCCCCATGCACAGCCCGATCGCGGTAGCGGCGTGGCGGGCATCGACCGATTCGGAGGGGATCGTCGCCATGAACATCGGGAAGATGCCGTTCAGCGCCCAGCCCAGTCCGAAGATCACCCCCAGCAGCAGCGCCGGGCCGTGATAGTACATCGCCGCCAGCGGGATCATCACGCCCAGGATCGGTGCGAAGATCATCAGCGGCTTGCGCCCGATCCGATCGGACAAAGCGGGCGTGATGAAGCTGTTGGCAGTGGCGGAAAGGCCGAGCGCGCCGATCAGCCAGCTCATCGTCTGCGGATCGTAGCCACGCTGCCCGGTCAGGTAGATCGGCAGGAACGCCAGCGTGATGATGAAGTAGGATACGAGCACGATCGCGATCAGCGCGCACAGCATCACGTTGCGATCCCCGAACACCGCGCCGAGCGAACTCTTCGGCCTGTCCACCGTCGCGATCTCCACCGGGAGGGGAGGATCGTTCCGGATGTACCACCACATCAAGGCGGCGGTGATCAGCCCCGGCACCCCGGCCAGGTAAAAGGTGTTCCGCCAGCCGAGCGTGCCGGCGAACGCGACCAGCAGCACCGGCGCGACGAACGACCCGAGCAGGTTCGATCCGAAATTCTGCGTGACGCCCATCGCCACCCCGCGATGCTTGGGATCGACGGCCTGGGCGACCATCGTCTGGCTGATCGGCATGATCCCGCCCTCCGCCGCGCCCATCAGCAGCCGCGCGCCGAGCAGCAGCGCGAACGACTGCGCCAGCCCGGACAGGAACGAGCAGACCGAGAAGATGATCGTCGCCAGGATCAGCAGCCCCTTGCGGCTGTTGAGCTTGTCGGACAGCCGCCCCATCCCGAACGCGGCGAGCGCCCAGGTGAACGACATCGCCCCGGCCAGCACGCCGACCATGGTGTTGGTGAGCCCGAGTTCCGGCTGCACGAACGGCATCAGGAAGTTGAGCGAGTTGCGATCGAAGAAGACGATGCCGAAGTTGATGCTGAGCAGCGCGACCAGCCCGATCTGGTAGGCGCGCGGCGGCCGCGCCGCGCCGCCGCGCGATGGGTCTGTGCCCCGGTCGATCGTTGCAGCGCCGTCGAAACCCGCCATCGTCTCTCCCTTCGCCCGGCGCTGTGCCGGCTTGCTGCCGCGGGATCGTTGCGCCCCGCCTGTTTGTACGGACAGTTGAGGAAATCACCGAAGGCCGCAAGTGCCGCCATGCGCGCCAGCCTCTCCCGGCCGCGCGGACCCTGACGCCCCGGGCGCGCGTTACCGGCCGAGCACCCGTCATCTCCCGCACCGGAGCCCATCCCCATGCACTATAACAAGCTCGGCCGTACCGGCCTGTTCGTCTCCGAAATGTGCCTCGGCACGATGACCTTCGGCGGCACCGGCGATATCTGGTCGAAGATCGGGGCGCTGGGGCAGGACGAGGCGGACGGACTGGTCCGCGCCGCGTTCGACGCCGGCATAAACTTCCTCGACACGGCGGACGTCTATTCGAACGGGCTGTCGGAACAGATTACCGGGCAGGCGATCCGCAACCTGGGAATCAGGCGGGACGAGATCGTCGTCGCCACCAAGGCCTTCGGGCGGACCGGCGAGGGCCCGAACGGTCAGGGCAACACGCGCTATCACCTGATCGATGCGTGCAAGGCCAGCCTGAAGCGGCTCCAGCTCGACCATATCGATCTCTACCAGCTCCATGGCTTCGATGTCGCGACCCCGATCGAGGAGACGATGCGCGCGCTGGATACGCTCGTCCAGCATGGCCACGTCCGCTATATCGGCGTGTCCAACTGGGCGGCGTGGCAGATCATGAAGGCGCTCGGCACATCGGAGCGGCTGGGGCTGCACCGCTTCGCCAGCCTGCAGGCCTATTACACCATTGCCGGCCGCGATCTCGAGCGCGAACTCGGGCCGATGATGCAGTCCGAAGAAGTCGGGCTGATGGTGTGGAGCCCGCTGGCCGGCGGGTTCCTGTCCGGGAAATATGATCGGAACGACGAGAAAGCGTCGGACGGCCGCCGCTCCGGGTTCGATTTTCCCCCGGTGGAACGGGATCGCGGCTACGGCGTGATCGATGCGATGCGTCCGATCGCGGCGGCCAAGGGCGTGTCCATCGCCCAGATCGCCCTCGCCTGGCTGCTCCACCAGCCGGTCGTGACGAGCGTCATCATCGGTGCCAAGCGCCGCGATCAGCTCGACGACAACCTTGCGGCGGCGAATGTCGAACTCACCGCCCAGGATCTCGCCGCGCTGGAGGAAGCGAGTAGGCTGCCGGTGGAATATCCCGGCTGGATGCTGAACTTTCAGGGCGGCGCCCGGATCGAGCAAGCCGCCAAGGTGCGCCACCCGCGGGGGTGAGCCTGCCGGTCAGCCGCCCGGCTCGATCGGCACGCGCTGCGTCGCCAGCCGGTCGGCCTCGCCCGCATCGTGGGTGACGTAGAGGATCGGCAGGCGAAGTTCGTTCCGGATCCGTTCGATGACGCCCATGATCTCGTCCCGCCGGGGCTGATCGAGCGAGGATAGCGGCTCGTCCATCAACAGCGCCGCCGGGCCGGAGAGCAAGGCGCGGCCGATCGCCACCCGCCGCGCCTCGCCGCCGGAAAGCGACCCTGGCCAACGATCGAGCAGGTGGCCGATGCCGAGGAAGTCGGTCGCTTCCTCCAGCCCCATCCAGCGATCCTCCGGCGGGGCGAGGCGGTGCCCATAGAGCAGGTTCGCGCGCACCCGGCGGTGGGGGAACAGCCGCCCATCCTGAAAGACATAGCCGATGCGGCGTCGCTCGGGCGGCACGTCGATCCCCGCTGCGTGGTCGAACAGGGTACGCCCGCCTACCCGCACGTGCCCGCGCTCGGGCCGGATCAGCCCGGCGACCATGTTGAGAACCGACGTCTTGCCCGCCCCCGACGGCCCGAACAGCACGGTCAGCCCCTCCCCCACCGCAAACCGCAGCGCGACGCGGGCCCGGCCGATCGCGCGCTGGACATCGATGTCGAAGGAAGCCTCAGAGGACATGCGCGTCCCGCCCCGCGGCGCCGGCGCGCGCCAGCCATTCGGAGACGAGCAACGCCCCCAGCGACAGGACGACCGAGACGATCGCCAGCCGCACCACCGCGGCATCGTTGCCGGGAATCTGGAGCGCGGCGTAGATCGCGATGGGCAGCGTCTGCGTTTCCCCCGGAATGTTCGACACGAAGGTGATCGTCGCCCCGAACTCCCCGATCGATCGGGCGAACCCCAGCACCAGCCCGGCCAGCACACCGGGCAGGCAGAGCGGCAAGGTGACCGTGGCAAAGGTCCGCAGACGCCCGGCGCCGAGAGTGCGGGCGGCGCCCTCCAGCCGCACGTCCACCGCCTCGATCGACAGGCGGATCGCGCGCACCATCAGCGGCAGCGCCATCACGGAGGCGGCGATCGCCGCCCCGGTCCAGCGGAACATCACGCTCACCCCGAACCAGCCCTCCAGCCAGCCGCCGATCGGCCCCTGCCGCCCGAAGGCGAGCAGCAGAAGCCAGCCGGTGACAACTGGCGGCAGCACCAGCGGCAGGTGGACCATCGCATCGACCAGGGCCTTGCCGACGAACCGGACGCGCGCGAGCAGATAGGCCAGCGCGAACGCCAGCGGCAGCGCGACGACGATGCCGACCGCGCTGACCTTCATCGACAGGCGGACGATCTCCCACTCTTCCGGGCTGAGCAACACCCCCGCCTTACCGTGCGGTGAAGCCGTAGCGGCGAAAGATCGCCTTGCCAGCGGGGGACAGCAGAAACCGCCGGAAGCCCTCCGCATCCGGGCTCGCCGCGGTCTTCAGCAGCGCGATCGGATAGGTGATCGGCGGGTGGCTTGCGGCGGGAAAGATGCCGATCACCCGCACCTTGGCCGACGCGCGCGCATCCGTCGCATAGACGATCCCGAACGGCGCCTCGCCCCGCTCGACGAGCGCGAGTGCGGCGCGGACGCTCTCGCCGCGGGCCAGCCGGCCCTGCACCGCCGGCCACACGCCGAGCGCCGTCAACGCCGCCTTGCCGTACTTGCCCGCGGGCACGGCATCCGGATCCGCCATCGCGAGGCGTCCGGTGCCGATCGCGCGCGCCAGCGGAAAGCCCCGGCGGATCGTCAGCCGGGCGCCGCTCGCTGCCGGGGCGATCAGCACCAGCCGGTTGGCCAGGAAGGACGTGCGGCTACCGGGGCGGAGCAATCCCCTGCCCTGCACGTCGTCCATCCACGCTTCGTCGGCGGACAGGAACAGGTCCGCCGGCGCGCCCGCCGCGATCTGCCGGGCGAGCGCCGAGGAGGCCGCGAACGACAGCACCGGCCGCTCGTGCCGCCGCGCGGCCCAGGCATCGGCAGCGGCTGTGAGCGACTCCTGCAGGCTGGCGGCAGCCAGGACGAGCGGCGCCCGCGCCTCGGCCCCCGCAGGGGAGACCCCGGCACCGATCAGCGCAAGCGCGGCAAGCAGGCGGACGATCAGGCGGCGCATGGCTAACTCCGGGGGACGGACGGACGGGCTATGTTCCGCTATATACAGCGATGGACGGATCGCCAACGCTGCGTTGCCGGGGGAGGCGGCGTTCGCGAGGCGGGCGTCGGTGCGCGAAACTCCCCACGCAGGGCCCGCGCATGCCCCGGATCCGCCCGATATCGCCCGCGACGCGCAGGTTGCCGCACACCGCCGCGCCGGATAAGCCTTGCCCCAGGCGCAGCAACCAGATCGCGCCGGAGGGGGATCAGGTGATGAGCGAGATCGAGGAGCTGAAATCCACAGTGGCGGCGCTGGCCGAGCGGGTCGGCACGCTGGAGGATCTGAACGCGATCCGGAAGCTGCACTACGCGTACGGCTATTACATCGACTATAACCGCCCGGACGAAGTAGCCGAGCTGTTTTCCGACGATGCCGAGATCGTCTTTCTCTCCGGCATCTACCGCGGCAAGGAGGGCGCCCGGCGGCTGTACGGCACCTGGTTCCAGAACCTCTTCACGGAAGGGAAGCCCGGCCCGGTCTACGGCTTCCTGCTCGATCACTTCCAGATGCAGGACATCATCACCGTCGCGCCCGATCGCAAGACGGCAAAGGGCCGGTTTCGCGCCATCCTGATGGGCGGCAACCACGAAAGCCGCGACTACAAGCCGGAAGGGCTGCCCGACCAGTTCTACGAAGCCGGCATCTACGAGAACGACTATGTCCGTGAGGACGGCGTATGGAAGATCAAGCGGCTGGATTATGTCGTCCAGTGGCAGGCGGATTACGAAAAGGGCTGGTACAACACCGTCGCCCATCTCCAGCCCGCGATCCAGACCTATCCGGAAAACCCGCTGGGGCCGGACGTGCTGATCGGCGAGCCGCGGCAGACCTGGCCGCACCGCCAGGAACTTGCCATGCACTATGCGCATCCGGTGCTGGGCCGGGCACTCAACGGCTGATCCTGCGGGCAGGGATGGGGATGGGCGCGGAATGATCGGCAAGGTGGGTTGGGCGATGCTGGCCGTGCTCGGCGCGGCGGCGCTGGGCGTGGTGGCGACGGCGCGGGGCGAGACCGTCAACGCGGTGTGGATCGTGATCGCGTCCGTCTCGGTCTACCTGATCGCCTACCGCTTCTACGGGCGGTTCATCGCCCGCCGGGTGATGGGGCTGGATCCGGCCCGCCCCACCCCCGCCCATCGCCTGGCCGACGGGCTGGATTACGTACCCACCGACCGTAACGTACTGTTCGGGCACCATTTCGCCGCGATCGCCGGGGCCGGCCCCCTGGTCGGGCCGGTGCTGGCGGCGCAGATGGGCTATCTTCCGGGGATGCTGTGGATCCTGGCCGGCGTCGTGCTGGCCGGCGCGGTGCAGGATTTCATGATCCTGTTCGTGTCGATGCGCCGCGACGGCCGGTCGCTCGGCGAACTGATCCGCATGGAGATGGGCGTGGTGCCCGGCACGATCGCGCTGTTCGGCGCCTTCATGATCATGGTCATCATCCTGGCGGTGCTGGCGCTGATCGTCGTGCGCGCGCTGGCCGAGAGCCCGTGGGGCATGTTCACCGTCGCCGCGACGGTGCCGCTGGCGATCCTGATGGGCATCTACACGCGCTGGATCCGGCCCGGACGGATCGGCGAGGTATCGGTATTCGGGCTGATCGGGCTGCTGCTGGCCATCGTCTATGGCCGGACGGTGGCCGAGTCCGCCGCGCTGGCGCCGCTCTTCACCTTCACGCCCGTGCAATTGTGCTGGATCCTGATCGGCTACGGCGCGGTCGCCTCCGTGCTGCCGGTGTGGCTGCTGCTCGCCCCGCGCGATTACCTGTCGACGTTCCTGAAGGTCGGCGCGGTGGCGGCGCTGGCGATCGGCATCGTCGTGATGGCGCCGCCGCTCCGTATGCCCGCTCTTACCGCCTTTGCATCCGGCGGCGGGCCGGTCTGGTCGGGCAGCCTGTTTCCGTTCCTGTTCATCACCATCGCCTGCGGGGCGGTTTCCGGCTTCCACGCGCTCATCGCCAGCGGCACCACGCCGAAGCTGATCGCCAGCGAGGGTGACGCGCAGTTCATCGGCTATGGCGCGATGCTGATGGAAAGCTTCGTCGCGATCATGGCGCTGGTCGGCGCGTCGATCATCGATCCAGGCATCTACTTCACGATGAACAGCCCGGCGGCCGTGATCGGCACCGATCCGGCGGCCGTTGCGGCAGCGGTGACCGCGATGGGCTTTCCCATCCTGCCCGACACGATCGTGCAGACTGCCCGCGACGTGGGCGAGGCGACGATCATCTCGCGCACTGGCGGCGCCCCCACGCTGGCGGTGGCGATGGCGCAGATCTTCAGCCACGTCCTCGGCGGCAAGGCGATGATGGCCTTCTGGTATCATTTCGCGATCCTGTTCGAGGCATTGTTCATCCTCACCGCAGTCGACGCCGGCACCCGCGCCGGGCGGTTCATGCTGCAGGACCTGATCGGGCTGGCGGTGCCCGGCTTCGCCAGAACATCGTCGCTGCTGCCGGGAATTGTGGCGACCGCCCTGTGCGTCGGGGCGTGGGGCTTCTTCCTGTACCAGGGGGTCACCGATCCGCTCGGCGGGGTGAACACCCTGTGGCCGCTGTTCGGCATATCGAACCAGATGCTGGCGGCGATTGCGCTGGTCCTGGCGACGGTGGTGCTGTTCCGGATGAAGCGCGAACGCTATGCCTGGGTGACGATCCTGCCCGCCGCGTGGCTGGTGCTGTGCACGACGGCAGCAGGGCTGCTCAAGCTGTTCTCGCCCGATCCGGGGCTCGGCTTTCTCGCCCATGCCGCCAAGTTCGGCGCGGCGGTGCAGGCCGGCGAGATCCTGGCCCCCGCAAAGTCGATGGCGGAGATGCGGCGCATCGTGCTGAACGACCGGATCGATGCGGGCTTGTGCGTGCTGTTCCTTGGGGTCGTCACCGCGATACTGATCTACGGCGTGCGCGCCTGCCTGGCCGCGCTGCGGAGCGATCGGCCGACCGCGCGGGAACTGCCGCTACAGCCGCAGGTCGCCTGACGGTGGCACCGGCCGATTTCCTCAGCCGGCTGCGTGAAACCGCGCGGCTGATGGTGGGGCTGCCGCGATACGATCTGTACCGGCAGCACATGGCCCTGCATCATCCCGACGCGCCGGTGATGAGCGAGATCGAGTTTTTCCGGGATCGCCAGCAGGCCCGCTATGGCGGAAAATCGGGCGGGCGCTGCTGCTGAGGCGGGTGCGATGCGGCTCCTCGGCCGCATCGCCCACGCGCCGCCGAGGTCAGATGCCGTCCTGCGGGAACCCCGAACGCGAAGTCCGGCGGCGGTCATACGCCTTCTTGGCGACATAGGCCCCGCCCAGAACCATGCCGATCGGCCCCATCCGCCGCAGGAACCCGGCCGAGGCCGCGCCCATCACTGCGCCCTTCAGGCCGCCTCTGCCATCGCGCCGGTCGATCTCCCGCCCGACGAGCGCGCCGATAACCTTGCCGATCATGTCCTCACTCCCAATCGCGAATATTCGGGGGATTCAGCGCAGCAGGCCCCGCGAAGTTCCGGCTAGCCGCGGCCGATCATCGCTTCCGGGCGGACGACCCGGTCGAACGTCTCCGCATCGACCAGGCCGAGCGCAATCCCCGCTTCCTTCAGCGACAGACCCTCGGCATGGGCATGCTTGGCGATCCGGGCCGCATTGTCGTATCCGATCTCCGGCGCGAGCGCGGTGACGAGCATGAGCGAGCGATCGAGCGATGCGGCGATGCGATCGCGGTTCGGCTCCAGCCCGTCGAGCGCGCGTTCCCGAAAGCTGTCTGCGCCCACCGCCAGCAGGTCGATCGATCGCAGCACCGCCGCGCCGATCAGCGGCTTGAACACGTTCAGTTCCATATGCCCCTGCAGGCCGCCGACCGTGATCGCGACATGGTTGCCCATCACCTGCGCGGCGACCATCGTCAGCATCTCGGCCTGCGTCGGGTTGACCTTGCCGGGCATGATCGAGCTGCCGGGTTCGTTTTCCGGCAGGCTCAGTTCGCCAAGACCGCAGCGCGGGCCGGATCCGAGCAGGCGGATGTCGTTGGCGATCTTGGAAAAGGAAACTGCCAGCACGTTGAGCATACCGGAAAGCTCCACCAGCGTATCGTGGCTGGCCAACGCCTCGAACTTGTTGGGCGCCGTCTCGAACGGCAGCCCGGTCAGGTCTGCAAGCGCGGCGGCAACGTCCTCGGCAAAGCCCGGACTGGCGTTCAACCCGGTGCCGACGGCGGTGCCGCCCTGCGCCACCCGGTAGAGCCGCGGCAGCACCGCCTCGACGCGGGCAATCCCGTCCTCGATCTGGCGGGCATAGCCCGAAAACTCCTGCCCCAGCGTCAGCGGAGTCGCATCCTGCAGGTGGGTGCGGCCGATCTTGACGATATCGTCCCACCGCGCCGCCTGCTCCGCCAGCGTGGCGTGGAGCCGGCCGAGTGCGGGCAGCAGCCCACCCGTCACCGCACGCGCCGCGGCGACGTGCAGCGCGGTCGGGAAGCTGTCGTTGGAGGATTGCCCCATGTTGACGTGATCGTTGGGGTGCACCGGGTCCTTGCCCCCGCGCCGCCCGGTCAGCGCCTCGTTGGCGATGCCGGCGATCACCTCGTTCACGTTCATGTTCGATTGCGTGCCCGAACCCGTCTGCCAGATGACGAGCGGGAACTGGCCGTCCCGCTCCCCCGCCACGATCTGTGCCGCCGCCGCCTCGATCGCGTCGGCGATGGTCGGATCCAGACCGTGACGGCGGTTCACCCGCGCCGCGGCATGCTTCACCAGCGCCAGGCCGTGGACGATGCCGATCGGCATCCGCTCCTGCGCGCCGAACGGGAAGTTTTCGATCGATCGCTGCGTCTGTGCGCCCCAATAACAATCGGCGGGAACGTCGATCGGGCCGAAACTGTCGGATTCGGTGCGGGTTTCGGTCATCGGCTTCACTCCTCGCGCGCGCAGGGCTCGGCCCGTCAAACGCCCCCGCCGCTGCACCGATCCGGCGGCAAGCGCGAGAACGACATGGGCCAGGAGCGCCGCCGATGGGGGGCGCGGTGCGGGAAATACGATGCGGAACACGCCGCGGGCCATGCCGGGCACGTCGTTAATGGCAGGCGTGCGACGATCCCGCGGCCATGCCCCGGCGGGTGCTTACTTCTTGCGGGTGAAATCCACCGAGACGACGTTCGATCCGTCCTCGATCGGCTCGGCCAGGGGCGGATCGTTGCCGGCGGCGCCGGTCTGCTCGGGCTGGCTGTCGTCGGCCTGGGCCTGGAACTGCAGCGCGAAATTGACTGCCGGATCGACGAACCCGGTCACCGCCGCGAACGGGATGTGGAGCTTGGCGCCGACCTGGTTGAAGCTCAGCCCGACCTCGAACCGATCCTCGTACACCTTCAGATCCCAGTAGCGATTCTGGATGACGATGGTCATCTCGTCCGGGAAACGCGCGGTCAGGTGGCCGGGGATGTCGACGCCGGCCGCCCCGGTCTTGAACGTAATGTAGAAATGATGCTCGCCCGGCAGCCCGCCGGCCGCCTCGACTTCGCCCAGCACGCGGCCGACCACGGCGCGGAGCGCTTCCTGGACGATCTCGTCGTAGGGAATCAGGCTGTCGGGCGTCGTGTCGCTCATTCGCGCTTGGTGAACGCTGGCTTGCATGCGGTCAAGCGCGTTGCGTGGGCGCGCATTGGCGCTATAGCCGGCGCCATGCGGACAGCGACGATCCATCGCAAGACGAACGAGACCGAGATTTCGATCGATCTCGATCTCGACGGCACGGGCACCTATGACGTGTCGACCGGCATCGGCTTCCTCGATCACATGCTGGAGCAGCTTTCGCGCCACTCGCTGATCGATCTGCGGCTGAAGGCGATCGGCGATCTCCACATCGATCAGCATCACACCACCGAGGATAGCGGCATCGCCCTCGGCGAGGCGATCACCCGGGCGCTGGGGAACCGCCGCGGCATCACCCGCTACGGCCACGCCTACGCGCCGATGGACGAGACGCTGACGCGCTGCGCGATCGACATTTCGGGGCGGCCATACCTGGTGTGGAAGACGGAGTTCAGCCAGCCGCAGCTCGGCGCGCTGGATACCGAGCTGATCGAACATTTCTTCCACTCGGTCGCGGGGGCGGCCGGGATCACGCTGCACATCGAGACTTTGTACGGCCGCAACAACCACCACATCGTGGAAAGCGTGTTCAAGGCCTTCGCCCGCGCGCTGCGCATCGCCATCGAGATCGATCCCCGGAAGGGCGATGCGATCCCATCGACCAAGGGCACGCTCGGCGGGGCAGGGCCCGGCGGGATTTCCGGCGCCCATGGCTGAGCGCATCGCGCTCGTCGATTACGGTGCGGGCAATCTTCGATCGGTGCACAATGCCCTTCTCGCGGCGGGGGCGACGGGTGTCGTCGTCACCGACGATCCGGCCGACATCCGCGGGGCGGACCGCATCGTCCTCCCCGGGGTGGGTGCGTTCGCGGCCTGCCGCAACGCGCTCGCCACCCTGCCCGGAATGGTCGAGGCGCTGGAAGAGGCCGCGATCGGCCGCGGCCGCCCGTTCCTCGGCATCTGCGTCGGCATGCAGTTGATGGCGGATGCCGGCGAGGAGCATGGCCGCCACGCCGGTCTCGGCTGGATCGGCGGCACGGTGCGGATGCTGGAACCGGCGGACCCCGCGCTGAAGGTGCCGCACATGGGCTGGAACGACGTGACGCCCACCGACGCGCATGCGCTGGTCGCCCCCGGCGAGGCCTATTTCCTGCACAGCTACGCCTTCGACGTTGCCGTTCCGGCTGAACGGATCGCGGTGACCGATCATGGCGGCGCGGTGACCGCGGCGGTCGGCCGCGCCAATCTGATCGGCGTGCAATTCCATCCCGAAAAGAGCCAGGCCTACGGCTTGGCCTTCCTCAAACGTTTTCTGGAGTGGCGGCCATGAGCCTTATCGTCTGGCCCGCGATCGACCTCAAGAACGGCCAGGTCGTCCGGCTTGCCGAGGGCGACATGGATCGTGCCACCATCTACGGCGACGATCCTGCCGCGCAGGCCCGTGCCTTCGCCGAACAGGGCGCGCGCCACCTCCACGTCGTCGATCTGGACGGCGCGTTCGCGGGCCGGGCGGTGAATGCCGAGGCGGTCGAGGCGATCGTCGCCGCGTTCCCCGGCAAGGTCCAGCTGGGCGGCGGCATCCGCGATCGGGCGGCGATCGATCGCTGGCTTGGGCTCGGGGTGGAACGTGTCGTGATCGGCACCGCCGCGCTGGAAAATCCGGATCTGGTGCGGGAGAGCGCGCGCGACCTGCCCGGCCGTATCGTCGTCGGCGTGGATGCGCGCGACGGCATGGTCGCGACGCGCGGCTGGGCGGACGTGTCCGACGTGCCCGTCGCCGATCTGGCCCGCCGGTTCGCCGATGCCGGCGTCGCCGCCTTGCTGTTCACCGATGTCGGGCGGGACGGCATGCTGAAGGGCTGCAACATCGATGCGACGCTCCGCCTCGCGCATGCAACGACGATCCCGGTGATCGCCAGCGGCGGTGTCGCGGATCTCGGCGACATCCTGGCGCTCGCCCGCCGCGTGTCCGACGGGATCGAGGGGGTGATCACCGGCCGCGCACTGTATGACGGACGGCTCGATCTGGCCGCGGCGCTGCGGGTGGCCGGCGGATGAGCGTCCGCGTCCGCGTCATCCCCTGCCTCGACGTGGCGGGCGGACGGGTGGTCAAGGGCATCAACTTCGTCGATCTGGCCGATGCCGGCGATCCGGTCGAGCAGGCGCGCGTCTATGATGCCGCGCAGGCCGACGAACTCTGCTTCCTGGATATCACGGCCAGCCATGAGGGCCGCGGCACGATCCTGGATGTCGTCGCCCGCACGGCCGCGGTCTGCTTCATGCCGCTTACTGTCGGCGGCGGGGTGCGCAGCGCCGACGATGCCCGCGCGCTGCTGCTGGCCGGCGCAGACAAGGTCGCGGTCAATTCCGCCGCGGTCGCCCGGCCGGAACTGGTCCGCGACATGGCGGATCGTTTCGGTAGCCAGTGCGTCGTCGGCGCGATCGATGCGCGGGCGACCGGGCCGGGCCAGTGGGAAGTGTTCACCCATGGCGGCCGCCGCCCCACCGGGATCGATGCCGTCGGCCATGCAATGCACCTCGCCGCGCTTGGTGCGGGCGAATTGCTCGTCACGTCGATGGACCGGGACGGCACGCGCGACGGCTACGATCTCGCCCTCACCCGCGCCATTGCCGATGCCGTCCGCGTGCCGGTGATCGCCAGCGGCGGCGTCGGCACGCTCGACGATCTGGTCGACGGGGTGGTCCGGGGGCATGCCAGCGCGGTGCTTGCTGCGTCGATCTTCCACTTCGGCCAGCATAGTGTTGCCCAGGCGCACGCTGCGCTCGCGAAAGCCGGGTTGCCCGTCCGCCGCTGAAGACACCGCTGGAATGTCGGTGGATATTACATTAACCAGTTGTCCTACGTCGCTCTTAACCATCGGAACCCGCGTGAGACGGGGATTTGGGTCATGTGGCCATCGCCTTGCACCAGCAGGGAAGATGCGTCGGCGCGATTGCGCGAACGTCAGGGGGCTTTGAGTTTGATGGTCGATCTCCGCACCTGCACTGCCGCAGCCCTGCTCGCGCTGGCGATCGCCGCGCCGGCGGCAGCGCAGTGGTCCACCCTCGGCACCGCCGCGCCGGCCGCCGCCGTTCAACCCGCGGCAGCCGAAGCCAAGCACAGCAAGCCGGTCCCCAGCACCGCGATTCCCGAGCCGGCGAACATCGCCTTGTTCGCCGCCGGCGTGATCGGGCTGCTGCTCGGCCGCCGCGGCAGCCGATCGCGCCACGACGGCGATTGATCCGGCACAGGCCGGTGCCACGGCGCCGCTGACGGTTGACGCTGCGCGCCCGCCGAGGCTTAACGCCCGCATGAGCCACGTTCTCACCGATCTCGAAGCCACCATCCGCGCCCGCCGGGGCGGCGATGCCACCTCCTCCTACGTCGCCAGGCTGTTCGCCGCCGGGCGGCCCAAGATCGCCCAGAAGGTTGGCGAGGAAGCAGTCGAAACGGTGATCGCCGCGCTGTCCGGCGATGCCGCCGCGGTGACCGGCGAAGCGGCGGACCTGCTGTTCCACCTGACCGTGCTGCTGGCCGATTGCGGCGTACCGATCGATGCGGTGCTGGCCGAGCTGCGTCGCCGCGAGGGCCTCTCCGGCCTTGCCGAAAAGGCCGCACGGCCCGCGGATTGACGATCCGGGAACCGAACTGCTGGGAGACTGCCGATGCCGATCGATGCCACCCTGCCCTACGATAGCGGCAACATCTTCGCCCGCATCCTGCGCGGCGAGATCCCGGCGAAGACGGTGTACGAGGACGAGCATGCCCTCGCCTTCCACGATATCGCGCCGCAGGCGCCGGCGCACATCCTGGTGATCCCCAAGGGTGCCTACGTGTCGTGGGACGATTTCTCCGCCCGCGCGTCCGACACCGAGATCGCCGGGTTCGTCCGCGCCGTCGGCCACGTCGCGCGGGCGGCCGGGATGGTGAAGCCCGGATACCGGCTGCTTGCCAATACCGGCCCGGCAGGCGGGCAGGAGGTGCCGCACCTGCACGTCCACATCTTTGCCGGGCGCCTGCTCGGCCCGATGCTGGCGCAGCGCGGCGAACCCTAGCCTATTGCACCGCAGCGTGAAGCGGCTAGGCTCGGTCGCGATGTTTCGGGCTCGCGGGGGGTATCAGGCTAATGATTTTCGGGCGGGTTAAGCCTCTCGACGCCATTCTGGCGACGGCTGAGAAGAAATCGCTGCACCGGTCGCTCGGGGCGTTCCAGCTGACGATGCTGGGGATCGGCGCAGTGATCGGCACCGGCATCTTCGTGCTGACGGCGGAGGCCGCGCAAAAGGCCGGGCCGGGCATGATGATCAGCTTCATCATCGCCGGCGCAGTCTGCGCCATCGCCGCGCTCTGCTATGCCGAGATGGCGGCGATGGTGCCCGTCTCCGGCTCCGCCTACACGTACAGCTATGCGGTGATGGGCGAGTTGCTCGCCTGGATGGTCGGCTGGGCGCTCATCCTCGAATATGCCGTCGCGGCCGGGGCGGTCTCGGTCGGCTGGTCCGGCTACGTCGTCGGGCTGCTGGAACATACGCTGGGCATCGACATTCCCAACGCCCTGGTGCGCGGGCCGTTCGACGGCGGGCTGGTCAACCTGCCCGCGGCGGGGATCGCGCTGCTCGTCACCTGGCTGCTGGTGATCGGCACCAAGGAAAGCGCCGCGGTCAACGCCGTGCTCGTCACGATCAAGATCGCCGCGCTCAGCCTGTTCTGCATCCTGGCCCTGCCGGTGATGAAGGCGACCAATTTCGAACCCTTCTCCCCGCTCGGCTTCGGCGGCATCTCGGCCGCGGCCGCGTCGATCTTTTTCGCTTACGTCGGCTTCGATGCGGTCTCGACCGCCGCCGAGGAAACCAAGAACCCACAGCGCAACATGCCGATCGGGCTGATCGGATCGCTCGGCATCTGCACGATCTTCTATATCCTGGTCGCGGCCGGGGTGATCGGCGGCGTCGGCGCGCAGCCGATCCTGGGGGCGGACGGCAGCGGCCTGCGGCCCGGCAGCCCGGAACTGACCGCCGCCTGCTCGGCGATCAACGACGGCGCGGTCGTCTGCTCCAAGGAGGCGCTGGCCTGGACCCTGCGCCAGATCGGCTGGCCCCAGATCGGCAACCTGATCGGCCTGGCGGCGGGCCTCGCCCTTCCCTCCGTGATCCTGATGATGATGTTCGGGCAGACCCGCATCTTCTTCGTGATGAGCCGCGACGGGCTGCTGCCCGCGATGTTCTCGCGGATCCACCCGACCTACCGCACGCCGCACGTCATCACGATCCTCACCGGCGTGTTCGTGGCTTTGTTCTCGGCGTTCTTCCCGGTCGGGGTGCTGGCCGACATCTCGAACTCCGGCACCCTGTTCGCCTTCGCGATGGTGTCGATCGCGGTGGTGGTGCTGCGCCGTACCGATCCCGCCCGGCTGCGCCCGTTCCGCACTCCGGCGGTGGCGATCGTCGGGCCGCTGTCCGCGCTCGGCTGCGTCTACCTGTTCTTCAGCCTGCCGGCAGAGACGATCACCCTGTTCGTGATCTGGGCGGCGGTCGGCCTCGTCGTCTACTTCGCCTACAGCTACAAGCGGAGCAATCTCGGCCGCGGGGTCGTCGATGTGCCGGAGGAGGATGGCAACGCGCCGCCCCTGCCCGTCCCGCCGATGCCCGGCGTCCCGACCGGACGACGCGACGCCTGATCGGCGCGCGGCTTTCCCACGGACACGAATAGGGGGACGGAAGCGATGCTTCCGTCCCCCTATTCATTCATCGAACCCGGCGCGCAGGTGCGCCTGGCCGCTGCTCAGCCAAGCCGGGCGGCGATCAGGGCCTTCAGGTCCGTCTCCGGCCGCGCGCCATAGTGCGAGATCACCTCGGCTGCGGCGATCGCGCCCATCGTCAGGGAATCGCTGACCGAACGGCCCTGGGCCTGCCCGGCGAGGAATCCCGCCGCAAACAGATCGCCTGCGCCGGTGGTGTCGACGATGCGGTCGATCGGCTCCGCCGCCACGGCGAAGCGTTCACCGCCCTGGATCGCGATGGCACCCTGCGCGCCGCGCGTGACGACGAGCAACGGCACCTTGGCGGCGACGGCGTCCGCCGCAGCGTCGAAATCGTCCGTCTCGTTCAGTGCCAGGATCTCGGCTTCGTTGGCGAAGAGGATGTCGATCAGCCCGGCATCGATCAATGCGAGGAAGTCGGCCCGGTGGCGCGAGATGCAGAAGGCGTCGGACAGCGTGAAGGCGACCTTGCGGCCGGCGCCGCGCGCGATATCGATCGCCTTGCGCATCGCCGCGCGCGGCTCCTCCGGATCCCACAGATAGCCCTCGAGGTAGAGGATCGCCGCCGAGGCGATCAGCGCCGGATCGAGCGCAGCGGCGGGCAGATATTGCGAGGCGCCGAGGAAGGTGTTCATCGTCCGCTGCGCATCCGGCGTGACGAGGATCAGGCAGCGCGCCGTCGGCGGCTCATCGGTGCGGGCGGGGGTGTCGAACTGCACGCCGAGCGAGCGGATGTCGTGGGTGAATACCTGGCCGAGCTGGTCGGTCGCGACCTGGCCGATGAAGCCGCACCGGCCGCCGAGCGCCGCGATGCCGGCGACGGTGTTTGCCGCCGATCCGCCGCTCGCCTCGATCCCCGGCCCCATCCGGCCGTAGAGGCCCTCGGCGGTGTCCGTATCGACCAGCCGCATCGATCCCTTTTCGATGCCTTCGCTGGCGATGAAGGCGTCGTCGGCGCGGGAAATCACATCGACGATGGCGTTGCCGATGGCGATGATGTCGAGGGTCGTCGCGGTCACGCCGGTCTCCTGGATAGTCGGATAGCTTCCGCGGCGCCTAGCCAACGCTTTGCCGCAGCGCAATGATCGCGGGATTTCGGCCCGCGCCGATCCGCGCTAAGCGCCGCATCATGAACGTCGCACCCATCCAGTTCCGCGCCGCGCCGCCCGCCGCCGGCGCACGGACGGCAGCAGCACGGACGGCAGCAGGGCGGGCCGCGGCCGTCGCGATGCTGCTCGCGCTCTCGGCGTGCGTCGCGCCCCAGGCGGCGGTGCGCGCGCCGGCGAAGGGGCCGCCGGTTCCCGCGCCGGTTGCCGCCGGGCTGGACCGGGTGATCGGCAAGGATGCCCGCGCGCTGCAGGTGCTGCTCGGCGCCCCCGATCAGGACGTGCGCGAGGAAGGCGCCCGCAAGCTGCAATATGCGAGCAGCGTCTGCGTGCTCGACGCCTATCTCTACGCCAGGACGGCGGGGCGCGAACCTGTCGTCACGTGGATCGACGCCCGCCTGCCGAACGGCGACGATATCGATCGCGCCTCGTGCATCGCCGCACTCAGCCGCCGGATCGAGGCGCGCTAGGCCCCGGCCCGGCGGCGCGGGCGGCTAAAAGGTGTAGCGCGCGCCGATGCGCAGCGTGCGCGGCTCGACCACCCGGCTCAGCCGGCCCTCCTGCGGCGCGGCGTCGACCGACGGGATGTACGATTCGTAATAATAAGCGATGTCCTTGTCCGTGCTGTCGAGCACGTTGAGCAGCTCGGCATAGACCTGGATGCCGCCGGCATCCTTCCCGCCGGGCTGCCATGCGCCGCGCAGGTTGACGACGGTGCTGCCCTTGTCGCGCACGCTGCCATCCTCGATCAGCGGATAGGGGCCGAGATGGCGCAGGCGGACGCTGGCCTCGAACCTGTCCAGCACCGCCGAGATGCCGGCGGAGGCGGCATTTTCGAACGCGTTCGGGATGGCGTCGCCATTGTCGTAACGGGCGTGGCTGGCGGTGTAGTTGGCATCCAGTGCCAGCCACGGGAAAGGCCGCCAGAAGCCGACCAGTTCGTAGCCGCGCCGCTTGCTCGCCCCCGTCGGCTCGACGGCATTCGAATCGCCGACGAAGCGCAGTTCGCTGCCGACATCGATCCAGTAATAGGTCGCCGTAAGGGTCAGGTGCGGCCGCTGGAACCGCATGCCCAGTTCCTTGCCCGTGCCGCGCACCAGCACCGGCACCGGCGTCTCCCGGTTCGCAGCCCCGCGCACGTCGTTCGAATGGAAGCCGCGGCCCCAGTTGGCGTAGAACTCGAACTGCTCGGAGGGCGAATAGGCCGCGGCGAACTTCGGCGAGACGATCGCGTCGTGTCCGCCGCCCGTGCCGAGATCGGCGGCGGCGGCATCGCGGGCACGCACGTCGTAATCGTAATAATCGCCGCGCACACCGCCGGTCAGCCGCAGGCCCGCCAGCGGCGTAAAGGCCGCCTCTCCGTACAGCGCGGCCGATGCCTCGTTCACCGCGAACCGCCCGAGCGAGGCGACGAAGGCGCCCGCGTCCGTGTTGTACACGCCGACATTGCCGATGTGATCGTAGCGGTTCTCGGTGCCTACGGTCAGCTGCACCGCCGGTGCCAGATCCCACGCCTTTTCCGCCTTGCCGCCGACGATCCAGCGACGATCGAACTGAAAGATCTGCGCACTGCTGCCGTCCGCATTGGCATAGGTCGGGTTCGAAGACATCGACCAGTCGTAATATTGGCCGTACACGTTGGCCCGCAGCCCTTCGCCGGTGAACTGCGCGTTGCCGACGAAGCGGGTCGTCTCGCCCCGTGCGCTCGGATCGGGCGAGCAGAAGCGATCCGGGCAGGCTTCGGTGCCGATGATCCGCTCCGGGATCTGCTCGGTCGGGCGCCACGTTCCGCGATAGCCGTGAAGCGTCACGTCCAGCCGCCCCGCGCCCGCCGGAACCGAATATTTCGCGAAGCCCGAATAATGGCGGAGA
Source organism: Sphingomonas bacterium (assembly GCF_028292925.1). Lineage (GTDB taxonomy): Bacteria > Pseudomonadota > Alphaproteobacteria > Sphingomonadales > Sphingomonadaceae > JAQGLK01. The sequence continues at coordinate 21,485 of NZ_JAQGLK010000173.1, forward strand.
TGCTCCTCCTGCTGCCACGGGCCGTCATACACCTTGGTCTGCGCCACCAAAGTCAGGTCGCCGCCGCCAATGTCCTTGATCGTGCCGCCCGCCGCCAGCCGGCCCCAGCCGTAAGACCCTGCCTCGGCCGAGATCCATGGCCGTTCGTAGCGTTCGATCGTCCGCATGTAGGCGGCCCCGGCCAGCGCGAAATCGCCGCTATCGGCGCGGTACGGCCCCTTGCGGTAATCCTCCCGCTCGACGATCTCCGGGATCAGCCCGTTCAGATCGAGATAGCCCTGGCCGTGGCCGTGCGAGCGCAGGCTCATCTGCACCCCATCGATATAGGTGGTGAAGTCGCTGCCGTGATCCAGGTTGAAGCCGCGGAGGAAATACTGGTTGGCCTTGCCGCTGCCCGAATGCTGCGCCGCGATCATCCCCGGCACCGCCTCCAGCAGTTCGGCGACGAGCAGCAGCGGGCGGACGAGCAGATCTGAACCCGACACCGTGCCTTCGCTGGCCGCCGCCGCCGTGCCGATCTTCGCCTCGCCGCGGCCGAAGACGATGATCTCGCTGCCGGGGCTGGCCGGGGCCGCAGCCGCCTTGGCGGCCGATGCCGCGCCAGTTGCGGCGTCCTGCGCGTGCGCGGCGCCACCCGAAAGCGTCACCGCCGCCGCGCAGGCGAGCAGCCGCAGCCGCAGCCGGCGCGCCTTGCTCCCGCTCCGAACGCCCTGCCCCCGACGCTTCGCAAAACTCGCTTCCACCCGACATTTCCTCCGACACAGCTTGTCTGGCCGGCTAGCGGGGGCGGGCGCACCGCGCCTGTTATTTACGGTTCGGCCGGCCGTTACAGGGGGTTACCCCCGTGCAGCGACACTATCTGGCGGGGGGCGGCCCGGCACCGGGATCGGGCGTCGAGGCCGGATCGTCGGGGAAGTTCTGCGCGGGAACGCCCGCCTGCCATAGCCCGGCGACTTTGAGCGGACGGGCCAGCACCAGCCGGCTGTCCAGGTTGAGCGTGCCCATCATGCGGACCTCGTACAGCGCCTCGAACGCATCGGCTTTGCCTGCCGCCGCGGCGATCCGGTCCAGTTGCGCGCGATCCCCGGCAATCTCGGCGGCCTGCATCACCGCGGGATCGCGCGTGCCGGCCACGATCAGCACCCGGTTGCCCGACGGGCCGGGAAAGCTGGCAAGATAGGCGTAATCGCGGTGCGGCGTGCGATTGTCGGCGATCTCCTCCCAGTCGGAGACGTAATGCTTGCCGGTGGCGCGATCGACGAGTTCGTCATAGCTCGCGCCGACCTCGAACCCCGATGCGTCGAACAGCGGGTCGCGCAGCAGGCCGAGCGCGCTCAGGAAGCCAACATAGACGATGTTGGCGCTCTTGAGCATTTCCGGCGTCATCCGCGACATCGCCACGACGCGCGGCCGGGCGGGGGCCGTCGCAGCGTTCGCCACCGGCACGATGTCGCGCAGGGCAGATCCGGCGCTGACCGGCAGATAGTGCAGATCCAGATCGACGTAGCGGCTATATTCGTCCGGGTGCATCATCAGATACTGATCGAGATCGGCGCGCGAATTGATCGCGAATTCCCGCACAAGCCGCGTCACCTGCCCGCCTTCGCGCGCCTCGCCGAAGATGTAATAGTCGCCGGTGACGAGGTAGGTGGCCCGGCCAGCCGCGGAGAGCGGCCGCCAGAAGGGAGCGGCGGCGGCGCGATCGGGCGCCGGCACAGGCCGGGTCAGGCTCCACAGCACCGCCCCGAGCACGAGACCGGCGAGCAGGGCCGCGAGCAGCGCCAGCGCGGAACGGCGACGGCTGCGGATCGCGATCGGAGCGCGGCCTTCGCCCGGCGCGGGTGCCTCTTCCCCCTCCACCGGCGATGGGGCGTCGGCCACCTCCGCTCCGGCCGGGGCGGCGATGGCCAGCCGATATTCGCCGCGCGGGATGATCAGCCGTTCGCCCGGCGCATCGCGGTAAACCTCGTCCAGTTTGCGGCGAAGGCGGTGGATGTAGACGCGGACGGAGGCGTCCTGGGAGATATCGAACCGGGCATCCTTGCCGAATACCTCACGCGCGACCTCGACCTCCTTGGGCGATCGGCCAGCCAGCGATTGCTCCAGCAGGAAATCGAACAGGCGGTTCATCAGGGCCGACTTGCCGAGCGCCGCACGCGTCCGCACATCGGCGGCCAGTGCTGCGATCCCGCCGGCCCCCAACCTGATCTCATCCTGCATCGGCCGGATGTAACACCGTGTAACGTCCAGCCGAAGCTGGTTCTTCCGCCTCTTCAGCGGTTCGCTGCCAGCCACTCCGCGCGGACGCCCTCATCCGGCTCATCGGTCAGCCGCGCCGCCCGTTCCGCCGCCCACCGCCCCGGATCGATCCTGCCCAGCGTCCAGACCGCCGCTCCGCGTACGATGGCGGCGGGATCGTCGAGCAGCGCCACGATCCGCGGCACGAGCCCAGCATCGCCGCCATTGCCCGCCGCGATCAGCGCGTTGCGGACCATCCGGTCGCGGCCGATGCGCTTGATCGGCGATCCCGCAAACACCGCGCGAAAGCCCGCATCGTCGAGCCCGAGGATGTCGGCAAGCTCGGGCGCGGCAAGCTCGGCTCGCGCGAAGAAGGCGCGGTTGGCCGCCGCCGATGCCGCGAACTTGTTCCACGGGCAGACCGCCAGGCAATCGTCGCAGCCGTAGATGCGGTTGCCGATGGCTTGCCGGAACTCGGCAGGGATCGGCCCCTTATTCTCGATCGTCAGGTAGGAGATGCAGCGCCGCGCATCGATCCGGAACGGCGCGGTGAAGGCGTCCGTCGGGCAGGCGCGCAGGCAGGCGTCGCACGATCCGCAGCGCAGGGGATGTGGTGCATCGCCCGCCACGTCCGTCCCGATCTCCAGCGTGGTCATGATCGCGCCGAGCAGCAGCCAGCTGCCATGCTCCCCGCTGACGAGGTTGCTGTGCTTTCCCTGCCAGCCGAGCCCGGCCGCGGCGGCGAGCGGCTTTTCCATCACCGGCGCAGTATCGACGAACACCTTCACGCCCGCGCCCGCCTCCGCCACGATCCAGCGGGCGAGCGCCTTCAGCGCCTTCTTGACGATATCGTGATAATCCTGGCCCTGCGCATAGACGGAGATGCGGCCGATTCCGGCCTCGCCGGCCAGCCGCAGTGGATCTTCGGCCGGGGCGTAGCTCATCCCCAGCATCACCACGGATCGCACCTCCGGCCACAGTGCGGTGGGGCTACCGCGCTGCTCCGCCCGGTCCTCCATCCACAGCATGTCGCCGTGGGCGCCGCTCTCCAGCCAGGCGCGCAGCCGCGCCGCCGCGTCGGGGATCGCATCCGCCGCGGCGACGCCGAACGCGACGAACCCCAGCGCCCGCGCCTCCGCCTCCAGCCGAGCCGTAAAGCTGTTGTTGAGACTGCTGTGCGAAGCCGTTGCCACGGGGCACAGGTAAGGTGCAGGGCGGATGCGGGGAAGCCCGATCATGGCGGATGGCGCGGAGCATGCAGTGAGCGACTACGCGATCGAAGCGCACGGCCTGGTCAAGGATTTCGGTGATACGCGCGCGGTGGACGGCATCGATCTGGCGGTGCCGGCCGGCTCGATCTACGGCGTGCTCGGCCCGAACGGCGCGGGCAAGACCACCACGCTGCGCATGCTCCTCGGCATCATCGATCCGGATGAGGGGCACCGCACCCTGCTCGGCAACCCCGCCCCGCTCAAGGCCGCCAGGCTGGTCGGCTACCTGCCCGAGGAACGCGGCCTCTACCCCTCGATGACCGCGCGAGACGCGATCGCGTTCATGGGCGCGCTGCGCGGCCTGCCGCTGAAGGAAGGCAAAAGCCGCGCCACCGAACTGCTGGAGGCGCACGGGCTTGGCGACGTCATCGCGCGGCCGATCCGCACGCTTTCCAAGGGCATGGCGCAAACCGTGCAGCTGCTCGGTACGCTCGTCCACACGCCACGGCTGATCGTGCTCGACGAGCCATTTTCCGGGCTGGACGCGCTCAACCAGGGCCGGCTGGAGGCGTTGATCCGCGCCAAGGCGGCGCAGGGGGTGACGGTGCTGTTCTCCACCCACGTCATCGCCCATGCCGAGCGGCTGTGCGAGCGGATCGCGATCATCGCCGGCGGCCGCGTCCGCTTCGAAGGCGGGGTGGAGGAGGCCCGCAGCCGGCTCCGCCCCCGCGTCCGGCTGACCACCCGCGCCGACGACGGAGCGTGGCGCGCGGCGCTGCCGGCGGACACCGGCCGCGACGGCGCGGCGTGGACGTTCGAGTTGCCGGTCACCGGGGTAGAGCCGTTGCTCAAGGCGTTGATCGATGGCGGTGCGGGTATCGAGACGCTGTCCATCGAACGGCCGGGGCTGCACGATGCGTTCGTCGCCATCGCCGGGCCAGCCGCCGCCGCCGACATGGATGCGCCTGGGGGAGTGCCGGCATGAACGAGATGATGCGCGCCGCCCTGGTGATCGCGCGACGCGATTATGTCGCCAGCGTCTGGTCGCGTACCTTCCTGCTGTTCCTGATCGGGCCGCTATTCCCGATCCTGTTCGCCCTGATCTTCGGCAGCATCGGCGCCAGCCTCGATCAGAAGGCGACCCACCCGACTGTCGCGGTGATCGGCAGTGCCGTCGAACGCGACATCCTGAGCCACGCCCACCGGCGCCTTGGCGCCCGGCTGGGCGACGGCGTGCTTCCCGACCTGTGGATCGTCGCCCCCGCCGGCCCGCTCGCCGCGCAGACCGGCGCGCTGCTGCGGGACGAAACCACGAAGGTGGTGGCGGTGCTGACCGACCCGCTCGGGCGGCCCCGGCTGACCGGGCCGGAAAACGTGCTGGGCGATATCCGCGGCAACCTGTCGCTGATCGTCGACCAGGCGCGGCAGGACGTGGTGCTGGCGCATGCCGGCGGCGTGCCGCCGCCGGTGGCGATCGTGCTGGATCCGGTGCGGCAGTCCGCGGGCAACCAGTCGACCGCGCGGCTGCTTACCGCCCGCGCCGGCCAGCTGGTGCTCGTCATGCTGACGATGATCCTGGCGGGCATGCTGCTATCCAACCTGATCGAGGAGAAATCGAACAAGGTGATCGAGGTGCTGGCGGCCGCGGTTCCGGTGGACGCGATCTTCCTCGGCAAGCTGATCGCCATGCTCGGCATGTCGCTGACCGGGATCGCGGTGTGGGGTTCGGCAGCGACGATCGCGATCCTCGGCTTCGCGCCCGGCGCGGCGGGGTTGCCGCCGCCAGCCGTGGGCTGGCCGGCCTTCATCGCGCTCGGCGTCGCTTATTTCACCGCCAGCTACCTGCTGCTGGGTGCCGCGTTCCTCGGCATCGGCGCGCAGGCCAATTCCGTGCGCGAGGTGCAGACGCTGTCGATGCCGGTGACGATGGGGCAGCTTGTGGTGTTCGCGTTCGCCTCCTCGGCGGTGAGCGATCCCAACGGGGCGACCGCGCTGGCGGCAACGGTGTTCCCGTGGAGCTCGCCCTTTGCGATGCTGGCGCGGGCCGCGCAGATTCCGGCGATATGGCCGCACCTGCTGGCCATCCTGTGGCAGGCGCTGTGGATCACGCTGATCATCCGCTTCGCCGCGCGGCGGTTCCGGGTGAGCGTCCTCAAGTCCGGCGGCGGCAAGCGCCGGCTTTTCGCACGGGCGGGCGTGAAAAGGCCGCGCCGGGCGACTACATAAGGGCAAGACAGGCTGCGTCGCCGGCCCGGACAGGAGTGGACCCCATGAAGCTCGATCGTCGCCAGTTCATCGGCACCGGGGTGGGCGCGGCAGGCTGCGTGGCGCTGCTCGGGTGGAGCGCCGCGCCGGTTGCCGCCGCCAAGGGCCCGTTCCCGGTGACCCTGCCGGATGCCGAATGGCGCAAGCGGCTCTCCCCGGCCGCCTACCGGGTGCTCCGCCACGAAGATACCGAGGCGCCGTTCAGCAGCCCGCTCAACAAGGAACACCGCGCCGGCACGTTCGTCTGCGCGGGCTGCAAGCTGCCCAACTTCACCTCGAAGACGAAGTTTGACAGCGGCACGGGATGGCCGAGCTTCTGGCAGCCGCTGCCCAATGCCGTCGCCACCAGCAGCGACGATCTGCTCGGCTACACCCGCACGGAGGTACACTGCCGGCGCTGCGGCGGGCATCTCGGCCACGTCTTCAACGACGGGCCGAAGCCGACGGGCCTGCGCTACTGCATGAACGGCGTGGCGCTGGGGTTCGTGCCCGCCAACGCCTGAGCCGGGCGGCAGGCGGCCGGCCCACGGCCGCCTTGCTCAGGCGCGGTCGTGCGCGCTGCTTTTGGCCAGCAATCCGTCCAACGTGGCCTGGTCCAGCGGGTTGTGGAACTCGCACCCCGCGGAAAAGTCGTCGGACCAGCGGACGTCGGCAGCGACATGGCCGATGTCCGGCAGCATCAGCCATATCGTGCTGCCGCGCTTCAACTCCGAATGAACGGCAAGGCGGACGCCGTGCAACGATACGTCGATCACCTTGCACAAGGTCCGCACGCTCTTGCCGATATGGGCGTCCAGCGAGATCGGCGCGCGCACCGATCGGCGGCGCGTATCGGTGCGGGCATTTTCGAATTCGGCGGCGAACATCGCGGGGCACCCTCTGCGCGGAGGGCGCTACAATGGTCCGCGCTGGTTAACGAAGCATTGCGAGCGCCTCCGGCGGGCGGGAGCGGGCGTCAGTGGACGAAGCGCGCCACCACATCGCGGTAGCTGCGGCTGACTTTCACCTGCGCGCCCGAATTCAGCACCAGGAAGCACTCGCCGTTGGTGTGCGGCTTGACCTGCTTCACCAGATCCAGGTTGACGATGGTCGATCGGTGGACGCGCTGGAAACGCCGCGGATCGAGGCGCTTTTCCAGATCCTTCATCGTCTCGCGCAGGATCAAGGTATTATCGCCGGTGTAGATGCACATGTAATCGCCCGCGGCATCGATCCGCTCGATCGAATCGACATCGACGCGGAAGATCTGGCCGCGATCCTTGATGTTGATCAGCTTCTCGAAGCGGTTCGATGCCGGCGCATCGCCGCCGCCATCGGCAACCATGTCCGCCGCCGCCTCCGGCGCGTGCTCGGCCAATGCCTCCTTCAGCCGCCCGGCTTCCTCGGCCCCGCGCTTCTCGGCCAGCCGCAGCCGCACCCGTTCCAGCGTATCGGCCAGGCGATCGGTGTCGACGGGCTTCATCAGATAGTCGAGCGCGTCGGCCTCGAACGCGCGCAGCGCATGATCCATGTAGGCCGTGCAGAACACGACGAGCGGCGGCTCCACCTCCATCAGCCCCTGCAGCACGGAAAAGCCGTCGAAGCCGGGCATCTGGATGTCGAGAAAGACGAGATCGGGCTTGTGGGTCTTGATCGCGCGGATCGCCTCGCGCCCGTTCAGGCAGGTTTCAATGATTTCGACGTCCTCGTGCGCCTCGAGCCGCAGGGCGAGCCCCTGGATGGCGAGCGGCTCGTCGTCGACGAGGATGGTTCGGATCGTCATGCAGCTTCCTTGGGATGTTCGGTCTGGAACGGTATTTCGATCACGACGCCGAACCCACCCCCCCGATCCGACTGGATATCGAACCGGTGATCCGCACCGTAGGCCTGGGCCAGCCGATCCCTGATATTGGCCAGCCCCACGCCGAGCGAGGATATCGGCCGGGTGCCGGCTTCGTTCAACCCGGGGCCGGTATCCGAAACGGTGATCTGCACCCGCTCTCCGGCGAGCCGCGCCTCGACTGCGATCTCCGCGCCCTCCTCCTTCGGCGTCACGGCATATTTGATCGCGTTCTCGACCAGGGGCTGCAACAGCAGCGACGGCAGCCGCGCGCGCGACACCAGCGGATCGATCTCGAACCGCGGCTGCAGCCGTTCCTCGAACCGCATCTTTTCGATCTCGAGATAGAGCTTCAGCGTCTCGACCTCCTGGGCCAGCGTCACCTGCGCGGTCGGTTCGTTGACCAGCGTGTAGCGCAGGAACGACGACAGGCGGGACAGCATGACGTTCGCCCGGTCGGTCTGCTTCAGCAGGACCAGCGTGGAGATCGAATTGAGCGTGTTGAACAGGAAATGCGGGTTCAACTGGTAACGCAGCATCGCCAGCTGCGCCGAGGAGGCCTGCGTTTCCAGGCGGGAAAGCTGATCCGTCTGCTGTTCGAGAAGCAGGTAGAAGTTGATCCCGTAATACAGCGCCGACCACGCCGCGAGCAGCGCGAAATCGAGCAGGATCGCGCCGAGAAACTCGATTCCCTCCGGCATCTTGCCGATGCGGTAGAAGGTGGCATGCGCCCATACCTCGATCGTCGAGAAAGCCGCCGAGGCGATCAGCAGGATCAGGATCGATGCGCCCCAGGTAACCGCCGGCTTCTGGTGGATCAGCCGCCGGTAGATCGCGGCCATCAGCAGCGTCAGCGAATAGCCGGTGGCGGTGCTGAGCGCGGTGGGCACGATGAAGAGGAACCCCATCGCATTCGCCAGCCCGCCCAGGGTGCGGAGGACGAAATAACCCGTCCAGCCGAAAGACTGCAGCATCCAGAATGCGCGGTTCTTGTCGTCAAAGAAGGGTTTCGACCCGAGGCTCAGGAGCGCCATTCGCCTGCCTTAGAGCATTTGCGCCGGCGGTTGAAGCACTCAACGGCGTTCCCTGTCGCCGGCACCCGGCCCGCGCCATCCATTGCCCGCGCCGCAACGTTCCCGTAGGACGGCGAAGCGTTATCCTTGTACCTGCCAAGGGGGAGCATAAACGGGTGATCGACGCCCACTTTCTGAACCTCCGCCGCCGCGATTCCATATCGCCGGAGGAGGAGGCCGCGATCCGCGGCGCGCTGAGCGAGCCACGCGCGATCCCCGCCGACCGCACCATCATCCGCGCCGAAGAGGAGCTTTCGGTCAGCACCTTGCTCGTCGAGGGTTTGATGTGCCGCTACAAGGATTTGAAGGACGGCCAGCGGCAGATTTCGGCGCTGCACATACCCGGCGACTTCGTGGATCTGCACAGCTTCACGCTGAAGCGGCTGGATCACAACGTGATGGCGCTCACCCCGTGCAGGATCGTGACGTTCCCCCACGCCCGGCTGAATGACATTACCGAGAAGTTTCCGCATCTTACCCGCGTCTACTGGTTCCTGACGTCGCTCGAATCCTCGATCCAGCGCGAATGGACGCTGTCGCTCGGCCGGCGGACCGCGCTCCAGCGGCTCGCGGCGTTGCTGTGCGAGCTGTTCATCCGGATGGAGATCGTCGCGATGACCGACGGCAACAGCTTCCCGCTCCCACTCACGCAGGCCGATCTGGCCGAATGCGCCGGGCTGACGTCGGTGCACGTCAACCGCACCTTGCGCGAACTGCGCGAACGCGGGCTGATCGACGTGTCGGGGCGCCGGGCAACGATCCTCGACATGGCGGGCCTGCAGGATGTGGGCGAATTCTCGCCGAGCTACCTCTACCTGGAGTCTCGCGACCGCTAACCGGCGTCGCGGCGTTTCTGCGGCGAACCGGATTGTCGACCGTCCCACGCTGACACAGCCCGGTTCGACATTCCGGTTTTTCCGCCGCCGGTGCCCGGACGATGCGAGCGCCGGTGCCGATCGCATGGCGAAAATGCACGGTGAAGCCCCGCCCCGGCCAGATCGCCGCGACAACAGCCGATCACAGGGCAGCGCCCGGCGGATCGCCGAGCCGATCTGCGCATGAACGCCAGATAGACGAACCACCGCCTGCACCTACGCCGCCGCTGCGAACGGCGCATGCTGCGCTGCGGAACAGCCCAACGCTGCGCCGGGTCGATTGGCCGCAAAAGGGGGGTTGCGACGGCAA
>NZ_JAQGLK010000175.1 GCF_028292925.1 Sphingomonas bacterium
CGCGCGGTGGCGAGCGCGGCCTGCCGCTTGGCGCGGACCAGGGCGGCGGCCTCACCCCCGAGCGCCTGGGCGAGCGCGATCCCGGCGGGGGCCGCGAGTGCCGCCGTGATGACCGCAGTAGCGATAATGGCGCCGCGCAGCCGCATCAGCCCTCGCGGTGGTAGGGGTGGCCGGCCAGGATGCTCGTCGCCCGCCAGAGCTGTTCGGCGAGCATCGCGCGGGCCAGGAGATGCGGCCAGGTGGCGGCGCCAAAGGCGAGCAGCAGATCCGCCGAATCGCGGGTGGCCGGATCCAGCCCGTCGGCGGCGCCGATCAGGAACCGCGCCTCACGCCGGCCCTCGTCACGCCAGCGGCCGAGCCGATCGGCGAACGCCGCCGATCCGAGCTGTGCGCCCTTTTCGTCCAGCGCGACGACGATCGTACCGGGATCGACCGGCGGCAGGCGGCCGCCACGATCCGGCAGCTCGCTCAGCCGCGTCGGCCAGGCGATCCGCTTGAGGTAGCGATCGACGAGATCCGCCTCGGGCCCGCGCCCGATCCGTCCCCGCGCCACGATGTGCAGCAACAGGCCCGTTGGGTCAGTCCCGGTCTTCCGGGTCGCCGGGCTCGGCCGCCGGATCCACCGGGGCGGCATCCCGCGGCGGCGGGGGCGCCTCGCCGAAGGCCCACATCCGTTCCAGATTGTAGAAGCTGCGCACCTCCGGGCGGAACAGGTGGACGATCACGTCGCCCGCATCGATCAGCACCCAATCGGCGGTGGGCAGACCCTCGATGCGGGAAATGCGGCCGGTCTCGGCCTTGATCCGATCGACCAGCTTGTTGGCCATCGATGCGACCTGGCGGGTCGATCGGCCGCTGGCGATCACCATGAAATCGGCGATGCTGCTTTTGCCGGTGAGCGGGATCGAGATCGTATCGACGGCCTGATCGTCATCCAGTGTGGACAGGATCAGATCGTGGAGAGGATCCGATCCCTCGGGCGGCGTGGTTGCGCCTTGCGGGGCGGCGGTACTGGCGGGCAAGAAACCTCCTAGGAAGCCGTCCGGCGCGGGGAAGTATCGCGCGCGGACGTTGGACTGAACGTAAGATGCCATTGCGGGTTCGCAAGGCGAGCCTGCGTGGCGGACCGGGGATCGGGGCGAAAGCGCAGCAGCACGAGCGCCGGAGGTCTCCACCTCGTCCATTCGCGTGACTGGCCAACGGGCCGGACGAAGTGCCGCAGCCATCCCATGGCCCGCACGGCCTGGGAAGCGCGATCATACCCCGGACGGGCGATGACGGCAATCGGCACCGTGCGGGCGATGCGCCGCCACTGCCGCCAGCGGTGAAACTGGCCCAGATTGTCCGCACCCATCAGCCAGATGAACCGCCGATCGGGATAGAGCCGGACGAGATGGGCGAGTGTATCCACGGTATAGCGGGTGCCCAGCCGCGCCTCGATCGCGCTCGGCCGGATGCGTGCGTGGCGGGCCATCGCGCGGGCCGAGGCGAGCCGCGCGGCAAGCGGGGCCATGTCCTTCGCATCCGCCTTCAGCGGATTGCCGGGGGAGACCAGCCACCAGACCTCGTCCAGCCCCAACGCGCGAATCGCCGCCAGGCTGACGTTGCGGTGCCCCGCATGCGCCGGATTGAACGATCCGCCGAGCAGGCCGGTCGGCTTCAAGGCCGCGGCTCCGGGATGGCGGCTTCAGGGACGGATCTGGCCGGTGCCACGGACGATCCACTTGTAGGTGGTCAGCCCTTCCAGCGCGACCGGGCCGCGGGCGTGAAGCCGGCCGGTGGAGATGCCGATCTCCGCCCCCAGCCCGAACTCGCCGCCGTCCGCGAACTGGGTGGAGGCGTTCCACATCACGATCGCCGAGTCGACCTGCGCCAGAAAGGTATCCGCCGTGGCCGCATCCTCGGTAACGATCGCGTCGGTATGGTGCGATCCGTGGGCGGCGATGTGCGCCATCGCCCCGCCGACGCCATCGACCAAAGCGACCGAGCAGATCGCGTCGAGATATTCGGTGTCCCAATCCTCGGCCGTTGCGGCTTCGGCGCGCGGCTCGATCGTCCGGACCTCGGCGGTGCCGCGCAGCGCGCAGCCGGCATCGGCCAAAGCGGCGAGGATCGGTGCGGGATCGGGGAAGGCGCGGTCGATCAGCAGCGTCTCCGTCGCGCCGCAGACGCCGGTGCGCCGCAACTTGGCGTTGAGCGCGATGTTGCGCGCCTTGGCCGGATCCGCGGCGGCATCGATGTAGAGGTGGACGATACCGTCGAGGTGGGCGAGCACGGGCACGCGTGCCTCCTCCTGCACGCGGGCCACCAGGCTCTTGCCGCCGCGCGGCACGATGATGTCGATCAGGCCGGCCGCACGCAGCATCGCGCCCACTGCTGCGCGATCGGAGACCGGCACCAGCTGGATCGCATCCTCCGGCAGGCCCGCCCCGGCGAGCCCCGCGACGAGCGCGCGGTGCAGCGCACGGTTGCTCTCGCGCGCTTCCGATCCGCCCCGCAGGATGCAGGCATTGCCCGCCATCATCGCCAGCGCGCCGGCATCGACGGTAACGTTGGGGCGGCTTTCGTAGATGATCCCGACGACGCCAAGCGGCACCCGCACCCGATCGAGCACCAGCCCGTTCGGACGCTCCCGCCGATCTATCCGCTGGCCGACCGGATCGTCGAGCCCGGCAACTTCCTCCAGCGCGGCGGCGATGCCGGCGAGCCTGTCGGGCGTCAGCTTCAGCCGGTCGAGCATCGCCGGGCCGAGCCCGGCGGCCTCGGCCTGTGCCATGTCGCGGGCGTTGGCGGCCAGCACGGCATCGGCATCGCCACGCAGTGCGGTTGCGGCGAGGCGCAGCGCCTGCCCCTTTTGCGCAGACGGGGCCTGGGCCAGCAGGGTGGCGGCGGCGCGCGCGCGGGCCGCCATATCGGCGATCAGGGCTTCCGGGTCGGGGTGCGCGTGCAACATGGGCGGGCCGCTACCACGAAACAGGCGAGGGATGAACCGGCTACACGCCGCCGACGATGCCCGTGCCCGCGATCCGGTACGTCCCCCGGCCGGCGTGCTTGGCAAGATAGAGCGCCGCATCCGCCGCGGCGAAGGTCGCTTCGGCATCAAACGCGCCGGGATCGGCGATGCGGGCTATGCCGGCGGAGGCGCTGATATCCAGGATACGGCCATGCCACGCCACCGGCATGCACAGATCGGCGAAGCTCCCGTGCAGGGCGCGGCCGATCGCAGCCTCGTCCCTCACCGCGGGCAGGATCACGGCGAACTCGTCGCCGCCGATGCGGGCGATCATGCGTGCGTCGGGGAAGCCGGCGGAAAGGCGCTCGGCCATCAGGCGCAGGCAATGATCCCCGGCGGCATGGCCGAAGCAATCGTTGACCTGCTTGAAGCCATCGACGTCCACCAGCATCAGGGCGCCGGCCGGGGCGAGGGCGGGGAAGCCGAACGGGCAATCGAGAAACCGTGCCTGAAACATGCCGCGGTTGAACAATCCGGTCAGCGCGTCTCGTTCTGCCAGGCGCCGCATCGCATCCCAGCGCTCGCGCTCGTCGGTAACGTCGTGCTGCAGCCCGTAGAGGAGCACGGCCCGCCCTTCGCAGTCGGGAATCGTGCCGGCAACGATCCGCGTCCAGCGGGCGGCGCCGCCCGCCTGCACGATTCGCGCATCCATCGTGAAGCGGCCGCAGGTCCGGATGGCCTGAGAGCGAAGCCGCTCCAGTTCGTCGCGGGACTGCTCGTCATACATCCAGACGACATCGGGCCGGTGGAGCTTCTCGCCGCGGGGTATGCCGAACAGGTCGAACACCTCGCCGGTCCAGGTCAGCGCGTCGGTCCGCAGGTCGCACTGCCAGCTGCCGATCCCCGCAAGTGCCGCGGCGCGGGCATGGAGTGCTGCGTCATGCTTGCCGACCAACAAGCTCGCGATCATCCGCGGCGCCCTGTCCGGGGCGGCAACGCACTGAGCAGGACGAGCGCAGAGGAGGCCGGCAGCCGGTCGCGTGGGATCATCAGCACTGTCCTATCGCAGTACAGTTAATGCATCGTTATGGCCGGCGCGCGCGGAAATCGGATGCGAAACGGCCCGGCACCGTGGGGGCGCCGGGCCGTCAAGTCGATCGGGAGGCGGCCTCAGGCGCCCTGGGGCGCGGCGTCGCCCCAGCCGCCGCTGCCCGGCCGCTTGCTCTTGGGGATGGACGAGCCGCCGCTGCTGGAGACGATCGGGCGCTTGGCCCCGCCCTCGTCGCGGCCGATCGGGTTGCCGGCGATGATCCGCTTGGATTCCTCGCCGGTGAGCGTCTCGTATTCGAGCAGCGCGCCGGCCAGGCGATGCAGCTCGTCGAGGTTCTCGGTCAGCACGGTACGGGCGGCCGCCTCGGCTTCCTCGATCAGGCGGCGAACCTCCTGGTCGATCAGCCGCGCGGTTTCCTCCGACACGTTCTGGCTGCGCGCTACCGAATGGCCGAGGAACACCTCGTCCTGGTTGGCGCGGTAGCGCAGCCAGCCGAGCTTCTCGGACATGCCATATTCCATGACCATCGCCTGCGCCATGTCGGTCGCCTGCTGGATGTCGTTGGAGGCACCCGTGTTCAGCTCGTCCGCGCCGTAGATGATCTGCTCGGCGATGCGGCCCCCGAAGCAGAGCGCCAGCCGTGCCTTCATCTGCTTCATCGTCATCGAATAACGATCACGATCGGGCAGGTTCCACGTCACGCCGAGCGCCCGGCCACGCGGGATGATCGTCACCTTGTGCAGCGGATCGCAGCCGGGAACGTGGAGCGAGACGAGGGCGTGGCCGGCCTCATGGTAGGCGGTCGCCTTCTTCTCGTCGGCGGTCATCACCATGGACTTGCGCTCGGCGCCCATCATCACCTTGTCCTTGGCCTCCTCGAACTCGTTCATGGCGACCAGCCGCTTGCCCTTGCGGGCCGCCAGAAGCGCGGCCTCGTTGACGAGGTTGGCGAGATCGGCGCCCGAAAAGCCGGGCGTGCCGCGCGCGATCGTGCGGGCATCGACGTCCGGCGCGAGCGGCGTCTTCTTCATGTGGACCTCGAGGATCTTCTGGCGACCCTCGATATCCGGACGCGGCACGACCACCTGGCGATCGAAGCGGCCGGGACGCAGCAGCGCGGGATCGAGCACGTCGGGGCGGTTGGTCGCCGCGACGATGATGATGCCCTCGTTCGCGTCGAACCCGTCCATCTCGACCAGCAGCTGGTT
>NZ_JAQGLK010000180.1 GCF_028292925.1 Sphingomonas bacterium
CTGCCGAGCTGAGCTTTGGCGAAAGCGGTCGCGAAATCGCTATCGATCCCCATAACTTCGCCGGTGGATTTCATCTCCGGCGAGAGCACTGGATCGACGCCGGGGAAGCGCGCCCAGGGGAACACCGCCTCCTTCACCGCGATATGATCGATGTGCCGGTTGATCTGCGGCAGATCGGCCAGCTTCTCGCCGGCCATCACCCGCGCCGCGATCTTGGCGACGGGAACGCCGATCGCCTTTGCAACGAACGGCACCGTGCGGCTCGCGCGCGGGTTCACCTCGATCAGGTAGACCCGGCCGTCCTTCACGGCATACTGGATGTTCATCAGCCCGCGAACCTCGAGGGCGTGGGCCAGCGCCTCGGTCTGCCGCTCGATCTCGGCGATGACCTCTTCGGAAAGGCTGTACGGGGGCAGCGAACAGGCACTGTCGCCGGAATGAACACCGGCCTCCTCGATGTGCTGCATGACCCCTGCGACGACGACGTCCGTCCCGTCGCAGATCGCATCGACATCGACCTCGACCGCGTCACGCAGGTAGCGATCGATCAGCACGGGGGAATCGCCGGACACCTGCACCGCGCTGGTGATGTACGCGTCCAGCTGCGCCGGGCCGTCGACGATCTCCATCGCCCGCCCGCCCAACACGTAGGAGGGGCGGATCAGCACCGGATACCCGATCCGATCCGCCACCGCGACCGCCTCGTCCCGGCTGCGGGCGATGCCGTTGTCCGGCTGGAGAAGGCCCAGCTTGGCGACCAGCGCGGCAAACCGCTCGCGATCCTCGGCCAGGTCGATCGCATCGGGCGAGGTGCCGAGGATGGGAATACCGGCATCGGCGAGTTCCTGCGCCAGTTTCAGCGGCGTCTGGCCGCCGAACTGGACGATGACGCCGACGAGCGTGCCGTTCGACTGCTCGACATGCAGGATCTCCAGCACGTCCTCTGCGGTCAGCGGCTCGAAATACAGCCGGTCGGATGTGTCGTAATCGGTGCTCACCGTTTCCGGATTGCAGTTGATCATGATCGTCTCGTAGCCGGCCTCGCCCAGGGCGAAGCAGGCGTGGCAGCAGCAATAATCGAACTCGATCCCCTGCCCGATCCGGTTCGGCCCGCCGCCCAGGATGACGATCTTGCGACGCCCGGACGGCGCGGACTCGCACTCGGGCTCACCGAAGGCGGGCGCCTCATAGGTCGAGTACATGTACGGCGTCTTCGCCTCGAACTCGGCCGCGCACGTATCGATGCGCTTGAAGACCGGACGGACGCCAAGCTTGTGGCGGAGCGCGCGAACCTCGCCCTCGTTGACGCCCCCGGTCATCGCCTTGATCGCATCGTGGATCAGCCCCGATCCGCGCGCCTGCGCACGGCCCATGCCGCGCAGATTGGCCGACTGCAGCGCCAGATAAGCGAGCCGCTTGTCCGAGAATCCCATCGCCTTCAGCCGGCGGAGCGCGACTGCATTCTGCGGCAGGCCGTTGGTGCAGACATCGTTCTCGGCGGCGATGATCTCCTCCAGGCGCTCCAGGAACCAGGGGTCGAACCCGGCGATGCGGTGGATCTCCGCAACCGTCAGACCCTCGCGCAATGCCTGCGCTGCCACCAGCAGCCGATCGGGCGTGGCACGCGCCAGTGCCGCCTCGATCTCCGCGCGCGGGGCGCCCTGCAGCGCCTCGACGAAGTTGAAGCCGGACAGCCCGGTCTCCAGCCCGCGCAGCGCCTTCTGCATGCTCTCGTGGATGTTGCGGCCGATCGCCATCACCTCGCCGACGCTCTTCATGCTGGTCGAGAGCAAAGGTTCGGCGCCCTTGAACTTCTCGAAGGCGAAGCGCGGTATCTTGGTGACGACGTAATCGATCGTCGGCTCGAAACTGGCCGGGGTCGCGCCGGTGATGTCGTTGGTGATCTCGTCGAGCGTGTAGCCGACCGCCAGCTTGGCGGCGACCTTGGCGATCGGAAAGCCGGTCGCCTTGGAGGCCAGCGCCGAGGAGCGCGACACGCGCGGGTTCATCTCGATCACCACCAGCCGCCCGGTCTTCGGATCGACCGCGAACTGGACGTTCGAACCGCCGGTTTCCACACCGATTTCGCGGAGCACCGCGATCGATGCGTTGCGCATGATCTGGTATTCCTTGTCGGTCAGCGTCAGCGCGGGCGCGACGGTGATCGAATCGCCCGTATGCACCCCCATCGGATCGACATTCTCGATCGAGCAGACGATGATGCAATTGTCGTTCTTGTCCCGAACGACCTCCATTTCATATTCTTTCCAGCCGAGGAGCGATTCCTCGATCAGGACTTCCGTCGTCGGGCTGGCGTCGAGCCCGCCCGTCACGATGCGGATATACTCCTCGCGATTGTAGCAGACGCCGCCGCCGGTGCCGCCCATCGTGAAGCTCGGCCGGATGATCGCCGGCAGGCCGACGCGGTCGAGCACCGCCAGCGCCTCCTCCAGCGTGTGCGCCACGTCCGAGCGCGCGCTTTCCAGCCCGATCCGGTCCATCGCGTCGCGGAATTTCAGCCGGTCCTCGGCCTTGTCGATCGCCTCGGCATCGGCACCGATCATCTGGACGCCGTACTTGGCCAGCGTGCCGTCGTTGAACAGCGCCAGCGCGGTGTTGAGCGCGGTCTGCCCGCCCATCGTGGGGAGCACCGCGTCCGGCCGCTCCTTCTCGATGATCTTGGCGACGATTTCGGGCGTGATCGGCTCGACATAGGTCGCGTCGGCCATCTCCGGATCGGTCATGATCGTCGCAGGGTTCGAATTGACGAGGATGATGCGATAGCCCTCCTCGCGCAGCGCCTTGCACGCCTGCGTCCCCGAATAATCGAACTCGCACGCCTGCCCGATGACGATCGGGCCCGCGCCGATGATGAGGATGGAGGAAATGTCGGTGCGTTTTGGCATTAGAAGTGCTTGCTTCCGAGGTCTACGAGCTTGCGGAACGCAGCAGCATCAAACCTGAGCGTCTGCGAAAGCTTACCCGGGGTTTCGCGGCCAGGGCGGCCGAAGGTATCGATCTGCAACAGCTTTTCGCCGTTACACTCCACGAGACGAACCACCGCCTCAACATCATCATGAGGCCGGACGGTGGACAGATCTTCAACTCTGAAGTCGCGAACTGTCGCCATCTTCAGCTCTCCCTGATGAGCGCGCTGACAAACTGCTCGAACAGATAGTGGCTGTCCTGCGGTCCGGGGCTCGCCTCCGGGTGGTACTGCACGCTGAACGCCGGCTTGTCGGTCAGGCGCAGCCCGGCCAGCGATCCATCGAACAGCGACACATGGGTCGGCTCGGCGTTGGCGGGGAGGCTTGCGGCGTCGACCGCGAAGCCGTGGTTCATGGATGTGATCTCGACGCGGCCGTCCGACGAGCGCTTGACCGGATGGTTGGCGCCGCGGTGGCCCTGGTGCATCTTCGACGTGCGCGCGCCCACCGCCAGCCCGAGCAGCTGGTGGCCAAGGCAGATGCCGAAGATCGGCTTCGAAATCTCGAGGAGCTGGCGGATCACCGGGACTGCATATTCGCCCGTGGCCGCCGGATCGCCGGGGCCGTTGGAGAGGAACACGCCATCGGGCTGGTGCCGCATCACATCGTCGAACGTCGCGGTGGCCGGCACCACCGTCACCCGCGCGCCGGCCGCGACCAGGTTGCGCAGGATGTTGCGCTTCAGCCCGTAATCGATCGCAACGACGTGGGGGCCATCCGGGTTGGCAGCGTGCGTGGCGTAGCCGTCCGCCAGCGTCCACAGGCCGTCGTCCCAGGTGTAGCTCTGCAAGGCGGATACATCCTTGGCGAGGTCCATCCCCTCCAGCCCCGGCCAGGCGCGCGCCTTCGCCAGCAACGCTTCCACGTCGAACACGCCGTCCGGCGCGTGGGCGATCACCCCGTTGGGCGCGCCCTGGATGCGGATCGCGCGGGTCAGCGCCCGGGTATCGACGCCGGACAGGCCGATGCGTCCATTGTGCTTCAGCCAGGTGTCGAAATGCTGGGTCGAGCGGTAGTTGGAAGGATCGGTCACGTCCTCGCGCACGATCAGGCCGAGCGCGTGGGGGTTCTGCGCCTCGATATCTTCCGGGTTTGCGCCGACATTGCCGATGTGCGGAAAGGTGAAGGTGATGATCTGCCCGGCGTAGGAGGGATCGGTCATCACCTCCTGATAGCCGGTCATCGCGGTGTTGAAGCAGACCTCGCCCACCGCATCGCCGGCGGCGCCGAAGCCGCGGCCCCAGATCATCGATCCGTCGGCCAATACCAATACCCCCGTCGCTCCTTGGGGCGGGCGCGCGGGGGTGTTCTCGGCCACGGTGGCACTCCTGTGGGCTCGGCGGTAAGGTAGGCGGCGGGGTAGGTAGGTGCGGCGGGGCCGGCGGTCAATCTATTAAAAAAGGTGCGCTGCGGCTATCGTCCCCGCCCCTCCCGTTCAGCCGAAAGCAGTGCAATGATTCGCGACGTTATCAAGGCCGCGCAGACGGAGTCGATGAAGGCCCGCGACTCGGCCCGCACCCAGGCTATCCGCCTGATCCAGGCCGCGATCAAGAACCGCGACATCGAGTTGCGCACCTCCGACGCGGCCACCGACGACGACGCGACGGTGCGCGAGGTGCTGCAGAAAATGGCCAAGCAGCGCCGCGAATCGATCGAAATGTTCGAGACCGGCGGCCGCCAGGAACTCGCCGACATCGAAAAGGGCGAACTGGCGGTGATCGAATCGTTCCTGCCGCAGCAGATGGACGACGATGCCGCCCGTGCCGCGATTGCTGCCATAGTCGCGGAGACCGGCGCCAGTTCGGTGAAGGACATGGGGCGGGTAATGGCCGCGGTGAAGGCCCGCCACGCCGCCGAGATGGACATGAGCCGCGCCAGCGCGCTGGTGAAGGCAGCGCTGGCCGGGTGATCCGGACAGCGGCCTCGCGCTATCGGGAGCGGCCATGAGCCTCTCGCCCGGCTTCCTCGACGAACTGCGCATGCGGACGTCGCTTTCGGCGCTGATCGGCCGATCGGTGAAGATCACCCGCGCCGGGCGGGAGTGGAAGGCATGCTGTCCGTTCCACCAGGAAAAGACGCCCAGCTTCACCATCAACGACGACAAGGGCTTCTATCACTGCTTCGGCTGCGGCGCGCATGGTGATGCGATCCGCTTTCTGACCGAGGTCAAGGGCCTGCCGTTCATCGATGCGGTGAAGGAACTCGCCGACGCCGCCGGCATGGACCTGCCCGCGCCCGATCCCCGCGCCCGCGAACGCGATCAGCGCGCCGCCGGGCTGCACGAGGTGATGGATGAGGCGGCGGCATGGTTCGAGGGGGAACTCGCCGGAATCGTCGGGGCCGAGGCGCGGGCCTACCTCCAGCGCCGCGGCATCCCGCCGGCCGTGGCCAAGGCGTTCGGCATCGGCTTCGCGCCCGATGGGCGCAACCGGCTCAAGTCGGCGCTGGAGAAGCACGGCATCGACCGTCTGGTCGAATGCGGCATGCTGATCCGGCCGGAGGAGGCGGGCCGCGAGCCCTATGATCGGTTCCGCGGCCGGCTGATGATACCGATCCGCGATGCACGCGGCCGAACGATCGCCTTCGGTGGCCGCATCCTGGGATCGGGCGAGCCCAAATACCTCAACTCGCCCGAGACGCCCTTGTTCGACAAGGGCCGGACGCTCTTCAATCTCGATCGCGCCGCGAGTGCCAGCCGCACCGCTGGCCGTGTCGTCGTGGTTGAGGGATACATGGACGTGATCGCGCTCTCCCAGGCCGGCATCGACGAGGCGGTCGCCCCCCTCGGCACGGCGCTTACCGAGGGGCAGCTGGAACGGCTGTGGCGCCTTGTCGATGTGCCACTGCTCTGCTTCGACGGCGACGCCGCCGGGCAGAAGGCGGCGATCCGCGCCGCGCAGCGCGCCCTGCCGATGCTCGCGCCGGGGCGATCGCTCTGCTTCGCCACCCTGCCCGGGGGGCAGGATCCCGACGATCTGGTGCGCAGCGGCGGGCGCGACGCGGTGGAGGCCGTCTTCAAGAACAGCGCGCCACTCGTCGAGATCCTCTGGCGGCACGAGCACGATGCCGCCCCCCTGGACACGCCGGAGGCGCGCGCCGGGCTGCGGCGGCGGCTGTCGGATCTTGCGGCAACCGTGGAGGACCGCGACGTGCGCGAGCAATATGTCGCCGAGTTTCGCCGCCGCTTCGATACGCTGTTCGCGGCCCCTGCCCGCGAGCAACGGCAAAGATGGGATCAGCCGCGTTTCGCTCCGTCGCGCTCCGGCCGGCCTGGCTGGAAGGACCGGACGCCGCTACCGGCGTCCGCACAGGCGCGATCCATGGGCAACGACGGGGCGATGGAACGGCTTCTTGCCCGCGCCGTCCTTGCGGGATTATGCCGTCATCCAAGGGCGATCGCCGAATATGCCGAAGCCATCGAATGCATCGACATTGGCGACATAAGGCTGAACCGCCTGCGCGATGCACTGCTGGGATGCGCGTTTTCCGGCGGCGTGCTTGAACCGGACGGGCTCGCTTCCATATTGGCGGCAGCAGGTTTGGCGGACGTTGCAGATGAGTTGCAGCGGACGAACATCCTTGCCTTTTCGTTCCTGCGCGGCAATGCCGATACCGAGCGCGCGATGCGCGATCTGGGGGCGGCAATCGAAGCGTTGGCGACACGGCCCGAGCTGGATGCAGCTCTGGCGGCGGCGACGGCGCGGCTCAATGCCACGCCCGATGATGCGGGTTTCGCCGAGCAGCTTAGGCTGCGCGCCGCCCGCGAGGCGGCCGATCGGTCGCTTGCTGCGTTGGTGCAGGGCGAAGACGTGTAAAGCTTGGTTCTAGAGGCGGTCGGATGGCGAAAACGAACACGGCGGAAGCGACGGACAAGGTTGAGGGTGGCGACGCGCCACTGATCGACCTGAACGAGGCGACGCTCAAGAAGCTGATCGCGCGGGCCAAGAAGCGCGGCTACATCACAGTGGACGAGCTGAACGGCGTCGTCGGCGACATGTCGACCGATCAGATCGAGGACGTGATGTCCGCCTTGAACGAGATGGGCGTCAACGTCGTCGAGAATGAGGAAGCTGGCGAGGACGAGCCGGCGGCGGACGATTCCGAGGAGGAAGTCGTCGGCGTCGACGAGGGCGAAGCGACCCCCGTCCTCCAGGCCACCGCCAAGAAGGAAACCGTCGACCGCACGGACGATCCCGTCCGCATGTATCTGCGCGAGATGGGCGCGGTCGAACTGCTCAGCCGCGAGGGCGAAATTGCCATCGCCAAGCGCATCGAGGCCGGCCGGGATACGATGATCCTGGGCCTGTGCGAGAGCCCGATCACCTTCAACGCGATCATCGACTGGTCGACCGCGCTGAACGAGGGCACGATCCAGCTTCGTGAGATCCTCGATCTCGATGCGATGCTGCACAAGGATCCGACGCCCGAGCAGGTCGAGGGCGACGAGGAATCCGGCGACGGCGAGATCAGCGAGAAGACCGCCGGCCCGACGTTCAAGGACGAGGAAGAAGTCGAGGAGCCTGCCGCCTCCGACGAGGACGACGAGTCCATGACGGAGCGGCGGGCGCCGCGCCCGTCCGACGACGAGGACGAGGACAACACACTGAGCCTGGCCGCGATGGAGGAGCTGCTGAAGCCCGCCGCGCTGGAAAAGTTCGCCACGATCACCTCGCTCTACAAGAAGTTCTCCAAGGTCCAGGTCGCCCGGCTCGGGGCGCTCGGCGTCGGTGACGACTTCCCCGCCAGCGAGGAGCGCAAGTACCAGAAGCTCCGCGAGGAGCTGACCGCGGAGGTCGAGAGCGTCCAGTTCCACGGCGCCAAGATCGAATATCTCGTCGACCAGCTCTATGCCTTCAACCGGCGCCTGACCGCGCTGGGCGGGCAGATGCTGCGCCTTGCCGAGCGTCACAAGGTGCCGCGCAAGGACTTCCTCGACAGCTATATCGATCACGAGATGGAGGAAGGCTGGCTCGACCGCGTCGGCAAGATCGACAAGAAGTGGGCTGCATTCGCCAGTAACGAGGCCGATCCGGTCGAGCGGATCCGTACCGAGATCGCGGAGATCGCACAGGCCACCGGCATGGCGCTTGGCGAATTCCGGCGCATCGTCAACATGGTCCAGAAAGGCGAGCGCGAAGCGCGGATCGCCAAGAAGGAAATGGTCGAGGCCAACCTGCGGCTCGTCATCTCGATCGCCAAGAAATACACCAACCGCGGGCTGCAGTTCCTGGATCTGATCCAGGAGGGCAATATCGGCCTGATGAAGGCGGTCGACAAGTTCGAGTATCGCCGCGGCTACAAGTTTTCCACCAATGCGACGTGGTGGATCCGGCAGGCGATCACCCGATCGATTGCCGACCAGGCGCGGACCATCCGCATCCCCGTCCACATGATCGAAACGATCAACAAGCTGGTGCGCACCAGCCGCCAGATCCTGCACGAGATCGGCCGCGAGCCGACGCCGGAGGAACTGGCCGAGCGGCTGTCCATGCCGCTCGAAAAGGTTCGCAAGGTGATGAAGATCGCCAAGGAGCCGATCAGCCTCGAGACGCCGATCGGCGACGAGGAGGATTCGCATCTCGGTGACTTCATCGAGGACAAGAATGCGATCATCCCGGTGGATGCGGCTATTCAGGCCAACCTGAAGGAAACGGTCACCCGTGTCCTGGCCAGCCTCACCCCGCGTGAGGAGCGCGTCCTGCGGATGCGCTTCGGCATCGGCATGAACACCGATCACACGCTGGAAGAGGTCGGCCAACAATTCTCGGTGACGCGCGAGCGTATCCGCCAGATCGAGGCAAAGGCGCTTCGCAAGCTGAAGCACCCCAGTCGCAGCCGCAAGATGCGCAGCTTCCTCGATCAGTGATTTCTGCCCAGGAACCGATCCGGTTCGGCGGCAGGCCGGATCGGGTCGATTTCTCGCCGGTGTAAACCGGCTATTTACGCCGTTTCGCTATATGCCCGGATCAAACGGCGTTTGCAGCCGCCAAAGCGTCTGCCCGCAGGAGATCCAGTGTGAAGATTGAGACGAAGAACGGCACGTCGCCAGGCGCGACGACGATGATCGACGCGGCCGTGGCGGAGTCCGGCAGCGCCGCCCATCGCTACGTTCGCTCGTCGGCGCTACGAAGCGGCCCGAACGCGGCCCGCAACCTTGCCGATGCGGTGCATTATCTGACGGTGCTGCATGGCCGATTGCCGAGCGTCGTCGATCTTGCCGGCATGAAGGTGACCCTCGAACAATCCAAAGGCTGGCTGGCGAGCGCCGCAACCGGCTTCGCGCTGGAGCGGACCTATCTCACCCGCCTGGTAGTGGCCGTCGGCCCGCTACCGAGCACGCCGGGCCAGGCCGAGTGCGAGGCGGCAGTCGTCACGCAGCATCATGCGGTCGAAATGCTCGCCCGTTCCGAACGTACCGGCTGCGCGCCGGGCGCGGCGATCGGGCTGGTCATGGATTGGGCAGCGATCCGGCCGGTGCTGGATGCCGCGGCGGATCGCTTCGGCCTGGAACGTATGGAATGCCGCCTGCCGGAGGAGGAAGCGACGCGGGCTTTCGCGGTCCAGATCGGGGAGACATCGGCGATCGAACGGGCGGTGCGCTTCGGCGTCGAGCAGATCCTGATCCAGCATACCGGCCTGTGGAACCTTCTGGAATCGCGCGAGCACGCCCGCCAGGCGCAATAAGCCGGCGTGGGAGCGGAGGTTGGGCGTTCGCCACATGGGCAGCGGGGCGATCGCCTGCCCTGAGCGAGGCTGACCGCCGCTGGAACCGATCCGCTCCCTAGCGCGGCCGGTGCAGGACGCCGCCGGTCATCGCCGCCGGCACCCCCGTCGTTCCGGGGAAACTGATCGGCAGTTCCGCAAGACGGCGTACCGCCATGTAGGCGAACCCCTCCGCCTCCGTCGCGTCGCCGTTCCAGCCGAGGGCCTCGATCGGCTCGGGCACGATCCCGCAAGACGTGCCGATCATCCGCATGAGCGTGGCGTTATGTCGCCCGCCGCCGGCAACGATGAGCCGTGCCGGGCGGGAGGGAAGCAGCCGCAGCCCGAGTTCGACAGACATTGCGGTAAACGCCGTCAGCGTGGCGGCGCCATCCGCGGCGTCCAGCCCCCGCGCCGGCTGGACGGTAAAGTCCGCCCGGTCGAGCGATTTTGGCGGTGGCATGTCAAAGAACGGATGGTCGAGCATCGTACCGAGCACCGCGTCGTTCACCTGTCCAGCGGCGGCCAGCGCCCCATCGGCATCGTAGCGGCGGCAGTCCTGCGCCAGCACCCAATCGTCGATCAGTGCATTTGCCGGTCCGGTGTCGAAGGCGACGATGGCCTCGCCCTCTCCGGCCGCATCCCCGATCCAGCTTATGTTGCCGACCCCGCCGAGGTTGAGCACCGCCACCGGCTTCGGAAGCGCCGCCGTCAGCGCACGGTGATAGACCGGCAGGAGCGGCGCGCCCTGCCCGCCCGCCGCCACGTCCGCCTGCCGCAGATCGTTGACCACGGCGATACCGAGCGCGTCGGCCATCGCGGCGCCATCGCCGAGCTGCCAGGTCCAGCCGCGATCGGGGCGGTGGGCGATGGTCTGGCCGTGAAAGCCGATCACGGCCACCTCCGCAGGCGTGATCTTCGCCCCCGCCAGAAGCTGCCGCACCGCAAGGATGTGCCGCCGCGTGACGAGCCCCTCCACCTCGACGATCTGGGGGCTCCGCCGCGGCCGATCGTAGGTAAGCGCCAGCCTGGCCGCTTCCCTCAGCGTATCGCGGGCGGCGTCCGAATAGGGATCGCTGCGGAAGGCGATCGGCCGAACGTGCCCTTCGCCGTCGGTTTCGATCAGCGCGGCATCCACGCCGTCGAGCGACGTGCCGGACATCAGCCCGACGGCAAGCACGCTACCCATGGCAACACCCCCATGCTAAGCGCCCGCGCGTCATGACCGAGCACAAATCCGATCTGCTGCGCCTACTGCATGAGCGCGGCTATATCCACCAGCTGACCGACGCGGCGGGCCTGGATGCGCTGGCGATGCGGCAGGTGATACCGGGCTATATCGGCTTCGATCCGACGGCCCCCTCGCTCCACGTCGGCAGCCTCGTCCAGATCATGCTGCTCCGCCGGCTCCAGCAGACCGGGCACAAGCCGATCGTGCTGATGGGCGGCGGCACCGGCAAGATCGGCGATCCCAGCTTCAAGGATGAGGCACGCAAGCTGCTGGGCGAGGACGGCATCAAGGCGAACGTCGCCTCGATCCGGCGCATCTTCGATCGGTTCCTTACCTTCGGAGACGGCCCCAGCGACGCGGTGATGCTCGACAATGCCGAGTGGCTCGACAAGCTGGAATACATCCCCTTCCTGCGCGAGGTGGGGCAGCATTTCTCGATCAACAGGATGCTCAGCTTCGATTCCGTCAAGCTCCGCCTGGATCGCGAACAGTCTCTGTCGTTCCTCGAATTCAACTACATGATCCTCCAGGCCTATGACTTCCTGGAGCTTTCGCGCCGCGCCGATTGCCGTCTGCAGATGGGCGGATCGGATCAGTGGGGCAATATCGTCAACGGCATCGAACTCTCCCGCCGCATGGATGCGCGGGAGGTCTACGGCATCACCACGCCGCTGCTGACGACGGCCGACGGCGTGAAGATGGGCAAGACGGTGTCGGGCGCGGTGTGGCTGCACGAGGATCAGCTGCCGCATTACGATTACTGGCAGTTCTGGCGGAACACCGACGATCGCGATGTCGGCCGCTTCCTGCGGCTGTTCACCGACATTCCGCTGGACGAGATCGCCCGGCTCGAGGCGCTCGGCGGGGCGGAGATAAACGAGGCGAAGAAGGTGCTGGCCGACGCCGCCACCGCGATGGTCCGCGGGGAAGCGGCCGCGGCCGAAGCGGCCGAGACCGCACGCCGCACCTTCGAGGAAGGGGCCGCGGGCGAAGGGTTGCCGAGCTTTGCCGTTCCGGATGGGGCGATCGGGATCGTCGACGCGCTGGTCGCGCTCGGCCTGGCAGCGTCGAAGGGCGAGGCCCGCCGGCTGATCAAGGGCGGTGGCGCGCGGATAGACGGCGAGAAAGTGTCGGACGAGACGGCGTTGGTGAACGTGGGCGACGCCCCCGTCCGCATCTCGGCCGGCAAGAAGCAGCACGGGATTCTGGTCCGCTGACCGGCCCGATCGAACTTCTGATCCTCGTCGATGCGGATGCCTGCCCGGTAAAGGACGAGATCTACCGGGTGGCGCTGCGCCACCGGGTAGCCGTGAAGATCGTCGCCAATGCGCCGATGCGGGTGCTGGCCGATCCGCTGATCGAACGGGTCATCGTCGGCAGCGGCTTCGATGCCGCGGACGACTGGATCGCCGAGCGCGCGGGCGCGGCGACGATCGTCGTCACAACCGATATCCTGCTGGCGGATCGCTGCGTGAAGGCCGGCGCCACCGTTCTCGCCCCCACCGGCAAGCCGTTCGATGCGGCGTCTATCGGCAATGCCGTGGCGACACGGGCGTTGGTGGCGGACCTGCGGGCAATGGGCGAGATATCCGGCGGCCCGCGCCCGTTCGCCAAGACCGATCGGTCGCGCTTCCTTTCGGCGCTGGACGAGGCGATCCAGCGGCTGAGGCGGCGAACGCGCTGATCGCTCACCCTGAGCGGACGAGGCCGACCGCCGCGTCCCGCTCGAACAGGTAGAGCGCGGTGCGCGCTGCCTGCCCTCGGGCGCCCTCCAGCCCGCCATCGCGGTCCACGAGCAGGCGGGCATCGTCCTTGGCGATGTCGATCAGTGCGCTCACCTTTTCCGGCGGGGCGAGGCGGAACTCCATCTCGCCGGACTGGCGCGTGCCCAGTATCTCTCCCGCGCCGCGCAACTTCAGATCTTCCTCGGCGATACGGAAGCCGTCGTTCGTCTCGCGCATCAGGGCCAGGCGTGCGCGCGCGGTCTCGCTCAGCTGGCGGCCGCCGGGGCCGCCGTCGCCGCCCGAACCCCACAGCAGCAGGCAGACCGACTGCCCGCTGCCGCGCCCGACCCGGCCCCGCAACTGATGCAGCTGGGCCAGGCCGAAGCGATCGGCATCCTCGATCACGATCAGGGTGGCGTTGGGTACGTCGACCCCCACCTCGATCACCGTCGTGGCGACCAGCACGGCAAGCTCGCCCGACTGGAAAGAAGCCATCACAGCATCCTTGTCCGGCCCCTTCATCCGCCCGTGGACCAGCCCGACCCGGTTCCCGAACCGCGCCTTCAGCGCCGCCGCGCGCGCCTCGGCCGCGGCGCGGTCGCTCGCCTCATTCTCCTCGACCAAGGGGCACACCCAATAAGCCTGGCCGCCGCTCTCGATCTTGCGGCCGAGCCCTTCCACGACATCGGCCAGCCGGGCCGAGGGGATCACCCGCGTCTCGATCGGCTGGCGCCCGGGGGGCATCTCGTCCAGCCGGCTGACGTCCATCTCGCCATAATGGGTCAGCGTCAGCGTGCGGGGGATCGGCGTCGCGGTCATCACCAGCAGGTGCGGCGGACGCTCGGCTTTGTCGGCCAGCATCATCCGCTGGGCGACGCCGAAACGGTGCTGCTCGTCCACCACTGCCAGCCCCAGCCGCTTGTACGTCACGGCTTCCTGAAAGATCGCGTGGGTGCCGATGAGCAGGTCGATCGATCCGTCCGCCAGCCCCATCAACGTCGACTCGCGCACACGCCCCTTTTCGCGCCCGGTGAGGATCGCGACATTGACGCCGACACCGGCAAGCATCCGGGTAAGCGTGGCATGATGCTGCCGCGCCAGGATCTCGGTGGGCGCGAGCAGGGCGCCCTGCACCCCCGCCTCGATCGCCGCCAGCAGCGCGAACAGGGCGACCAGCGTCTTTCCGGAGCCGACGTCGCCCTGGAGCAGCCGCGTCATCGGCGTGGCCTGCGCCATATCGCCCTCGATCTCGGCAATGGCGCGCGATTGCGCCCCTGTCGGCGTGTAGGGCAGGTTCAGCCGGTCCCGCAGCCGGCCGTCCCCGGCCAGCGGCACGCCACGGCGTCGGCGGGAGGAAGCCCGGATCAGCATCAGCGCCAGTTGATTGGCAAAGATCTCGTCATAGGCCAGCCGGTCGCGCGCAACTCCGTCCGCCGGATCGGCGTGGACGCGGGCCACGGCCTCGCGCCAGCCCGGCCACTCCGCGCGGGCCAGTACGCTGGGTTCGATCCACTCCGGCAGGTTCGGCGCGCGGGCGATCGCCTGGCCGGCAAGTTGGCCCATGCGCTTGTTGCTCAGCCCTTCCGACAGACGGTACACGGGCTCCCGCTCCGGCAGAGGTTCCGCATCGGCAGGCGGCAGGACGTGATCCGGGTGGACCATCTGCAGTTCCTGGCCGTACCGTTCGATCCGGCCGGAAACGATGCGCTGCTCGCCCAGCGGCAGCAGCTTCTTCGCCCACCCGGGATTCCCGCCGAAATAGACGAGGCTGACGATGTTGCCCGCGCGGTCGGCCGCCTGCACCCGAAACGGCCCACGCCCACCCGCCTGCCGGTAATCGGTGGCGGTGAGCGGCACGGTGACGATGCGGCCGGCATCGGCCTCGTCCAGCTCGTCCACGGCCTTGCGGTCGATCCAGCCGACCGGGAGGTGGAACATCACGTCGACGATCCGCGCCAGCCCGAGCTTGCCGAGCGGCTTGGCCAAGCCCGCGCCGACGCCTTTCAGCGCCTCGACTTCGGCGAACAGCGGATTGAGAATATCGGGGCGCATGACTAGATGCCGGTCCCTATAGCCTAGCCGACCGGCGCCGTCAGCGCCCGCCGGCCATTCCTGTTTGGAGACGCATGAACCTCGATAACCGCCTCAAGCGCCTGCGCTTCCGCGCGTGGCATCGCGGCACTAAGGAGGCGGACCTGCTCGTCGGCGGTTTTTTCGACACCCACTCCGCCAGCTGGCAGGAGGCGGAAATTGCGTGGTTCGAGGCGCTGATCGCCGAGGAGGATGTGGAGATCATGGCCTGGGCGATCGGCACCGCCACGCCGCCGCCGCGCTATGAAGGCGCGATGATGCAGGCGATGCGCCGGCTCGACTACATACCGATCGCGCGCTGACACGATGCGCCCGTCGCAACCCCATCCGATGCCGCGCCGCCGCGGCCTGGCCGAAAGTCTTTCGTGACCGATCTGCACCGCATCCTGAAGGCCGACAAGCCACTCACCTTGGCCCGCGCGCCCGCCGGCTTCCTGCCGTGGCTGCTGGCCGATCTCGCGCGGGCGACGCGCGCCGACAAGGCGAGCGGGCGGGCCGTGTTCGTGGCGCCGGACGAAGCGGCGATGCGCGCCACCGCCGATGCCGCCAGCTATTTCGCGCCCGAGATCGAGGTGCTGCAGTATCCGGCATGGGATTGCCTGCCCTATGATCGGGCCTCGCCTTCGCTGCGGACCAGTTCCGAACGGTTGGCGGCACTGCACGCGCTCCAGCGTAAGGAGTCCCGGCCGCAGCTGCTGGTAACGACGGTCAACGCCGTCACCCAGCGCACGCTTACCCCATTCCGCATCCGCCAGCTCGTCGCCCGGCTTGCCCCCGGCGAGCGGATCGATCGCGACGATCTGGCGACCCTGCTGCAGGTCAACGGCTATGTCCGCACCGACACGGTTGCCGATTCCGGCGAGTATGCGGTTCGCGGCGGGCTGCTCGATCTGTTTCCCGCCGGCGAATCGATGGCGCTGCGTCTCGATTTCTTCGGCGACGAGATCGAGAGCGTCCGCCAGTTCGATCCGCAGGACCAGCGCACGATCGGCCGGCTCGATGGCTTCACCCTGCTGCCTGCGTCCGAGGCGCTGCTGGACGAGGAGAGCGTCAAGCGGTTCCGCAGCCGCTACCGGGAGCGGTTCGGCGCGGCGGCTACCGGCGATCCGCTCTATCAGGCGATCTCCGATGGGCGGCGGCTGGCGGGCATGGAGCATTGGCTGCCCTTGTTCGAGGATCGGCTGGCGACCTTGTTCGATCATCTCGGGCCCGACGACATACTGGTCCGCGATCCCGGCGACGCGGGTGCCGCCGATGCCCGGTTCGAGGCGATTGCCGATTATCACGCCAACCGCGTCCGCGCCCAATCGAGCGAACCCGGCAGCTATCGTCCGATCGAGCCGGCTGCGCTCTACCTCGACAGCAAGGAGTGGGCCGCGGCGATCGCCGATCGCCCGATCCACCTCGTCACTGCCTTCGACGAGCCGGAGAGCAGGACGGTTCTCGACTTCGCGGTGGAGGGGCCGCGCGATTTCACGCCCGAGCGCACCGCCGGACTGAACATCTACGAGGCCGTGGTCGAGCATGTCGAGGCGGTCGGCCGCGCGGGCAAGAAGGTGGTGCTCGCCAGCTACTCGATCGGCGCGCGCGAGCGGTTTGCCGGATTGCTGAAGGATCATGGCCTCGCCCGCGTGCCGTTCGCGGAAAGCTGGCAGGAGGCACTGGGGCTGGCGGCGGGCGGTGGCGCGGCGCTGGTCGTCGTGCCGCTGGATCACGGCTTCACCGCACCCGATGTCGCCGTCCTGACCGAGCAGGACATGCTGGGCGACCGGCTCGTCCGCCGCGCCAGGCGCAAGAAATCCGCCGATGCCTTCCTGGCGGAAATGGCGGCGCTGACCCCCGGCGATCTGGTCGTCCACACCGATCATGGCATCGGCCGGTATGAGGGGCTGACATCGATCCCGGTCGGCACGTCGCCGCACGATTGCGTGATGCTGAGCTACGCCGGCGGCGACAAGCTCTACGTGCCGGTCGAGAATATCGATGTCCTTTCCCGCTACGGCGCGGAGAATGAGGGCGTCCAGCTCGACAAACTGGGCGGCGTCGCATGGCAGGCGCGCAAGGCGCGGATGAAGGATCGCATCCGCGAGATAGCGGGCGATCTGATCGCTACCGCCGCCGCGCGGGCGCTGCGCCCGGGCGAGGTGCTGGAGCCTGATGCGGGCGGCTACCCCGCCTTCGTGGATCGCTTCCCCTACCAGGAGACGGACGATCAGGAGCGGGCGATCGGCGACGTTATCGCCGATCTCGCCTCCGGCACGCCGATGGACCGGCTGGTCTGCGGCGATGTCGGCTTCGGCAAGACCGAGGTGGCGCTGCGGGCGGCGTTCGTCGCCGCGATGGCGGGGATGCAGGTGGCCGTGGTGGTGCCGACCACCCTGCTCGCCCGGCAGCATTACACCAATTTCAAGGAGCGCTTCACCGGCTTCCCGCTGGAGGTCGCCCGCCTCTCTCGCCTGGTTCCCGCGGCCGAGGCCAAGGCGACGCGGGAGGGTATTGCGGAAGGCACCGTGGATGTCGTCGTGGGCAACCACGCAATCCTGTCGAAGACGGTGGACTTCAAGCGGCTCGGCCTCGTCATCGTCGATGAGGAGCAAAGGTTCGGCGTCACCCACAAGGAACGGCTGAAGGCGATGAAGGCGGACGTCCACGTCCTCACCCTCACCGCCACGCCAATCCCCCGCACCTTGCAGATGGCGATGTCCGGCCTGCGCGAGCTGTCGGTCATCCAGACCCCGCCGGTCGATCGGCTGGCGGTGCGCACCTACGTCATCCCGTGGGATCCGGTGGTGCTGCGCGAGGCGCTGCTGCGCGAACATTATCGCGGCGGGCAAAGCTTCTTCGTCAGCCCCCGCATCGCCGACCTGCCGGACATCGAGGAATTCCTGCGCCGGGAAGTGCCCGAAATCACCTACGTCATCGCGCACGGCCAGATGTCGCCGACCGAGGTGGAGGATCGCATGTCGGCCTTCTACGACAAGCGCTTCGACGTGCTGATATCGACGACGATCATCGAGAGCGGGCTCGACATACCGAGCGCCAACACGCTGATCATCCACCGCGCCGACCGCTTCGGCCTGGCGCAGCTCTACCAGATCCGCGGCCGCGTCGGACGGAGCAAGACGCGCGCCTACGCCTACCTGACGACCCCCGCCAGCCGGCTGGTGACGGAGACGGCGACCAAAAGGCTGCAGGTGCTGTCCGATCTCGATTCGCTGGGCGCGGGGTTCCAGCTCGCCAGCCACGATCTCGACATTCGCGGTGCCGGCAACCTGCTTGGCGACGAGCAGTCCGGGCACATCAAGGAAGTCGGCTTCGAGCTTTACCAGTCGATGCTGGAGGAGGCGATCAACGAGGCAAAGCTCGGCGGTATTGCCGCCGCGATGGACGATCGCCCCAAGGACTTCTCGCCGCAGATCACCGTGGATGCGCCGATCATGATCCCCGAGGAATATGTCCTCGATCTCGATCTGCGGATGGGGCTCTACCGCCGCATGAACGAACTGGCCGACGCGCAGGAGATCGAGGCGTTCGCCGCCGAACTGATCGATCGCTTCGGCAAGCTGCCCGATGCGACGCAGAACCTGCTGACCGTCATCCAGATCAAGCTGAACTGCCGCAAGGCGTGCGTGGCAAAGCTGGATGCCGGCCCGCGCGGCGCGCTGGTCGCGTTCCACGGCGACAGCTTCCCCGATCTGCCGGGCCTGATCGCCTACGTTCAGCGGCTGAAGGACAGCGCCAAGCTACGGCCGGACAACAAGCTGGTCATCACCCGGCCCTGGACCGATGCGAAGGCGCGGCTGAACGGCGCGCTGCAATTGTCCAAGGGATTGGCGAAGATCCTCGCATGACGGTTCGGGATCCATTCGGGTGACGTGGATCGCGCTCACCGTGGCCGGGGTGCTGGAAGTGGTGTGGGCCTATGCGATGAAACAATCGCACGGCTTCACGCGGCTGTGGCCGTCGATCGTCACTCTCGTCGCCATGATCGCCAGCTTCGCGCTGCTCTCCTGGTCGATGCGGACGCTGCCTATCGGCACCGCCTATACGATCTGGACGGGGATCGGCGCAGTCGGCGCGTTCGCCGTCGGGATCGTCTTTATGGGCGAATCTGCCAGCCCGATGCGGCTGCTGGCCGCGGCGCTGATCGTCGGCGGCCTGGTCCTGATGAAGCTGAGCAGCCCCGGCTGAACGCCCGGCTCAGCGCCGCGCCTGCCCCGCGACCAGCGACGCCAGCGCCTCGTCGGTCAGCGGCGGGGCGCACAGGAAGCCCTGGTACAAGGCGCACCCCTCACCCGCGAGCAGGGCGAGTTGCACCTCCGTCTCGACCCCCTCGGCGATCACCGTCAGCCCTAGCGACCGGGCCATTTCGATGACCCCGCGAACGACGATGCGATCGCGCGACGAACCGGCAATGTCCTTGGAAAGATGCTGGTCGATCTTTAGGTAATCGAGGGGCAGCGCCTTCAGATAGGCAAGGCTGGAATAGCCCGTGCCGAAATCATCGATGGCGACCCGCAGACCCGCAGCGCGCAGCTCGGCCAGCAGCCCGGCCGCACTGCCGAGATCCTCGATCAGCCCGCTCTCCGTCACCTCCACGGTAATCCGTCGCCGCGAAAGCCCGGTCTGATCGGCAAGATCCAGGAAGTGGCTGGCGAAGCCGGGCTGGGCGATATCGGCGGCGGTGACGTTCACCGCCACGCGCAGGTGCGCCAGCGCCTCCGGCCAGGCGGCCGCCATCGTCATCGCCTTGCGCTGCACATGGCGTGACAGCTGGACGAGGTAATCGGATCGCTCGGCGGCCGCGAACAGGGTCGCTGCGCCCAATTCGCCCAGCCGCGGGTGGCGCCAGCGGGCCAGCGCCTCGACGCCCACGATCGCGCCGCCGGTGACCGCCACCTGTGGCTGGAACAGGATGCCGATCTGATCCGCATCGAGCGCCAGCCGCAGATCGGTCTCCAGACTGCTGTCGCGCACCGCCTGCGCCTCGCCCCGCGCATCGAGCACGCGCACCGCTCCCGCCTCGGCGCCCTTGGCGTCGGCCAGCGCCGTACTCGCCCGGCGCAGCAGGCTTGCGCCATCCTCCGTGTCCCCGGCGGCGGCAACGCCGATCCGCGTCGCGATAGTGATGAACTGATCGCCGCAGACGAACGGCCGGGCAACCGCCTCGACGATCTGCGCCGCGATCATCTCGCCTTCCTCGATCGTGGTCGGCGGGGCGAGCCCGATCGCGAACTCCGCACCGGCGATCCGCGCGACGCAGCGCCGGCCGCGCCCCGTGCTTCCCGCCAGCCGTTCGATGCGCCGGGCGATGCCCTGCAGCAGCGCATCGCCAGTACCGTTGCCGAACGCGCGGTTGATCGTCTCGAAGCGGTTCACCGCGAGCAGCAGCAACACGCAGCGCGCGCCCCGGCCCGCCGGCTGGTGCAGCCGCTTGTCGAGCCAGCGGCGGAGCGCCGGGCCATCGCCGATCCCGGTGAGCGGATCGCGCGTTGCGATCGCAACCGTCTGCGTAGTGCGATCGAGATCCTCGATCAGCCCGACGACGGGGCCGCCCGGCGCGTCGATATGGAGATGATGCGCGATCCGCCCGCGACCGGAGGGCTGCGTGTGGGCAAAGGCGGTCGCCTGCCCGCCATCCAGCAGCCGCGTGACGGCATCGTGCGCCGCGCGGCGCCCGGCCCGATCGAGATCGCGGAACAGCCGGCGGAGCGAAACGCTCTCTCCGGCGTGGCCCAGGCGATCGGCCAACGCAGGGCTGACCGTCACCACCGTCTCGCCTGGCTGCCAGCGCCACGTTTCCGCCTGCGCCGCGATCAGTTCGGCCCGGCCGGTCGCGGCGCGCCGCCCCCCCGCGAGCCGCTCGACGGAACGGGCGACGAAGCGCAGCGCCTGGCCGAACTCCGCCTCGCCGAACGGGCTGGCCAGATAGTCCGTCGCGCCGCTCTCGAAAACGACGCCCAGCCGCGCGATGTCGGCACGGGAAAGCAGCACGAGCAGCGCCCCGGCATTGGCCTCCACCGCATCCGCAAGCAGCCGCGCCGCCTCCATCCCGTCTGCAAATGCGCCGCGCGCATCGACCACCGCGATGCTGGCGCCGCTCGCCACGAAGCGACGCTCCACCCCTTCCGCCCGGCGCGCCGCCAGGGTCTGCCAGCCGGCACGCTCCGCCGCCGCCGCCAGCTCGTCGCGGTGGCGGAAGGAGAGCAGAAAGATCGGCGTCGCCCCGCCGGCAGGTTCGTCGGCCATACGCTACGCTAGAGCAGGAATGTCTCCGTGGAAATCGCTGCCTTGTCCGGTCGCGGGACGGGTGACGGTGCCTCCGTGGGGGTTGTCGCCATGGCGCACGCACCCTAGCTGTAATAACTATGGCCGAGCCTCGCACGATTGCCCCCGCGCTCACCGACAGCTTCGGCCGCCGGATCACCTATCTGCGCATTTCGGTGACGGATCGGTGCGATCTGCGGTGCCGCTACTGCATGTCGGAGGCGATGACTTTCCTGCCGCGCAGCGAAGTGCTGACGCTGGAGGAAATTTCGACGCTGGCGGATGCTTTCATCGCCCGAGGCGTGCGCAAGATCCGGCTGACCGGGGGCGAGCCGCTGATTCGCCGCGGGGTGCCTGAACTGTCGAAGATGATCGGCCGCCACATCGCCACCGGCGCGCTCGACGAGCTGACCCTCACCACCAACGGCACCCAGCTGGCCAAGCAGGCCGCGGGACTGGTCGATGCCGGGGTTCGCCGCGTCAACGTCAGCCTGGACAGCCGCGATCCCGAACGGTTCCGCCACATCACCCGCTGGGGCGAGGTGGACAAGGTGCTGGAGGGGATCGCCGCGGCCAAGGCGGCAGGGTTGCACGTCAAGATCAACATGGTCGCGCTGAAGGGGCTGAACGAAGACGAGATCGTGCCGATGCTGCGCTGGTGCGGCGCCGAAGGCCATGATCTGACCCTGATCGAAACGATGCCGCTTGGGGCCGTCGACGAGGATCGCACCGACCGCTATCTTCCGCTGGATGTCGTCCGCGATGATCTGGCTCGGCAGTTCACGCTGACTCCGCTGGCGGAGCGGACCGGCGGGCCGGCGCGCTATCACCGCGTCGAGGAACTCGGCGCGCGGATCGGCCTCATCACCCCGCTGACCCAGAACTTTTGCGAAGGCTGCAACCGGGTGCGGGTCACCGCGTCGGGCCGGCTCTACATGTGCCTCGGCCACGACGATCGGGTCGATCTCAAGCGCGCGCTGCGAGAGGGCGGCCCGGCGGAACTCGACGCGCTGCTCGATGTGGCGATGGCCGGGAAGCCACTTCGCCACAACTTCCGCATTGGTGCCGAATCGACCGCTCCGGCTGTCGAACGGCACATGAGCGTCACGGGCGGATGACGACGGATCGGCGCATCGCGCTGATCGCATCGCCGACCAAACAGGCGCAGCAGGCCGCCGAGACGCTGCAGGATCGCTATGAGTGGAGCCCGCTTGACCAGGCGGATCTCGTGGTCGCCCTCGGCGGGGACGGCTTTCTTCTCCAGACGCTGCACGGCATGATGGGGCGGCGGCGTATCCTGCCGGTGTTCGGCATGAACCTGGGCACCGTCGGCTTCCTGATGAACGAGTGGAACATCGACCTGCTCGAAAACCGTATTCAGCGCGCCAAGACCTTCACCGTGTTCCCGCTGCGGATGGACGCGATGACGATGGACGGAGACCGGGTCGAAAGCCCGGCGATCAACGAAATCTCGCTGCTTCGCGAAACGCGGCAGACGGCCAAGCTGGAAGTCACCGTCAACGATCGCGTCGTTCTGCCCGAACTGGTGTGCGATGGCGTGCTGGTGGCCACCCCGGCCGGATCGACGGCGTACAACCTATCCGCGCAGGGCCCGATCCTGCCGCTCGATTCGGCAATGCTGGCGCTGACGCCGATCAGCCCGTTCCGGCCGCGACGGTGGCGTGGCGCGATCCTGCCCGAACGCACCCGCATCACCTTTCGCGTGCTCGATCCCGGCAAGCGCCCGGTGAGCGCGGTGGCGGACCAGCACGAGGTCCGCGACGTCGCCACCGTCACCGTCACGCTCGATCGGTCCGCCCCGCTCACCCTGTTGTTCGATCCCGAACATGCCCTCGACGACAGGGT
This sequence comes from Sphingomonas bacterium, assembly GCF_028292925.1. Lineage (GTDB taxonomy): Bacteria > Pseudomonadota > Alphaproteobacteria > Sphingomonadales > Sphingomonadaceae > JAQGLK01. Next base: position 22,869 of record NZ_JAQGLK010000180.1, read on the forward strand.
GACGATGGAGCAATTCACCATCTGAAAAGGTCCGGCTGAAATGTCGGATCTTCGGGTGCTTGCCAAGTTGCCGAACCCGCTGCTATAGGCGCGCCTCGCCTCGGCAAGAGGCTGCTCCCTGGTAGCTCAGCGGTAGAGCAATCGACTGTTAATCGATTGGTCGGCGGTTCGAATCCGTCCCGGGGAGCCAATTTTCAATATCGCGATGACGCACCTGGCAGACGGCACACCCGCTGTTTGCCGGGTGTGTTCGCGCGTCCGCCTGCGCCGCAGCGCCCCGGCCGCCTTCTCGCCGATTGACAGAGTGTATCATGATACATAGTCTTTCGACATGGCGCTCGTTCGGGCGACGATGCTGAGCCGGAGTTATCGATGATGCTGAAGGTCAACCCGATCCTGCCGCGATTCGGCGCCGAGGTTTCCGGGGTGGACATCACCCGGCCACTGGACGAGGCGACCCGGCGGGAAATCGTCGCGACGATGGATCGCTGGGGGGTCTGCGTGTACCGGAACACGGGGCTCGATAATGAAAGCCACATCGCGTTCAGCCGGATCTTCGGCCACCTCGAACGCGCGCCGAACATGCGCGGCGGCCCGCCCAAGTTCGGCCACCGCGAATTGTTCGATGCCGGCAATCTGGACGCCGATGGGCAGATCATCCGGGATCCGGTGGTTCTGCAGCACAAGATGGGCGATCGCCTGTGGCACACCGACTCGTCTTTCATGCCGCTCCGGTCCGCCTATTCGCTGCTGCTCGCCTATGAAGTTCCGCCGGAGGGCGGGATGACCTGGTTCGCCGACACCCGCTCCGCCTACGATGATCTGCCCGCGGCAATGAAGGCGCGGATCGAGCCGCTGGAAGCCGAACATTCGCTGTGGTGGTCGCGGATGCTCGCGGGGTCCCCGCTGAGCGAGGAAGAGATCGACGCGCGCAGTTCGGCCCGCCACCCCCTCGTTCACGTTCATGCCGGATCGGGACGCAAGGCGCTCTACGTCGCCGCGCACACCCGTGACATCGTCGGCATGGATCGGGTGGAGGGCCGTGCGCTGATCCGCGAGCTGATCGAATGGGCGACGCAGCCGCAGTATATATTTCCGGTGAAATGGCAGCCCGGCGATCTGGTGATCTGGGACAATCTGTCGACCATGCACCGCGGCGGCGGGTATGACGAGACGCGCTATCGCCGCGACATGCGGCGCACCACGGTACGCGAAGGGGAGCCGCCGGCCGAGCCCGACGATCCTTTTGCCGATCTGCTCAACAACACGTTGAACCGCCCGGCACCAGCCGCGACCGCCTGACCTTCTGCGGCTTGCGGGCCGCGCCCCGCCGCGTCCGTCCTCCGCCGGCCGGCGCGCGGGCGGGCGGGCGCCGGTGAGTTGCTACTGCTCAGCCTGGTTCTGCGCCTGCATCAGCTGCGTAGCGGACCGTGGCCCCTGCCCCGGTATTCGGCCACGATATCGTGATGCCTCGCGCCTGATCGCGCGCCAAATCGAACGATGTTTGCCGATATTCCCGCGTGTCGGCAAAGCCAGCCTATCTGCAGGATGGCGGACGCGCGCTGCGATATCCTCGGCGCATCGATAGTCCTGCTCGTGCGATCAGCGCCGGCGACCACCCAATTGGGGCGCGAAGAACCCTGCGATAGGCATGGTTCAAGGTGCGTGATCATCGTTGATCTATGCATCAAACAGCTCGGGAGCGTTCGCAGCCGCACTTTCTTGGGCAGATCGATAGGACCTGGCAGGTTTTTGGTCTAATATGGAAAATGCAAGCCAATAGAGGGTCCATCCATGGCCGAGACCGATAATCTGATACAGCTTACTGCGGACATCGTGTCATCGATGGTCGGCAACAACAACGTCGCGACTGGAGATGTTCCAGGGCTGATCAAAAGCGTGCACGGTGCGCTCAGCGCACTTGGCGCGCCCGAGCCGGAGCCGGAAGTCGAAAAGCCCCGCGGCGCCGTCTCCCCGCGCGCCAGCATCAAGCCCGATGGCCTGATCAGCATGATCGACGGCAAGAAGTATCAGACGCTGCGCCGGCACATCACGCGGCACGGATACACGCCGGAAAGTTATCGGGAGACTTTCGGGCTGCCGCGCGACTATCCGCTGACCAGTTCGAACTACAGCGAACTGCGCCGGGGCATGGCCAAGCTGATCGGCCTTGGCCGGAAGGCTGGCGAGACGCTCCTCGATGCCGTGACGCCATCGAGCGAACCGGCGAACGAGGACGGCGCGCCCGAGCCCGCAAAGCGCGGCCGCAAGCCGCGTTCCGCCAAGCCGGCAAACGATGTCGCAGAGAGCGCGGCGGTCGATATGGCCACCACGCCGGAACCAGCCCCTGCCGCTGCATCGGAAGCACCGGCTGACGGCAGCTTCGCCCCTGAAGATGCGACCAAGCCGAAGCGCGGGCGCCCGCGCAAGGTGAGCGCCGAAGCCGCCGCGGCCACCACGCCGCCGGAAGCAGAATCGCCCGGGTCCGGGGCGGCCGAAGCACCGTCCGGCGAGGACGCCCCCGCGCCCCGCAAGCGGCGTTCCAAGAAGGCCTCGTAAGGCCGCCGGCCGATCAGCGCCGCGGCGGGCGATCGTTCCTGCGGGGATGATCGCCCGTCGGGCGCCGTTCGGCGGCACGCGGCGGTCGCGACGCAGCGCCATCCGCCGGCTCGATCCGCACATCCTGCTCGCCATCCTCGCCGCCCGGCGCGGTACGCTTGAGCGCGGCGGTGAAGCGGGCGAGCGAGGCACGCGGAACCTCGAACATCGTTTCGTCCGCGCCGATGCGGATCTGGCCGATCTCGCTCTTGGTCAGGTGGCCCCGGCGGCACAGCAACGGCAGGATCCAGCGCGGATCGGCATTCTGGCGGCGGCCGATGTCGAGCCGGAACCACACGCTATCCTCGAACCCCGCACGTGGGCCCTGCGGCCGCTCCTCGCGCTGGCTGGGGGCGCCGTCGAGCAACTCCTCGGCCGCAGGCAGTCGGGCACGGTGAGCGCGTACCAGCGCAGCGGCGACATCCTCCGCACTGCGTTCGGCCAGCAGCTGACGACCGAGGATGCGATCATCCTCATCCAGCTCGACCGGCGACAGCAGGGTCGCCAGCAACCGCGTCCGATCGCTTGCCGCAATATCTTCAGGCGTGGGCACCTTCACCCACTCGGTCTGGATCCGCGCTTCGCGCAGCATTCCCTCGACACGGCGGCGGCGCGGATACGGCACGATCAGCACCGCCGTACCCTTCTTTCCGGCGCGCCCGGTGCGGCCCGAGCGATGCTTCAGCGCCTCCGGATCCCGCGGCAGCTCGACATGGATGACGAGCGACAAGGTCGGCAGATCGATGCCGCGCGCGGCGACATCGGTGGCAACGCAGACCCGCGCGCGGCGATCGCGCAGCGCCTGGAGCGCATGGTTGCGCTCATTCTGGCTGTGCTCGCCCGAAAGCGCCACCGCATCGAACCCGCGTTCGATCAGGCTGGCGTGCAGCCGGCGCACGTTTTCGCGCGTGGCGCAGAACAGCATCGCCGATTCCGGCTCGTGCAGCCGCAGCAGGTTGACAACGGCATGTTCGATGTCGGCAGGCGCGACGGTTACCGCCTGGTAGCTGATGTCGCCATGGCCGCGATCCTCGCCGGCGGTGGCGATGCGCAAGGCGTCGCGCTGGTAGCGGCGGGCGAGGGCCACGATCGGCTTCGGCATCGTTGCCGAAAACAGCAAGGTGCGCCGCTCCGCCGGGGTCGCGTCGAGGATCTCCTCGAGTTCCTCGCGGAACCCCATGTCGAGCATCTCGTCCGCTTCGTCGAGCACTGCGACGCGCAACGCCGACAGGTCGAGAGCGCCGCGTTCGAGGTGATCGCGCAGCCGGCCCGGCGTCCCGACGACGATGTGCGCGCCATAGGAGAGCGCCCGGCGCTCCTTCTGCGGATCCATGCCGCCGACGGCGGTGGCGATGCGCGCGCCGGTCTTGGCGTAGAGCCATTCCAGCTCGCGGCTGACCTGCAGCGCCAGCTCCCGCGTCGGAGCGACGATCAGGCCGAGCGGCAGGCGGGACGGCACGACATTGCTTCCCTCCAGCATCTGCGGTGCCATCGCCAGGCCGAAGGCGACCGTCTTTCCGGAGCCGGTCTGCGCGGAAACGATGAGGTCGCGCCCTTCCGCCTCGGGTTGCAGCACGGCTGCCTGAACGGGCGTAAGCGCCTCGTAGCCACGCGCCGTAAGCGCCTCAGCGAGAAGCGGTGAAAGAGTTTCGAAGGTCATGTAGCGTCCAGATCAGAGGGCGGCGGACATATCCCGCGCGCCGGAGTTGCGCCCCTCCTAGCCCCAATTCGCCAGAATCCCTAGGAGGTTTACGCCGGTGCAGCATGCACCGGCGGGCAAAAGGATGGTTAGCGGCGCTACGCCCCCGTTGCCCACCGCAACGAATGATCCGCCATCGGGTATTTGAGGCCCGTCGCGCAGTTGAACAGCAGCACGCTATCGCCGCTCGAGACCCGCCCGTCGCGCAGTGCCTTGCGGTACGCCGCCAGGGTCGCGCCGCCTTCAGGGCAGAGCAGCAGCCCCTCGCGCCGGCCGACTTCCTCGACCTCGGCAACGATCGCCTCGTCGGACACGCTGATCGCGAAACCGCCGCTCGCCCGCACCGCATCGAGGATCAGGAAATCACCCACCGCCTGCGGCACACGGATGCCCGCCGCCACGGTGTGTGCGTCCTGCCAGCGGGTGGCGTGCCGCTCGCCTTGCTCGAAAGCACGGACGATCGGTGCGCAGCCCTCCGCCTGCACTGCCACCATCCGTGGCCGCTGCGGACCGATCAGGCCGATCGCCTCGAGTTCGTCGAACGCCTTCCACATGCCGATCAGCCCGGTGCCGCCGCCGGTGGGATAGAAGATCACGTCCGGCAGCTGCCAGCCGAGCTGCTCGGCCAGCTCCAGCCCCATCGTCTTCTTGCCCTCGATCCGGTAGGGCTCCTTCAGCGTCGACAGGTCGAACCAGCCGTTCGCCTTGGCGCCTGCCGCGACGAGCTTGCCGCAATCGTCGATCAGCCCGTCGACGCGGTAGACCTTCGCGCCCTGCGCCGCGATTTCCCGCACGTTGATCTCGGGCGTGTCGGCCGGGCAAAAGATCACCGCCTCGATTCCGGCCCGGCTGGCATAGGCCGCCGCCGCCGCGCCGGCATTGCCGTTGGTCGGCATGGCGATGCTCGTGACGCCGAGTTCGCGGGCCATAGAGATCGCCATTACGAGCCCGCGGGCCTTGAACGACCCCGTCGGCAACCGCCCCTCATCCTTCACCCACAGGGCGGCGGAGCCCAGGTCCGCGGCGATCTTGTCCAGCGGGATGATCGGCGTCGCATTCTCGCCCAGCGTCACGATGTTCTCGCGCCGCCGCACCGGCAGCAGTTCGCGGTAGCGCCAAAGATCCGCCGGGCGCTCCGCCAGCGCGTCACGCGTCATCGCGGCGGCCACGCCGGGCAGATCGTAGCGTACCAGCAGCGGGCGGCCGACGTTGGAGAGGCCATGCAATTCGTCGGCGGCGAACCGCTCGCCGGTCATCGAGCATTCGAGGTGGGTGACGAAGGTCTGCCGCTCGGCGGTCAGGTTGATGTCGTGCCGCATCGATTCAGCCTGCCACCGGCAGCGCGACACAGCCGTCTTCGCCGCGCTGAAGCGGGCTGTACGCGATCACCGCATCCAGCGTCATCGTTCCGTAGAGGTGCGGGAACAGCTGCCCGCCGCGCGACGGCTCCCATCGGATCGCGGCACCGAGCGCGTCGAGATCGACGGCCGCCACCGTCAGGTCGGCCTGCCCGGCAAAGTGTCGATCGGCAGTCTCGGTAAGCTGCGTCGCCGTGGAGAGATGGATGAAGCCGTCCGCCTGGTCCACCGCAGCGCCTGCGAAGGTGCCCGCTTCCAGTTGGGCGAGTTCGTCCGCCGTGAGGATCTTGTACGCAATCGCTTCGTCCACGTGCCGCACCTTCCATCGATATTTCGCCGACGACCATAGCCGGATCGCCGCCCAGCTCAACGCATCGCCTTTTCGGGCAAGCCAACCCGCACGCGGGTGCCGCGGCTTTGCGGTCCTTTTGCGCGTCGGAAGAAATCGTTTTCCGGTGGCGGCCAACCCCCGGCGCCATTTCGCTACCTCATCATCATCGTCATCATCGTCATCATGTCGGCGCGGCCGCGGTCGGCGCGGCAGCGGTGCGGATCGCAGCGCCGGGCGAACTGCTCGCGGGCGCTCAACGAATCCGCACCCCAGATCCTTCGCCGCGTACCGCGCTGGGTGATCCGGCTCACCCCGATGCAGGCGGCGGAGCGGGCTAGGCGCCTGCCGGCAACAGCCGCCGGACCTCTCCGGCAGAGAGGCCGAACTCCTCGATCTGGTATCGATGCCCGCGATGCGCCTTCGATCCGCTGAGGAACCG
>NZ_JAQGLK010000183.1 GCF_028292925.1 Sphingomonas bacterium
CTCGCCGCGCCCCTGCCTGCCGCGCGGGTGGAGGCGGCGATTGCGCCCGCCGCGGAGCAGCAGCCGGTGCTGCCGCCCGGCCGCTAAGCCGAGATGGTGGTTCGCGCCAAGGACTATATCGCCGCCGGAGACATCTTCCAGGTAGTGCTGGCGCAACGTTTCACCGCCCCCTTCACGCTGCCGCCGTTCGATCTCTATCGCGCGTTGCGCCGGATCAATCCGTCTCCGTTCCTCTATTATCTGGACCTGCCGGGGTTCGCCCTGATCGGGTCCAGCCCCGAGATCCTCGTCCGCGCGCGCGACGGGGAGGTGACGATCCGCCCAATCGCCGGCACCCGCCCGCGCGGCCGCACCGCAGCCGAGGATGCCGCCAACCGGGCCTCGCTGCTCGACGATCCCAAGGAGCGGTCCGAGCATCTGATGCTGCTCGATCTCGGCCGCAACGATGTCGGGCGCGTCGCGCTGCCCGGCACGGTCGAGGTGACAGACAGCTACGGCGTCGAATTCTACAGCCACGTCATGCACATCGTGTCCAACGTTGTCGGCCGGATCGATCCGGCCAAGGATGCGCTGGACGCCTTGTTCGCCGGCTTTCCGGCGGGAACCGTGTCGGGCGCCCCGAAAGTCCGCGCGTGCGAGATCATCGCCGAGCTCGAGCCCGAAACGCGCGGTGCCTATGCCGGCGGGGTCGGCTATTTCTCGCCTGACGGATCGATGGATTCCTGCATCGTTCTGCGGACGGCGGTGGTGAAGGATGGGGTGATGCACGTCCAGGCCGGTGCCGGCATCGTCGCCGACAGCGATCCTGCCTACGAACAGCGCGAGTGCGAGGCCAAGGCCCGCGCCCTCGTCGCGGCGGCGCGCGAAGCGATAGAGCGGGCGATGGCGGCAGGGTTCGGGCAGTAGCCTGGGGCCGGGTTGAAACGGCCGCGCATTGCCCCTTCCCCAGCCCTCATGGCCGCACTAAGTCCGGTCGCATGATCCTGGTCATCGACAATTACGACAGCTTCACCTGGAACCTGGTTCACTACCTTCAGGAACTGGGAAGCACCGTCGAGGTGGTACGCAACGATGCGATCGGCGCCGGGCAGGCGCTGTCTTCGGGGGCGGAGGCGTTCCTGATCTCGCCGGGGCCGTGCACCCCGAACGAAGCGGGCGTCAGCCTGGATCTCGTCGCCGCCTGCGCAGAAGGAAAGCGCCCGCTGCTTGGCGTATGCCTCGGCCATCAGGCGATCGGGCAGGCGTTCGGCGGGCGGGTGGTTCGCGCGGCCGAGCTGATGCACGGCAAGACCTCGCCCGTGATCCACGACGGGACCGGGCTGTTCGAGGGGCTGCCCAGCCCGTTCACCGCGACGCGCTATCACTCGCTGGTCGTGCCGGAGGAGGATCTGCCCGCCGATCTGGTGGTCAATGCCCGCACGCCCGACGGCACGGTGATGGGCTTCCGCCATGCCCACCTGCCGATCCACGGCGTGCAGTTCCACCCGGAAAGCATCGCCACCGAACATGGCCACGCGATGCTTGCCAACTTCCTGCGCATCGCCGGGCTGCCGGTGCGGGAAATCGCGTGACCACGCTCGCACTGCTGCCGGATGCGTCCAGCCCGCTCGATCACGCCACCGCGCTGGCCGCGTTCGACGACATGCTCGACGGCAAGGTCGCGGACGAGGCGGTCGCGACGTTCCTGACGACGATGGCGCAGCGCGACGAGACCAGCATCGAGATTGCCGCCGCCGCCCGTGCCCTGCGCGCCCGGATGATCCCGGTAGCGGCGCCGCCGGGCACGATCGACGTCTGCGGCACCGGCGGCGACGGTAGCCACAGCCTCAACATCTCGACCGCGGTGGCGATCGTGGTTGCGGCGGCCGGCGTGCCTGTCGCCAAGCACGGCAACCGCGCCGCCTCCAGCAAGGCCGGGGCGGCGGACACGCTGGAGGCGCTCGGCCTCGATCTCGCCCGCGCGTCCGCCAACGCGGAGGAAAGCCTTGCCGGGATCGGTATCGCCTTCCTGTTTGCGCAGGCTCATCACCCGTCGCTCGGCCGGCTGGCGGCGGTGCGGCGGGCGATCGGGCGGCGCACGATCTTCAACCTGATCGGGCCGATCGCCAATCCGGCGCGGGTCACCCGCCAGTTGATCGGCGTCGCCCGCCCCGATTATGCGCACACCTATGCGGAGGCGATCGAGCTCCTCGGGGTGGAAGCGGCGATGGTCGTCTCCGGCGACGAGCCGCTCGACGAATTATCGATCGCCGGGCCGAGCACGATTGTCCGGATCGGCGCCTGCGCGGCCGGCGAGGCCCGGATCGTGCCGGAGGATGCGGGCCTCGCCCGTCATCCGCTTGCGGCGCTGCGGGGCGGCGATGCGGCGTACAATGCCGCGGCGCTGCGCCGGATGCTGGCGGGCGAGGACGGCGCCTACCGCGATGCCGTGCTGCTCAACGCCGCGGCGGCCTTGATCGTCGCCGGGCAAGCGCGCGACTGGCAGGACGGGGTCGAGCGCGCGGCGGAGGCGATCGACGATCGATCGGCCGATACGCTGCTGAACCGCTGGATCGCACTATGAACAAGCTGGTCGAGATCTGCGAGGCAAAGCGCCACCACGTCCAGGCCCGCAAGGCCGCCGTTTCGATCGCCGATCTGGAGGCCCAGGCACGCGAGCGATCCGCGCCGCGCGGGTTCCGCTCCGCGCTCGATGCGAAAACCGCGGCAGGCGAATACGGGCTGATTGCCGAGGTGAAGAAGGCGTCTCCGTCCAAGGGGCTGATCCGCGCCGATTTCGATCCACCGGCGCACGCCCGCGCCTACCAGGCCGGGGGGGCCGCCTGCCTTTCGGTGCTGACCGACGCTCCCTACTTCCAGGGGGCGGACGCGTATCTCGGCGCCGCCCGCGACGCGGTATCGCTGCCGTGCCTGCGCAAGGATTTCATCGTCGATCCCTGGCAGGTGGCCGAATCGCGCGCGCTGGGGGCGGATGCGATCCTCATCATCGTCGCGGCCCTGGAAGATGCCGAGATGGCAGATATCGAGGCGGCGGCGATCGAGCACGGCATGGATGCGCTCGTCGAGGTTCACGATGCCGCGGAGCTGGAACGGGCGCTGCGGCTCCGATCCCGGCTGATCGGCGTCAACAATCGCGATCTGCGCGACTTCACGGTCGATTTCGCGCGCACCTACGATCTGGTCGGGCTGGCGCCGGAGGGGTGCACCTTCGTCGCCGAAAGCGGGCTGGGCGCGAAGCCGGATCTCGACGCGATGGCCGCGCATGGCGTGCGCTGCTTTCTGGTCGGCGAATCGCTGATGCGTCAGGCGGATGTCGAGGCGGCCACCCGCCGCCTGCTGTTCGGCGCATGACCGGCCTCACGCACATCGATGCCGACGGCGCGGCGCGGATGGTGGATGTATCCGCCAAGGCGGAGACCGTGCGGGAAGCGACTGCAAGCGGGCGGATCACGATGTCCGCCGCAGCGGCGGAGGCGATCCGCGCCGGGGCCGTGAAAAAGGGCGACGTGATCGCCGTCGCACGCGTCGCCGGAATCATGGCGGCGAAGCGCACGTCCGATCTGATCCCGCTATGTCATCCGCTGCCGATCGCGGGCGTCACGCTCGACCTCGTGCTCGACACGGACGGCATCGCCGCGACAGCGACGGTGCGCACGACGCACACCACCGGCGTCGAGATGGAGGCGCTGACCGCGGTCACCATCGCCTTGCTGACGGTGTACGACATGGCCAAGGCGCTCGACCGGACGATGGAGATCGGCGCAGTACGGCTGCTGGCCAAGTCGGGCGGCCGATCGGGCGACTATCGCGCGGAACCGCTCGGCCGGCCATGAGCCTGCTTTCCGTTGCCGAGGCGCAGGCCCGGATCGCGGCACTGGGCACCCTGCTGCCCATCGAGAGCGTGCCCCTGGTCGAGGCCGCCGGGCGCTGGGCCGCAGAGAATATTGCCGCCGTGCGCACCCAGCCAGCCGCCCACCTTTCCGCGATGGACGGTTACGCGATCCGCTTTGCCGAACTGCCGGGGCCGTGGCGGGTGGTGGGGGAAAGCGCGGCGGGCAGCGGCCTCGGCCGGCCTCTGGAGGCGGGCGAGGCCGCGCGGATCTTCACCGGGGCGCCGATGCCCGAAGGCGCGGATACCGTGCTGATCCAGGAGGACGCGGCCCGCGACGGCGCGTCGCTGACGCTCGCAAGGGAAGGGCCGCCCGCCAAGGGCGCGCATGTCCGCCAGCGGGGAAGCGATTTCATGGCCGGCGCCGCACTGATCACGGCGGGCGCGCGCCTGACGCCTGCGCGGATCGCGCTGGCCGCGATCGGTGGGCACGGCAGGGTGGCGGTGCGACGCCGGCCGCGGATCGCGCTGCTTTCCACCGGCGACGAACTCGTCACGCCGGGCATGCCGACAGAGGGTGCGCGCCTGCCTGCATCGAACGCCCCGATGCTGGCCGCATCACTGTCCGGCTTTCCGGTCCACGTCGAGGATCGGGGCATCGTGCCCGATCGGCTGGAGGCGCTGGTCCAGGCGTTCCGGGATGCTGCCGACTGCGACGTGATCGTCACCACCGGCGGGGCGTCGGTCGGCGATCACGATCTCGTCCGCCCGGCCCTGCACGCGGCCGGCGCGTCGCTCGATTTCTGGCGGGTGGCGATGAAGCCGGGCAAGCCGCTGATGGCCGGAAAGCTTGGCGACGCCGTCGTCGTCGGGCTGCCGGGCAACCCCGTCTCGGCGTTCGTCACCGCCAGCCTGTTCCTCCCGCCGCTGATCGCCACGATCCTCGGTGCGGCCGATCCGCTGCCTGTGCCCCGCACGGCCCCGCTTGCCGCCCCGCTGCCGCCGACCGGCGCGCGCGCGGAGTATTTGCGTGGACGCTGGCAGGGTGGCGCGGTCGAGCCGCTCGATGGGCAGGACAGTGCCGCCCTGGCGATGCTCGCCGCGGCCGAGCTGCTGATCGTGCGGCCGCCGCACGCGCCCGCGGCCGCCGCCGGCGAAATGGCGGCGATCGTCACGCTCGCTTGACAGGCCACGGGGACCTTCCTACACGTTCCCCGTTCGTTCCTGGCCGGGGAAAAGCCGATGCTGACGCGCAAGCAACATGAGCTGCTCTGCTTCATCCATGACCGGCTGGAGGATAGCGGCGTCTCCCCCTCGTTCGAGGAGATGAAGGAGGCGCTGGATCTGAAATCCAAATCCGGCGTCCACCGCCTGATCAGCGCGCTGGAAGAACGCAGCTTCATCCGCCGCCTGCCGAACCGGGCCCGTGCGCTGGAGGTGCTGCGCATGCCCGAGCGGACGCGGAGCCAGCCTGCGGCCGAGGTGTCCGGCATCGTTGGGGCAAGCGCCGCCGCCCAGGTGCAGGCGCCGCCAGGCCCGCTGCCGATCGCCGCCAACGACGTGATCGAAGTGCCGCTGCACGGACGGATCGCCGCGGGCGCCCCGATCCTCGCGATGGAGGGGCAGAGCTCGCTCGCCGTCCCCGCCGCCCTGCTCGGGCCGGGTGAGCATTATGCGCTGGAGGTATCGGGGGATTCGATGATCGAGGCGGGTATCCTCGACGGCGACTATGCGCTGATCCGCAAGACCGAGACGGCGCGGGACGGCGAGATCGTCGTCGCCTTGATCGAGGGCACGGATGCGACGCTCAAATATTTCCGGCGGGAAGGCGGTTCGGTGTGCCTGAAGCCGGCCAACCGCGCCTATGAGGATCAACGCTACCCCGCCAACCACGTTCAGGTGCAGGGCCGGCTGGCCGGGCTGCTCCGCCGCTACTGATCGGGCGCCGGGGGTTGCGGCCGGGTTGCCCGCGGCGTCGGTTCGGGCTTCCCGCCGGCGACGCTGCCGGATCGCGGCGCCCGATCGCTGCCTCTCGAACGATCGCGCGCGATCCCGGATCGCGGCGCCGGGCGTAACGCCCAGGGGTGGCGGCCGGCATGGGTGGCAACGCTCTCCACTGCCGGAGGGGCGAGGCGGATGGCCAGCCCGCCCGTCTGCGCCAGCATCGCCCGATCGGCCTTCATCCAGCGCGGGCGGCACGTGCGCGGCAGGCGCCGATCGGATACGACGATGTCCGCGGCGGCGCAGGCGCGGTTCATCTCCGCAATATCGATCAGATAGGTGCTGCGTGTCGCCAGCAGCCGCCAGCGCCGACCATCCCGCACCACATCGGCAACGCAGAGATCCTTTCCGCACCGCGCGCCGGCCAGGCTTTCCAAAGCAGGCGCCTCCCCCTGAAACCCTGCCGCCTCGCCAAGCAGATCGCGAACGTAATCGCCGGCGCGCGGGCGCAGCAGGCCAAGGCCGCCGCCTGCCGTGCGTAGCGCCAGATGCCGCCCGTCCCCGGTGATCAGAATATCGGGCGGGGGCGTGGTCAGCGCCCATGCCGCCCCGATCGCGAGGGGCAGCAGCCCGATCCGCCGCACGCGCGTCCGCCACAGGGCCAGCCAAAGTCCCCCGGCCACCATCAGCCCGAACGCCCCGGCGGGCATCGACGGCAGCGCCGCGACGGCGCCCGGCGCATCCGCGACGGCATGGGCAATCCACAGCAACAGGCCGAGCGCCTGCCCGGCCAGCCACCAGAACGGCGCACCCAGCCCGGCCGTATCGAAGGCCAGCGCCAGCCCCTCGACCGGCATGATGACGAACGTCGTCAGCGGAATAGCGACGATGTTGGCGATCGCCCCGTACAGGCCCGATCGGTGAAAGTGGAACAAGGCGATCGGGGACAGCGCGACCTCCACCGCGACCCCGGTGGCGAGCAGACCGAGCAGCGACCGACCGATCCGGGCGAGCCGCCCCTCCTCGTTTGCCCCGAACCAGCGGCGGGCGCGGGGATGCGCGTGGAGCGCGACGATCGCGGTGACGGCTGCGAAACTCAGCTGGAAGCTCGGCCCGGCAAGCGCCTCCGGGCGGATGAGCAGGACGATCAGCGCGCCCGTGGCGACCAGCCGCAGCGTCACCGCTTCCCGCCCCAGTGCGATGCCGCCGAGCACGAGCAAGGCGGCGATGCATGACCGCACCGTCGGCACCTCGGCCCCGGTCAGCAGCGTGTAGCCTATCCCGGAGAGTGCCCCCGCGCCCCCGGATATCAGCAGCAGCGGCGCACGCAGCGCCAGCCACGGGCTGAGTGCAAGCAGGCGCAGGACGACGAAGATCGTCCCCGCAACGACCGCCGTCACGTGCAGGCCGCTGACGGAGAGCAGGTGGGCGAGACCCGAGCGGCGCATGGCTTCGGCATCGTCATCGGGGATCGCCCCCTGATCCCCGGTGGCTAGCGCGTTGGCGATCCCGCCCTCCCCGCCCTCAAGGCTCGACTGGATGTGCCCCGAAAGCCGGGCGCGCAGCCCGCTCAGCCACCGCGCCGCGCCTCCCGATCCGGCAGGCGCGACGATCGTTACCGGGCCAAGCGCCCGCCCGGTCGCGCCGATGCCGCGGAACCAGGCCACCCTGGCGAAATCATAGGCCCCGGGCACAGCGGGCGCGGCCGGCGGCATGAGCCGCGCCCGCAACGCCACCCGCGCACCTTCTGTAGCCCCCGCGGGAACATCGGCATCGGCGACGTTGACGCGCAGCCGCGGCGGCAGTTCCGGTGCCCCGACGGGCGCGAGCAGCAGCCGGCGGATCCCCCGCGCGGGCAGCCGCTCGACCGCTTCTATCCGTGCCTCGAAACGGGTGACCACCGGCCGCTCCAGCCGGGGAAGCGCCACCCGCTCCGCGCGCCACCAGATGAGGCCGCAGCCGATCGCGGCGGTCAGCCCGAACAGCAGCACCGCGCGTCGCAGCCGCCCGCCCGCCGGCAGGCAGAACGCCGCGACAGCAAGCGCGATCTGCACCAGCAGGAATGCACTCCACGCCGCCGCATCGGGCAGCGCGAACCAGCCGGCAATGCCGATGCCCAGCACCACGGGCAGCCAGAGCGGCAGCTGGTCGCGCTCCGCCTCCAGCCAATGTTCGATCGCCTGGTTCAGGCGGAACAAAGCCCCGGCAATCCGCCCGCCGCCGGTTTGTGGCGCCCCGGAGTCTATGCTAGCGGCGGGCGCGAAGAGGCTGGGCATCCGGCCGAAGATTGGGAGCAGACGCGCGTGGGCGCAAGCATCGATACCGCGCCAGCACCGGACAAGCCCGCGCAGCCCGTCACGGGATCGCCGAAGGTCGTTACCCGGTTCGCTCCGTCGCCGACGGGGTTCCTCCATATCGGCGGCGCACGCACCGCCTTGTTCAACTGGCTCTACGCCCGCCACACCGGCGGCGAATTCCTGCTGCGGATCGAAGATACGGATCGCGCCCGATCGACCCAGCCGGCGATCGAGGCGATCCTCGACGGGATGCGCTGGCTCGGGCTCGACTGGGATGGCGAGGCGGTATTCCAGGCGGCCCGCGCGGAACGTCACGCCGAGGTGGCCTACCAGATGCTTGCGTCCGGGCACGCCTATCGCTGCTTCGCCACGGCCGAGGAGCTGGAAGCGATGCGGGCCGGGCAGCGCGCCGCCAAGCAGCCGATGCGCTACGACGGACGCTGGCGCGATCGCGATCCGGCCGCGGCGGGAGATCTGCCGTTTGTCGTCCGGCTGCGTGCCGAACAGACCGGCGCGACGACGATCGACGATATCGTCCAGGGCCCCGTCACCGTCCAGAACGTCGAACTGGACGACATGGTGCTGCTCCGTTCGGATGGCACGCCCACCTACATGCTGGCCGTCGTCGTCGACGATCACGACATGGGGGTGACCCACGTGATCCGCGGCGACGACCATCTCAACAACGCGTTCCGGCAGCTCGGCATCATCCGGGCGATGGGCTGGGACGAGCCGGTCTATGCCCACGTGCCGCTGATCCACGGGGCGGATGGGGCCAAGCTTTCCAAGCGCCACGGCGCGCTGGGGGTGGAAGCGTATCGCGACGATCTCGGCATCCTGCCCGAGGCGCTGATCAACCAGCTGATGCGCCTGGGCTGGGGGCATGGCGACGACGAGATCATCAGCCGCGAACAGGCGATCGCGTGGTTCGATATCGCCGCGGTCGGCCGCTCCCCCTCCCGCTTCGATCTGAAGAAGCTCGATAGCCTCAACGGCCACTATATCCGCGAGGCCGACGATGGCCGGCTCGCGGCACTGGCCACCCCCTATCTAGAGGCGATGATCGGCCGGGCGCTAACCCCCGAAGACGCTGAACTGCTGCGCCGCAGCATGCCGGCGCTCAAGCCGCGGGCCAAGGATTTGCGCGAGTTGGCGGATGGCGCGCTCTTTCTCTTTCGCACCCGCCCCTTGGACATGGACGAGCGCGCGGCTTCGCTGCTAGACGGTCCGGCCATCGATCTTCTGGCCGATGCAAGCCAGCGGATCTCGTCGGTGAACGACTGGCGCCCGGAGGCGTTGGAAGCAGCGGTCCGCGAAGTGGCGGAGGCGGCGGGCGTCGGGCTCGGCAAGGTGGCGCAGCCGCTCCGCGCGGCGCTCACCGGCCGGACCACGTCGCCGGGTATTTTCGACGTGCTGGCGCTGCTCGGCCGGGACGAGAGCCTTCAAAGGCTCTCCGACAGGCTCGCGGCGGCCCCGGCCAATCTATCAACGGAGGGCTAGTCACATGGCGGAAGGCAGCGCGAATATCGGCTTCGGGGGCAAGGCGGCCGATTACCCGGTGCGGTCCGGCTCGGTCGGACCCGACGTCATCGACATCCGGAAGCTCTACGCCAACACCGGTGCGTTCACCTTCGATCCCGGCTTCACCTCGACCGCCAGCTGTGAGTCGGCGATCACCTATATCGACGGCGATCAGGGCATCCTGCTTCACCGCGGCTACCCGATCGATCAGCTGGCCGAACAGTCGACCTTCATGGAAGTCGCCTACCTGCTGCTGAACGGCGAGCTGCCGAGCAAGCCCGAGCTCGACAAGTTCGATCACACGATCACCCGGCACACGATGCTGCACGAGCAGCTGTCGACCTTCTATCGCGGCTTCCGGCGCGATGCCCATCCGATGGCGATCATGTGCGGCGTGGTCGGCGCGCTATCCGCCTTCTACCACGATTCCACCGATATCGCCGATCCGCGCCAGCGGATGATCGCGTCGCATCGGCTGATCGCCAAGATGCCGACGATCGCGGCGATGGCGTACAAATATTCGATCGGTCAGCCGTTCGTCTACCCGAAGAACGACCTGAGCTACACCGGCAACTTCCTGCGCATGACCTTCGGCGTTCCGGCCGAGGAATATGAAGTCGATCCCATCGTCGAGGCGGCGATGGACAAGATCTTCATCCTGCACGCCGATCACGAGCAGAACGCGTCCACCTCGACCGTGCGTCTCGCCGGATCGTCGGGTGCCAACCCGTTCGCCTGCATCGCCGCCGGCATCGCCTGCCTGTGGGGCCCGGCGCATGGCGGCGCGAACGAGGCCGCGCTCAACATGCTGCGCGAGATCGGCCACGTCGATCGCATTCCGGAATATATCGCCCGCGCCAAGAACAAGGACGATCCGTTCCGGCTGATGGGATTCGGGCACCGCGTCTACAAGAATTACGATCCGCGTGCGAAGGTGCTCGGCGCCGCCGCGACGGAGGTTCTCGCCAGGATGGGCAAGAGCGATCCGATCCTCGACGTCGCCCGCAAGCTGGAGGAGATCGCGCTGACCGATCCCTACTTCGTCGAGAAGAAGCTCTATCCGAACGTCGATTTCTACTCGGGCGTAATCCTGTCGGCCATCGGCTTCCCGACGACGATGTTCACCGCGCTTTTCGCGCTGGCGCGCACCGTCGGCTGGGTGGCGCAGTGGAACGAGATGATCGCCGATCCCGAACAGAAGATCGGCCGCCCGCGCCAGCTCTATACCGGGCCGACGCAGCGCGATTACATTCCCGTCGATCGCCGCTGAGCACGGCCTGACGGACGGGCCGGGACGATGCCTGGCGATGGGATCGATCGGCGACAATTGCTCGCCGGCGTTGCCGTCGCCGGGATCGCATCGGCAGCGGCGGCGGCGGATGCGGCGGCTGGGGACGGCCCGGAAAAGGTGACGGACGAGGTGATCGCAGCGTGCGATCGCTTCGCCGGGCTCAATTTCACCGCCGCCGAGCGCCAGCAGATGCTGGCGACGGTCGACGAACAGCTCGATCGGTTGCGGGCCCTGCGCGCGGTGCGGATGGAAAACGAACTCGCCCCCGCGGTGACGTTCGATCCACGCCTTCCCGGTTGGCGGCTTCCCCAGGGCACGACGCAGGCCGCGCAGCCTCCGTCGCCCCCGCCGCTTCCCTCCAGCCCCGAAGACATCGCCTTCGCGCCGGCCTGGCAGCAGGCGGCATGGATCGCGTCCGGCAGGCTGACCTCGCGCGCGTTAGTCGATGTCTATCTGGCCCGGATCGCCAGGCTCGCGCCCGATCTCCTGTGCTTCGTCACGGTCACGGGCGATCATGCCCGCGCCGAGGCCGCGGTGCTGGACGGCGAAGCCGCCGCAGGCCGGGTTCGCGGTCCGCTGCACGGGCTACCCTACGGCCTCAAGGATCTGTTCGACACCGCGGGCGTCCGCACCACGTGGGGGGCGGAGCCGTACCGCGATCGGGTGCCGACGCGGGATGCGGCCGTCGTGGCCCGGCTGCGGGCGGCGGGCGCGGTGCTGATCGGCAAGACGAGCTGCGGCGCGATCGCATATGGCGACATCTGGTTCGGTGGCCGCACCCGCAACCCCTGGAACCGGGCCGAGGGCTCCTCCGGCTCTTCGGCGGGCAGCGCCTCGGCCGTGGCTGCGGGGTTATGCTCCTTCGCTATCGGCACCGAGACGATGGGATCTATCGTCGCGCCCTCCGCCCGCTGCGGCACGGTCGGCCTGCGCCCCAGCTTCGGCCGGGTCCCGCGGACCGGCGGGATGGCGCTATGCTGGTCCTATGACAAGGTCGGCGCGATCGCCCGCTCCGTGGCAGATGCCGGGATGGTGGTGCGCGCGGTGCACGGCGCCGATGGCAGCGATGCCGGATCCATCGACATGCCGTTCGCGGCAACTCCGGCGATCGATCCGCAGGCGATCACCATCGGCTACCGGCGCGAGTGGTTCGATAAGGGGCTGGAGACGGACCGCGCGGCGCTGGCGGCGGCTGTCGCAGCCGGGTTTCGGCTGGTCGAGGTCCACATGCCGGGCGTCGATCTCGATCTGCTCGGCGGCCTCGTCGTCACCGAGGCCGCCGCCGCGTTCGAGGAACTGACGCTCGACGGTCGGGACGATATGCTGCGCTGGCAGGACGATCCCGCCTGGCCCAATTCGTGGCGCGCCGCACGGTTCGAGCCGGCGATCGGCTACATCCAGGCGCAGCGGCTCCGCCGCCGCCTGATGATCGAGTTCGCGGAGACGATGCGCGGCGTGGATGCCATCCTGCACCCGAACAGCGCCGGGGGGATGATCGGTATCGGCAATCATACCGGCTATCCGGCACTCGTCATCCCGGCCGGGTTCCTGGATCAGCCGACCCGTACCGGCTTTGCCGGGCACCTCGATATACCCGCGGGAACGGCGGCAGCCGCGCTGCACCGCGTGCCGTTCACCGTCAGCCTTACCGGCCACCTGTTCGATGAGCCCCGGCTGCTGGCGATAGGGGCGGAGATCGAGCGGCGACTTGGCGTGCCCGCACGCCGTCCACCGGCCTGAGCCACGCCTATTTTGCGCGGCGGGCGGTGAGTTCGATGGTCAGGCCGATCTGCTTGGAGACCCACGCACCGCCCGGATCGGACTTCGTGCCCATTCCCAGCGCGATCCGATCGAGCGTCGTCGTGCCGGACATCCTGGCCATGTCGCCGGCGATGCGCAGCGTGAACGGCAGGCGCACGGGGGTTGCCTTGCCCTTGATCGTCAGCGTGCCTTCCGCAATGTAACGGCCGGGGCCGGCAGCGGCGATCCGCGTCGTCGTGAAGGTGGCGCGCGGATGAGCCGCCGGATCGAACCATTCCGCCCCGGCGAGCGAGCTTTCCTGGAACTTGTCGCCGGTCCGGGCAGAGGCGGTCGCGATCACGACGTTGACCTTCGAGGCCGCCGGATTGGCCGGATCGAAGCGGATGTTGGCGGCGAACTGACCGAACGTCCCCTTGAAGGCATTGCCGGCATGGGTGCCGGAAAAGCCGATACGGCTCTGCGCGGGAACGACCGACCAGACGGCAGGCGCCGCCACCGCCACGGCAGGAAGGCAGGCGACGGCGCAGACGAGCGCGGAGGCGATGATATGTCTCAAGAGCGGGTGTCCCTTCCATCCGCGACTGCGGTGCGCCGCCGGAGCGGCCGAATGATCGGCAACATGCTCGCCAGCACGCTATCCCGATCGAAAAAGTGATGCTTGAGCGCCGCCGCAGCATGCAACGCGACGAGCGCGATCGCCCCCCAGGCCAGTTTGGCGTGGACCGACATCGCCGCCCCCGCCACCGCGCCACGGGTCGCGTCGGACGCATCGGCCAGCCCGGGCATATGCGGCCATTCGAACTGGCCGAACCAGATCGTCGGCGCGGCGAACGGCATGTTCATCGCGCTGTTCCACCCTGCCGACACATAGAGCCAGCCGGTCAGGGGCATCGCCAGCATCACGCCGTAAAGCAGCAGGTGGCTCGCCCGTGCCGCCGCTTTTTCCCAGGCCGGCATGTGAGTGGGAAGCGGCGGAAAGCTGTGGGTGAAGCGCCAGATCAGCCGGATCACGCTCAGCACCAGGATCGTCAGGCCGACGGATTTATGGAGCTGGTAGTTCCTGAACGCGGCAGACGCCTGCGCCGGATCCTGGATGGCATCCGTCATCCACCAGCCCACCCAGATCATCCAGGCGATGGCAAGCGCGATGGCCCAGTGCAGCACGATGCTGACCATGCTGTAGCGGCTCGTTCCCACCGCAGCCATTACGCCTTCCCCCCGCCTGCCCGCGCCGCTTCGCCCGCCTTGGGCGAGGCCGCGCGACGCTCGATCTGTGTAGCGTCGGCCGAAGTGCCGTCAACGCCGCCGCCGTCCGCCTGGCGGAGCACGGATTCGCGCTCGGCATCCAGCATCGCCTGGGCGTTGGCGGTCATCAGATCCAGGGCGGCGGCAAAGGCGGCTCGCTCAGCCTGGGCCTCCTCGGCAAAGAGGAAATCGTCGCGCCGCAGCGCATCGACGCACATCTCGGCATAGAGCGCGGCGCCGGCCGGCGTGGCAGCCAGCACCACCTCGCGCCGGCTCCGCCGGCTGCAGCGCGCGACGCGCCCGGCCTCCTCCAGCCGCCGCACGGTGCGGCCCACCTGGCTCTTGTCGCGCGATGTCGTGGCGATCAGCTGCGCCAGCGTGACGGACGGCTGCTCGCCGATCAGCGAGAGCACCTGCCAGCTGAAGTTCGAAAGGGCTGTCTCGCGGCGATAGGCAATCGTGGCGCTGCGTTGCAGATAGGCGACCAGCGCGATCAGCGGCGGGGTGACGATCCGCGCGAGCGGCCGCTCGCCGGCCTCCGCAGGGCTCGGCAGTGCCGGGGGGTCCGGAAAGCTGATCGGCTCGTCCCCGTTGCCATCGCCCTCGCCGCTGCCGATGCCCGAGAGCAGCCGCTCGTTTGCGAGCAACAGCGCGGCGCGGTGGGTCAGCCGGGTCGTCATGGCGCGGAACGCGGCGACGCGGCGGATCGACAGCCCACGGGTCAGCGCGACATTGCGATCTTCGGCCATCGCGATCACCGAATCGAACACGGCCCTGCCCGCCTCCGTCAGCTGTACCTTGGCGCGCAGGCTCGCCCGGTCGATCAGCCCCGCTTCCGAGAGGGCCTTCACGGCGCGGCTGATCTGCGCCTTGTCCTGCCCGCTCAGCGCGACGATCTCGACTGACGTCAGCCCATTATAATTGCCGACGAGCGCCAGCAGGCGGCGGTGGAGCTCCACCAGCCCCAGCTGGCGCCGATAGCTCAATTCCCCGCTCTGCCGCATCAGCATCAACAGCGTCAGCAGCCGGGCGTGGATCAGCCGGCGGCGCATGGGCTGCGCCGACTCCGCACCGGCATCATCGCCGTCGTTCCGGCCGGCCCCTTCCTGGTCGGTACTGGTCAGGTAGGGTCTCCCGAACCCGGCGGCTGGGCGCTCAGGATGCCTTGGGTGTTTCGGACGGGCTGCCCAGCTGGCGCAGCGACTGGCCGGAGGGCAGCTTTACGCTGACGTTGAAACCGCCCTTCCGGCCGTCCCGCAGCGAATAATAGGTCAGATCGATCTTGTCGCCAGGCTTGAGGGTGCGCTTGCTCCAGCCGGTGCGATCGAGGTGGCTGGGGCTCATGCCCTCGAACGCCCAACGCTCCGTCCCACCCGATTTGGTCCGCACGGTGACGTAGAGGAAGGTGTGCGGATTGGTCCACTCCCACTTCTCCACGGTCGCGTTGTTCAGGGTCACCTCCTTGCCCCAGTTGAACATCGCTGTCGAATGGTGGCCCACGGCAGGCACGGCGAGCAAGGCCGCCACGGCGAGAGCGGGAAGGATGGCGATCCGGTGCAGGGAACGGGACATCGGGGTTACTCCTTGATCTGGAAGACGCTGGGCGCGCCCGTGATTACTGCTCGATGCTCATCGATGGGCGGCCGAACTCGTCGGCGGCGTCCCGGTTATTCTCCTGGCAGACATATTCGCGGATCTGCCAGTCGCGGTGGCGCGCATAGGGCGTGACCTGCACGAAGGGGGAGGAGAATAAGGCGGGATCGGTGATCGTGGTGGTGATGACCATGAGATCGGGCTTTTCGAGACGGATGGTCTCGCGGATCTTCGTATTTTCGGTCGGGTGGACGCCCGGCACGATGCTGGTCTTCGGATTGAGGCCGATCGTATCGACGACGAGCGTGTCGCCCTCCCAGTGGCCGACGGACGAGCCGTTGAAGGTCGGATCCGGGTCCGCCGGCAGCGGCCGGCCATCGGTATAGATGCGGCGAATCTGCATCTCCGTCTCGATCAGGATCGTGACGCGGCTCGGCGTGAACAGAAACTCGATCGGATAGGGCATGCGCATGATCTGCGGCATCCCGGCGGGAACGCAGTTCGCCATCTCCGTCTGCAGGTTCTCGCCCTGCTTCTGCCGGGCGACGAATTCGTCGACGATCTTCTTGGTGGCGGGGGTGAATGCCGGCGTTTCGGCATTGCGGCCACCGCGGCCGGAGAACAGCGCCGACCAGTCCGGTTGCCAGACGCCGCTCCAGTCCGGCAGCGCGGCCAACGCCGTATAATCTGCCGCCGTGGCGGGCTTCACCACCGGCGCCTGCGACTGCGCGGCTGCCGAACCCGCTACTCCCAGTGCCACGATTGCAGCCAACGTGCCGCTATTCCAGTACCGCATGGACGGCCCCTCTTCCTGTCCGGCACTTTTCTGCGCCTTGGGTGGGAGTATCCGTCGCACGGTGGATCAAGTCAACTCCACACGCGGCCGTCTTGTCACCGG
>NZ_JAQGLK010000196.1 GCF_028292925.1 Sphingomonas bacterium
TGAAGCCGGTGCATCGCCGGCTGCTGTGGGCGATGCGGCTGCTGCGGCTCGATCCCACGACCGGCTACAAGAAGTGCGCCCGCGTGGTGGGCGACGTGATCGGCAAGTACCATCCGCACGGCGACCAGTCGGTCTACGACGCGATGGTCCGCCTCGCCCAGACCTTCTCGCTGCGTTACCCTTTGGTCGACGGGCAGGGTAATTTCGGCAACGTCGACGGCGATAATGCCGAGGCGATGCGCTACACCGAGGCGCGGCTTACCGCCGCCGCTGGAGAGCTGATGGCCGGGCTGTACGAGGGCACGGTCGATTACCGCCCCACCTACAATGGCGAGGAGGAGGAGCCCGAAGTCTTCCCCGGCCTGTTCCCCAACCTGCTGGCGAACGGCGCTGCCGGCATCGCGGTCGGCATGGCGACATCGATCCCGCCGCACAACGTGGCCGAGCTTATCGACGCGGCCACCCACCTGATCGACCAGCCCGAGGCGGATTCGCGCGCGCTGATGCGCTTCGTCCAGGGGCCGGACCTGCCGACCGGCGGGATCATCGTCGATCCCCCTGCGGCGATTGCCGAGGCCTATGCCACCGGCCGGGGCGGTTTCCGCGTCCGCGCCCGCTGGGCCGAGGAGAAAGAGAAGGGCGGCGGATGGCAGATCGTCATCACCGAGATCCCGTTCCAGGTGCCCAAATCCAAGCTGATCGAGCAGATCGCCGCCCTGATCACCGACAAGAAGCTGCCGATCCTGGCCGACGTTCGCGACGAATCCGACGAACTGATCCGCATCGTGCTCGAGCCGCGGAGCCGTACGGTCGATCCCGGCATGCTGATGGACAGCCTGTTCCGGCTGACCGATCTGGAAACCCGCATCCCGCTCAACCTCAACGTGCTGGATGCCACCCGCACGCCTGTCGTGATGAGCCTGAAGCAGGCGCTGGACGCATGGCTGGTCCACCAGTTCGACGTGCTGGTCCGCCGGTCCCAGCACCGTCTGGGCAAGATCGACGACCGGATCGAGCTGCTCGACGGTTATCTGATCGCCTACCTCAACCTGGATCGCGTCATCCAGATCATCCGCGAGGAGGATGAGCCCAAGCCGATCATGATCGCGGAATTCCGCCTGAACGACCGCCAGGCCGAGGCGATCCTCAACATGCGGCTGCGTTCGCTGCGCCGGCTGGAGGAGATGGAGCTCAAGCGCGAGCGGGACGGGCTGGACAGGGAGCGCACGGGCCTCGCCGCGCTGATCGACTCACCGGCCAAGCAACGCACCCGCCTCAAGAAGGATCTGGCCCGGCTGCGCGAACGCTACGCCGAGGAGACCGAACTGGGCCGCCGCCGCACCACCATCGAGGAAGCAGGCCCCGCGCGCGAGATCCCGCTGGAGGCGATGATCGACCGCGAGCCGATCACCGTCTTCCTCTCACAGCGCGGCTGGATCCGCGCCACGAAGGGCCATGCCGATCTCGCCTCGGCAGATGCGATGCGCTTCAAGGAAGGGGACGGCCCGGCCTTCGCCCTGCACGCGCAGACCACCGACAAGCTGCTCCTCGCCGCGGATGACGGCCGTTTCTACACCCTTCCGTGCGATCGGTTGCCGGGTGGGCGCGGCTTTGGCGAGCCGGTGCGGTTGACGATCGACATCGAGGGGGAGGCGACGATCCTGCAGCTGATGCCGGTCCGCCCGAACGAACGGCTGCTGATCGTCGCCAGCGATGGCCGCGGCTTCATCGCGCGGGCGAGCGAGATCGTGGCGGAGACGCGCAAGGGCCGGCAGGTCGTCAACCTGAAAGCGGATGCGAAGCTGCGCATCGTCCGCCCGATCGCTGCCGAGGACGATTATGTCGCCGCGATCGGTGACAATCGCAAGCTGGTGGTCTTCCCGATCGACGAACTGCCGGAGATGGCGCGGGGCGCCGGCGTGGCGCTGCAACGCTACCGCGACGGCGGTGTGGCGGATGCGATCACCTTCCGGTTCGCGAACGGGCTAAGCTGGGCGATGGGCGGCGAGACCGGGCGCACCCGTACCGAAGGCGATCTCAGCCCGTGGCGCGTGGCGCGGGGTGCGGCCGGGCGGATGCCCCCGGTCGGCTTCCCGCGTGACAACAGGTTCGGCCGGTAAACCCCTAAAGCGGATCGCGATGCTGCCGGGCGAAGGCGGCGGCGGCGCCGAGCAGGCCGGGCTGGGGGTGCGTGATGAGCTTCACCGGCAGCGCCGCCATCCGGCTTTCGAACCGGCCCTTGGCGACGAATCGTTCGGCGAAGCCCGATTGTGCGATGTGGTCGGCCAGCCGCAGCCCGAGCCCGCCGGCAATCACGACTCCGGCGGCCCCGTGCGCCAGCGCCAGATCGCCTGCCACCGCGCCCAGGCTGAGGCAGAACCGATCCAGCGCGGCGGCGGCCAGGCTGTCGCTGCCCTCCATCGCCGCGGTCCACAGCGTCTTGTCGTCGCTGGCGCTGATCGTTCGCCCCTCGATCGCCGCCAGCGTCTCGTAGATGTGGGCAAGGCCCGGTCCGGAGACGATCCGCTCGGCCGAGACCCGGCGATAGCGGGCGCGCAGCCGGGTGAGCAGCGCATCCTCGATCGAATCCAGCGGCGCGAAATCGACATGGCCGCCCTCCGTCTCGATCACCCGGTAATCGCCGGCGCCGCGCACCAGCTGCGCCACGCCCAGCCCGGTGCCGGCACCGACGACGCTGATCACGCCTTCCGCCGGCAGATCCACCTCCGGCCCGCACAGGTGGCGCAGATGCTCCGGCCCGACCTGCGCGACGGCATGGCCGACCGCGCCGAAATCGTTGACGAAGGCGAACCGATCGACGTGCAGCCGCTCGGGCACCAAAGCGGGGCGGATGATCCACGGGTTGTTCGTGAAGCGAATGACGCCGTGGCCGACCGGGCTGGCCACGGCGATGCTCGCCGCGCGCGGCAGATCGCGGCCCTCGGCCTCGCGGAAGCGGCGGGCATAGGCATCCCACGCCAGCCGGAAACTGGCATGGTCGGCGGTTCGCAGCGTCGTTTCCCTGCCCAGCGCAACGACCCTGCCGCCCGCCACTTGGGCGATGGCGAACCGCGCATGGGTGCCACCGACATCCACCGTCACCAGTTCGGTCGGGCCGGGATCGCGCGGGCTCGCCGTGTTTTCGTTCGGTGCGGCGGGGCCGCTGCGTCCGTCACCCAAGGCAATATCCCGTGCTGGTTTCTGGCCGGCGACGCTGCCCGCCGACGAACCGGGCTGTCAACGCCGCACGCTATGGGATCCGCGCGCGGGCGCCAGGATCAGAAGCGCCGGCGTGAAATCGTTCGCTCGAAATCGGCAAAGCCACGCTCCAGCCGCCACTCCGCCGCGGCCTTGTCGCTGGATGCGACAAGATCGGCACAGGGGGTAAGCGGAGTGCTCCGTTCCGCGGCGGCGGCGGTGCGGCACGTTCCCGAAAGGCCCGCGCCGGACAGGAAGCTGTAGCGCAGGCTGGCCTGCGCCATCGCCTTCAGATCGAGGTAGCCGAGCCCCTGCTCGGTGGCGGCGCGGACATATTCGGCCGTCATGTCGCTGCGTGCGACGCCTTCGTCGTCGGTGGACAGGACCACCGGCACGCCCGCGGCGCGGTAGAGCGCGAGCGGGTGGGCGATGCCGCGCACGCCGAGGATCACGTCGTTGCTGGTCAGGTTGATCTCCACCGCAACGCCACTCCGCGCCATCCGCGCCAGCAAAGCGGCGGCGTCGTCCTCATAGGATATGTCGACGCCGTGGCCGATCCGCCGTGCGCCAGCATCGACCGCTTTGGCGATGTGCGCGCGGAGCGCGGCGGGGGGAACGAGGCCCGGCACCAGCTCGCCTGCGTGCAGCGACAGGCCGACGCCGGGATACTTTTCGTGCAGGAAGCGGATCATCGCCATGTGGCGGTCGTAATCCGCCAGCGCCACCGGCCCGTCCTCGGGCGCGACGATGTTGACGCCGACGTAGCGGGGATCGGCGGCGGCGATGGCAAAGGCAAAGTGCAGCTGGGCGAACACGACCTGCGGCGGCAGGCTGCGGATCGCGACCGACTGGTAGCGCACCGTCACTGCGCAGGCGGCTGGCGGGGCCGGCGTGGCGCAGCCCAGGCGCCTGGCCGCATCGGTTTCCATCGCGTCGGTCTGCACCCGGCCCTTTGCTACCAGACCGGGCATGTCGGTTGCCAACGCGGCATAGGCGGCGGCCGGATCGTCGCCGCCGACGGCGCGGGCCACGGCCAGCCGCACCGCCTCACCCATTGCCGGCGGGTTCGACTGCGTCTCCAGGTAGGAGACGGCGTCCGCCGCCGCCAGCCGCCGCGCCTCGGCAAGCACGCGGCCCGGTGCTGCCTGCGCGATCGGGGCGAAGCGATCGAACGTGGCAAAGAAATGGTCGTGCCCCGCCCACCTCGTCGCGGCTGGCCCGGCGGCGGCGCCGCGCATCGACAGCCGATCGATCAGCGCGCCGTAGAGTGTCGGATCGCTCCGGGCGATGCCCGCGGCGGGCAGGCTCGCCGGGGCCTTGCACGGCGGCGGCAGGATCGCCGATCCGTCGGCAGCGACGCAAAAGCCCTGCGCGCCCGCTTCATCGATCAGATCCTCGGCATAGATGCTGCCGGCCATGTGGTGGTGCAGATCGCCGCCCTTGGGCATCGCCCGCAGGAACACGCGCAATCGCGCCGGCTGGGTGCGCACCGCATCGAACAGCCGCGCGGCCCGCGCCTCGTCCGTATCCGCCGGCTTTGCCCCAAGCGGCGCCGCCAGCAGCAGCAGCGGGAGGAGGATCGCGGCCCGCCGCATCGTCAGCGCGCCTGCCGGCGGGGTATCGCGTTCCGGTATGTCGCCCAGCGCCCGGTAATCTCGTCCGCCACGCGCCGGCCGATCCGGTGGGCGGCATCCAGTGAGGCGCGCAACCCGGTCAGTTCCTGGCTCTCGGCCTTGAGGCTGTCGGCGACGGTCATGCCCGGGGGCGGCAGCGTGTAGTTGCTTGCCGTCCGCAGCACCATCAGCCGCTTCGCATCGGCCCGGCCCAGGCTGGCCAGGGCATCGATCGCGCGGGCGACGCCGGTATCCTCCATGCCCGTCATCACGAACCTGCCCTCGCCGCCGGTCCAGTAGCGTACCCACCGTTCGGTATGCTCGTTCAGGATCTTGCCGTGCCAGAAGCCCTGGCCGGTCGCCTCGTCCCCGCGCAGGATGACGGGCGGGGTCAGCGCGGTGGGATAGCCGGTGTAGCGCCCGCGCACCCGCCGCAGCCCGTCGCTGTCGGCCAGCTCGATGTCGCGGGTGAGGGCGAACGCCCAGTCGCGCAGACCCTTGTCGAGCCGGAACAGGTTGCCCTTGGTATCCGGCAGCGGGGTCTCGTACGGTTTGCTGCGGCTGAGCGGCACCATTCCCGTCGGCCAGTCGGCAGGTATCTCGCGCGCATCGATCAGGTAGCCGAGATCGGTATCGACCAGATCGCCGATCCACGCCGCCGATCCGATCGACGCCTCGTTCGGGTTGACCCCCGCGATCGCCGCGATCAGCCAGTATGCGTGGCTGAGATCGAACCGCGGATCGCTGCCCAGCGCCATCGTCGTCACCGCCGCGCGGCCGGTGCCTACGCCGGTGGAAAGCACCAGCAGCTTGCGCGCCGGATCGTAGCGCAGCGGGCGATCGCCGGCCGGAAAGGGCAGGGTGAGCGGAATCTCGTCCGCCCAGGCCTGCAGTTCGCCGGGCATATCGCCGGTATCCTTGCCGATCTCGAACGCGGTGACGATCACCATTCGTATCTCGATCGGGGCGGGTGCGGTGCGCGCGGCCGGTGCAGGCGCGCGCGGCGCGGCGGCGGCAGGCCCGGCGAGGATCGAGAAGGCGGCGAGCATCAGGGCCGCACCGGCCCCCTTCATCAGCGATGGCAAATGTGGGCCCCTTGGCTTGGGTTGCCCTCTCCCCGAGCCCCGATGTTCCCCGGGGATGCCGGGGTCCGCTACCATAAACGCTGCGTCTGACAAGCGCGCCCGCCGGTCACCGCTGGGTATCGACATAGGAATCGAGCGCGGCGAGATGGCCGGTGATGGCCTCATCGTCGAGGAACGCGCCGAGAAAGCTGTTGCGGGCCAGCGTGATCAGGTCCGCGCGGCTGAGCATTCCCGTGTCGGCGATGGCCGCGAAATTGTCGTTCACGTAGCCGCCGAAATAAGCCGGATCGTCCGAATTGATCGTGGCCCGCAGCCCCGCGCGCAGCATCCGCGCGATCGGGTGGGCGTCCACGCTGTCGACCACGCACAGCTTCAGGTTGGAGAGCGGGCAGACGGTGAGCGTGATCGCCTCCCGCGCCAGCCGCGTGACGAGCACGGGATCCTCCAGCGCGCGGTTGCCATGATCGATCCGGTCGACCAGCAGCACGTCCAGCGCGTCCCGCACATATTCCGGCGGGCCTTCCTCGCCGGCATGCGCCACCCGGCCGAGCCCGAGCAAGGCGGCGGCGCCGAACACCCGTTCGAACTTGGCGGGCGGGTTGCCGACTTCCGACGAATCGAGGCCGACGGCGGCGATGCGGTCGATCCACGGTTCGGCCGCCTTCAGCGTGGCGAAGGCCGCTTCCTCGTCGAGATGGCGCAGGAAGCACAGGATCAGCCGGGAACTCAGGCCGTGCCGCGCCTCGGCATCGGCCATGCCCGCCAGCAGCCCGGCCATCACCGTATCGAACGGAATCCCGCGGTCGGTATGCGTCTGCGGATCGAAGAAGATCTCGGCATGACGGACATTATCCGCCGCGGCGCGATCGAAGTAGGCGATCGCCAGATCGCGAAAGTCCGCCTCCGTCCGCAGCACGTCCGCGCCGCGATAATAGATGTCGAGGAAGTCCTGCAGGCGGGTGAAGCTGTACGCCGCGCGCACCTCGTCCACGCTCGCGAACGGGATCGTCACGCCGTTGCGCCTCGCCAGTTCGAACATGAGTTCCGGCTCCAGCGTCCCCTCGATGTGGACGTGGAGTTCGGCCTTGGGCAGGCCGGCGGCGAAGGTGGCGAGATCGGTCATCGGTGGCGGCTCCGTTCGGGCGTGCAGCGCCGCCCGCTTGATGCGTTCGTGCGGGCGGCGAGTGGCGCGGTCGTTGCCGCGCCTCTGAAGCGCAACGCGCCGATCCGCAAGCGCCGCGGAGGCTCAGCCCGCCGCGAGATAGGCGAAGCGGATCACGAACAGGGCGGCCAGCACGAACAGCAGCGCATCGCTGCGCGCGATCCGCCCGCGCGCCAGCTTCAGCGCGGCGTGCGCGGTGATGCCGAAGGCCAGCCCGTTGGCGATGGAGAAGGTGAGCGGGATCATCGCCACGGTCAGGAAGGCGGGCAGCGCGATGGAGGGATCCTCCCACTCGATCTCCGCCAGCGGCACCATCATCAGCGCGCCGACCAGAATCAGCGCCGGGGCCGTCGCCGCCAGCGGCACCAGGGCGGCATAAGGCGCGACGAACATCGCCAGCAGGAACAGCACGCCCGTCACCACCGCGGTAAGCCCGGTGCGTCCGCCGGCCTGCACCCCGGCGGCGCTCTCGACATAGCTGGTCACCGTGCTGGTCCCCGCAACGGCACCGACCATCGTCGCCGCGGCGTCGGTCAGCAGGATGCGGTTGAGCCGGGGAATGCGCCCGTCCGCGTCCATCAGTCCGGCCCGCTTGGTCACCGCCACCAGCGTGCCGATATTGTCGAACAGGTCGACGAACAGGAACACGAACAGGATCTCGAACAGCCCCAGGCCGTGGCTGCCGGTCAGCCCGAACACGCCGGGCAGATCGAGCTGGAACGCCGTCTCCGTGAGGGCCGCCAGGCTGTACGGCTCGGGGCTGACGGTCACCATGCCGAACAGCCAGCCGACCATGGTGGTGACGAGGATGCCGATAAGCATCGCCCCGCGCACCCGCCGGATGCTGAGCGCCCCGATCAGCAGCAGCCCGAACAGGGCGAGAAGCGGGCCGGGCGCGCGCATGTTGCCGAGCGTCACCGCCGTCGCCTCGCTGCCGACGACGATGCCGGCATTCTTCAGCCCGATGAAGCCGATGAACAGCCCGATGCCGCCCGCCACCGCGGCGAACAGGTGTCGGGGGATCGCCGCCACGATCATCTGCCGCACGCCGACCAGGGTGAG
The DNA here is from genome assembly GCF_028292925.1 of Sphingomonas bacterium. Lineage (GTDB taxonomy): Bacteria > Pseudomonadota > Alphaproteobacteria > Sphingomonadales > Sphingomonadaceae > JAQGLK01. The sequence continues at coordinate 8,121 of NZ_JAQGLK010000196.1, forward strand.
CAGCAGGAACGCCACGCCGGAAAGGAATACGCAGCCGAGCGCGATCGGCCATGGAACGCCCATCTGCTGCACGACGGTGAAGCTGAAATAGGCGTTCAGCCCCATGCCCGGCGCCAGCGCCAGCGGCACGTTGGCCGCAAACCCCATCAGGATGCTGGCAAAGGCGGCGGCGAAGCATGTTGCCGCGGCGACGCCGGCCACCGGCATCCCGGCCTGGCCAAGGATCGCCGGGTTGACCAGCACGATATAGGCCATGGTCAGGAAGGTCGTGGTCCCGGCCAGCGCCTCCGTCCGCAAGGTGGTGCCGCGCGCGGTGAGATCGAAGCGCCGCTCGAAGAAGGTCGCTGCGGGGGCGGGGGGCGCGGACGCGGGGGGCATGGTCATGGCCGCAACTTCGCGAGGCCATCGGGGGATCGCATCGTCCCGCGCTTCTGATCGCCCCACAGGCCTGCCATCGTCCGATTCCCCCTTATATCGTCGCCCTTCTCCCGGCCGCCTCGTGCTGGGCGTTGCGCGGGCGTTCTAGCCGACATTGCTGCCCACGCAAGGTTTCCGGCAAGCGTGCCCGCGCCCACCTGCGCGCCCACCTGCGCCCCAACCTGCGCACCGTCCGCCCGTCGCTTCGCCGCCGAGGATTGCGGTCTGCCGCAACATCGGCGTATCGGCCGCTCTCCGCCGCACGAGACGAGTCCACCCTGCATGACCGGTTCCCCGATCCCCCGCCTGACACATATCGCCTATGAGCAGTTCGTCGCCGATGTGCTGGCGATCGCGGCGGCGATCGCGGCGGACGACTGGGCGCCCGATTTCATCGTCGGCATCGGCCGCGGCGGATTGGTGCCGGGTGCGTACCTGTCGCACCGTACCGGCATCCCGATGCTCTCGGTCGACTATTCATCGAAGGTGGCGGGATTTGCCGACGAACTGCTGGTCAAGCTGGCCCGGATGAGCGTGGCCGGGCAGCGCATCCTCTTCGTCGACGACATCAACGATAGCGGCGCGACGCTTGCCGATCTGCGCCGCAGCATCCTCGATCACGGCGCCGTGGCCGAACACCAGCGGTTCGCGGTGTTGATCAACAATTGCCGGTCCTGCGCCGTCGTCGAATATAGTTCGCGTGCGATCGACCGCGCCGTCGACAAGGACTGGTTCGTCTTCCCGTGGGAGGCCGTGGCCCCCAATGCGGCGCTGGTGGAAGAGGCATTGTCCGTCCCCGAACGGCTCGCCTGAACTTTCCGCCACCCCGTGACCGGCGCCGCGGCGGGCGGCAGCCATCGCTCTGGCATCGAAGGGGTCCTGCATGAGGATCTGTGTTTTCCTGGGTTCCAGTTTCGGCCGGGCGCCGGTCTATGCGGATGTCGCCACCCGGTTCGGCACGCTGCTGGCCGAGCGTGGGATCGGGCTGGTCTATGGCGGCGGTGCGGTCGGGCTGATGGGCGTGATCGCCGATGCGGCGACTGCCGCGGGCGGTGAGGTGATCGGCGTGATCCCGGAGGCGCTCCGCGCGCGCGAGCACGATCATCGCGGCATATCCGAGCTGCACGTCGTCAAGACGATGCACGAACGCAAGGCGTTGATGGCGGAACTGGCGGATGCGTTCGTCGCGCTGCCCGGCGGCATCGGCACGTTCGAGGAACTGTTCGAGGTGTGGACCTGGGCGCAGCTCGGTTACCACAGCAAGCCGTGCGGCCTCCTTGACGTGGCCGGTTTCTTCGATCGCATGTCGGGCTTCATCGATCATGTCGTGGAGGAAGGTTTCCTTCGGCCGGAGCACCGCGCCATGCTGATCGTCGAGCGGGATCCGGCCGCCATGCTGGACAGGCTGGCCGGCTACCGCGCGCCGGCGACACCGAACTGGATCGCCCGCCGGGACGTGTAAGCTTGTTGGCGTTGGCGCGTGGGCGCGTTCGCGCGTGGGACGAAGCGGATCGGCACACCGCCACCGTTTGTCGATCGCGGGCGGTTTGATCCCGGCCCGGCGATTTGGCACGGTGCGCCGGACGCGCTATCCGGGGCACCCAGCACGAGAGGATCTGCATTGGCGGACGATGCCGACACTCCCGACGCGGCGGATGACTTCGATAGTTGGGCGGTGAACCACCGGGATTTCTACCCGCCCGGATCGCGCCTCGATCTCGAGTTCAGGCTGTCGCGCAACCTCGTCCTGGCGGGGCGGCGGTGGGTCACCTTGATCGACGGCCTGGTCAAGGCGCGGCATGGCCAGTCCCGCGCGCGGTGGCAGACGATGTTCTCGATCGCGTTTGCCGGCCGGCCCGTCACCACGATCGCGCTGGCGAAGCGGCTCGGCGTGCAATGGCCGACGCTGATCCGCGTTCTCGACCAGCTGGAGCGCGAGGGGCTGGTTATCCGACGCGACAATCCCGGCGACCGCCGCTCGCGCTGGATCGAACTTTCGCCGGCCGGGCTGGAGGTCACCCGCCGGGTCCAGACGGTGCTCGATCCCACCCGGTCCGAGATGCTGTCCGGGCTGAGCGACGAAGAACTCGCGCTCGCCACGCGACTGCTCGGCCGGATTCTGAGCGGCACCCGCACCTGGCGCCAGGTGATGGACGATGCGGATGACGAAGACGCCGGGGCGTGAGCGCGCACCGGGCGCCCCGGCAAGCGCGGCATCGACATGATCCATGTAGCTTGATACGCACCGTTCAACAGCACGGATGCAAAATCCGGATGACAAGGTGAGGAGCCCGAAACCATGATCGCCCCCAACGATCTTATCTCCTGCGACGATCATCTCGATCTCGCCCAGCTTCCTGCCGATCTGTGGAAGACATGGCTGCCCGAACAATATCGTGCCCGCGCGCCCCACATCGAGGAACGCGGCGGCCGTGCCGTATGGGTGTGCGAGGACAAGGTGTGGGGCGGTTGGGCCGGCAAGGCCGCGCCGCAGACCGGCCCCAAGCCGCTCTACACCGCGCTGGATCGCGGCGGCATCGTCGACCAGACCGAACGGCGCCCCGCCGTTTCCGCGCTGCGGCTGGCGGATATGGACCGCGACGGCATCTACACGCACATCATCTACGGCCCGGTGACCTCGATCGACGCCGAGGATCGCGACTTCCGCCTCGCATGCTACGCCGCATATAATGACTGGCTGGAGGATTTCTGCTCGGTGGCGCCGGACCGCCTGGTCGGCGTCGCGATGCTGCCGCCGAACCCGGAGGAGGCGCTCAGCGAGCTGACCCGCATCGCCGCCAAGGGCTGCTTCCGCCAGGCCAACATCCAGGTCGCGCAGGCCGAGGTGCGGCTGGAGGACGAACGTTGGGAGCCGGTCTACGCGCTGTACGAGCAGAGCGGCATCATCATGTCGTTCCACGTCACCGTGTTCATGGCCCAGGCAACAAGCGCCTTCGACAAGGCGAAGGGTTCGCCCGGCGCGACCTTTCTGCACGCCAAGAGCTTCATCGAACAGTTCCTCGATCCGTTCGTCGATCTGTTCGCCTGGGGCATATTGGAACGGCATCCCGGGCTTAAGATCGTCATCGCCGAATCCGGCGTGGGCTGGGTGCCGTGGGTCGTCGAGGAGCTCGATTATCGTCATTGGCGGCTGTGGGAAGCGGCGGATTACTGGGACGACAAGGGCGGCATTCCACACAAGACCAAGCCGTCCGAACTGTTCAAGCGGCAGGTATATGGCACCTTCCAGCAGAGCCCGACGGCGATGCGGCTGATCGAATTCTGGGGGCCGGACAATCTGCTCTGGGCGACGGACTATCCGCATCCCGACAGTATCTGGCCGAACAGCCACAAGGTGATCGAGGAAACGATGGGCCACCTGCCGCCCGACGTGATCCGCAAGCTGACGCACGACAACGCGGCCAAGCTCTACGGCATCCAGACGCACGATGCCGAACACCGCCTGGCCGCAGAGTAGCCGGGGTGCCATTCGCGCGGCGGCGGCACCCGCATGTCGCCCCGCCGATGGCCACGGCACCCCGGGCGACTCGATCTTCCGGGATGCCGAGGTATATCTAGGATGATCAGACCGCCCTTCCACACCGGAGCATCGATGCCCAAAGCTCTCAACGCCCTCGTCGTCGCCATTGCCGCAACCGCGTCGCTTGCCGCGCCGGCCGCTGCCCAGCAGGCGCAGTGCGACCGTTCCGATCTGCAGCAGGTGGTCGACAAGTATATCGCCGCGCAGACGAACGGCGAGCCGCTTCGCATTCCGTTCGGTGACTTCACCCAATATACCGAGCAGGGTGAGCTTGGATCGATGTCGCTGGGCATCCTGTCCACCCCGGTGAAGATCGATTTCCACCGCAGCCTGCTCGATCTGGCGACATGCACGACGTTCACCGAAGTCGTCGTCGCCGATCCGGCGCACCCCTATGTCGTCGCCGCGAAGCTGCAATATGCCGGCAAGTTCAGCCCGATCGCCGCCGAGCGGGTGAACGACATCGAATTCGTCGTGACCGACAAGGACGATCGCCAGTTCGATGCCGCCAGGACGCTGCAGCATGCCAGGGCCGAGAAGTGGGACGCGATCCCCGCTGCCGATCGCGCCGACCGTCCGGCGCTCATCGCCGTCGCGAATGCCTATCTCGACGCGATCGGCGGAACCGGCGGGGCGATCCCGTGGGCGGCCAACTGCGCGCGGCTGGATGGCGGGGTTCATACGGTGGCTGCAGCGGGCGGGGCAGGCTGCGGAACCGGGCTGCCGACCGGCGTGAAGACGGCCGATCGTCGCTTCGTGGTGGACGAGGCGATCGGCGCGGTGGCCGTGCTGATGCAGGTCGGCGAGGAAAAGGTGCCGGGCGCGCAGCTGTTCCGGATCGAAAAGGGCCAGATCCGCTACGTTCACGCGATGACGGTGTGCCGTCAGGGAAAATGCGGCTTTCCGGGCTGAGGCGGATCACACACCGGGGGTAGCGACGTCGCCCTCCCGCCGCCGCCATCCCGGCGCGCCCGCCCGGCTCGGGCGGCAACATCCAGAATGAAGGGCGAGGACCTGTGGCAGACAAGATCTTCATCACCTGCGCGGTGACCGGCAGCTCGCCGGTGCCGAACCACGACAATTTCCCCAAAAGCCCGGCGCAGATCGCGGAGCAGGGGCTGGCGGCGGCGGCCGCGGGCGCCTCGATCCTCCACCTCCACGTGCGCGAGCCGGAGACGGGCAAGCCCTCGACCGAACTGCCGCTCTACCAGCAAGCGGTGCGGCTGATCCGCGAGAAGAACGACGCGGTGATCCTGAACGTCACCACCGGCCCCGGCTGCACCTGGATGCAGAGCGAGGAGGACCCCTCCGTCTGTGGCCCCGGCACGATCATGTACACCGCCGAGCGCCGGCTGGAACATATTCTCGATCTGAAGCCGGACATGTGCACGCTGGATATCTGCACGATGAACCTGTGGGGCGGGGTGGCGATCAACCTCGATCCGATGATCACCCGGATGGGGCACATGATCCAGGATGCCGGCGTGCTGCCCGAGATCGAATGCTTCGAAGCGGGCGATTTCGTGTTCGCCGACGATCTGATGGCCAAGGGCGCGATCCCGAAAAACGCGCCCTTCTCGTTCGTGCTCGGCACCAAATACGGCCTCCCCGCGACGACGGAGGCGATGATGTATTCGAAGAACCAGATTCCGCGCGGCGCGCACTGGACGGGTTTCGGCGTCAGCCGCCACTCCTTCCCGATGGCGGCGCAGGCGATCCTGCTGGGCGGCAACATTCGCGTCGGGTTCGAGGATACGATCTATCTGCGGCGCGGCATGAAGGCGCGGGACAATGCGGATCTCGTCACCTGGGGCGTCGATATCGTCGACAAGCTCGGCCGGGATGTGGCGACCGCGGAGGAAACGCGCGAGATGCTCGGCCTGGCACACTAGGCCAGCCGCACGACCCACCGGGACGGCAGTAACGGTCGCCGCTCGTTGTGCATCGGAGAGGGAGAGAAAAGATGGGCGACGACACGGCGATCGGCGAGCTACGCGCCGAAATGGCGGCGCTGCGCCGGGATGTGCAGCGGCTGAGCGATATCCACGATGTCCGCACATTGCACTTCAAGTACGGCTATTACATCGACATGTGCCTGTACGACGAGGCGTGCGATCTGTTCGCGCAGGATTGCATCGTCTACTTCCTCAACGGCGTCTACCGCGGCAGGGAAGGCGCCAGGCGCATCTATGGCGGCTGGTTCCGCGATATGTTCGTCCAGGGTGGCAACGGGCCGGTCTATGGCTTCCTGCTCGATCACTTCATTTCGCAGGATATCGTCACCGTATCCGAAGACGGGAAGACGGCGCGCGGGCGGTTTCGCGCGCTCATGCAGGCCGGCAGCCATGAGACCAAGGAAGACAAGGTCCGCCCGATGCCGGACCAGTGCTGGGAATCGGGCATTCACGAAAACGTCTATGTGAAGGAAGACGGCGTCTGGAAGATTCAGGCGCTCAACTACAATATGCTGTGGCAGGCGGAATATGGCGCGGGCTGGGCGCACTCTACCGTCCACCTCGATCCGCTGACCAGGACTTTCCCGGAGGACAAGTGGGGCCCCGATGAGCTGTTCGATCACACGCCGAAGTTCTGGCCGCACACCCGCGTCGTACCGTTCCACTATCCCCACCCGGTCACCGGCGAAGCCTGGAAGAGCGAAGGCTGACGCCCGAGCGGTTGCCGGCGATGTTTTCTGAACGGCGCCCGAAGAAAGTTGCAACACGCCGTTAAGTCGAATCGCTCTAGCGGAAGGTCACCCGCATCAAGGGGGTGCACCTTCCGGAAAGCTTGCCGCCGGAAAGTGCCGTGTACCGGCAAGTATAGAAATGGCGTTCCAAACTGAAGCGTAGCTGCGGCGGCAATGACTGGACATAATGTTAGTCGCCGTGAGCAAGTCGATAAGCCCCGACGAAGCCTCATCTGCCGGTATCGATCCCGGCCCGCAGCTACGCTCTTTCCTGTCGGTAAGGCTTTTCTGGTCAGCGGCGCGTGAACATCTCGCGCACGCTGTCGGGCACCCGCTCCGATCGGAGCCCGCCGGGGCGGCTGGCGTCCCGCACCGTCCACACCCTCTTTTCCGTCACCTCCACGCAGATCCGGCCCTCGAACGAGATCCGGCAGACGATCGTGAAGCTGCTGTTGCCGAATTCCGGTGCCGCGCTCTCGATCGTCACGATGTCGCCGAACGAGGTCGGGCGCAGGAACCGCGCCGAAAGCTCGACGGCCGGATAACCGGCGGCATCCTCGCGGTCGAGCATGACGCGCTTGGGCGGCACCCCGGCCGCCTCGAACAGCATGATCGTGTTTTCCGTCACCATGTCGAAATAGCGTGGCGCAAAGACGATCCCGGCCGGATCGCACTGCCCCCATTCGATCCGGTGCTGGCGGCTGAAGAAGGGAACGAAGGTATCGGCGCCGGGCATCAGCGGAACAGCGCCAGGCCGGGGGCCGCGATGTGGCAGGCCTTGAACGCAGTCGACATGATCTTCTCCTCCTCGGCTCCGCCGCTGCGGCGGGGTGCGTTTGCCCGCGCCCGTAGCCGGCAGTGTAGCCGGTGTCGCGGGCCGGGGCACGGCATTTTGCCCGCAGGGCGGAACGCTGTAGCGTCGGCCGGACGGCCTATGTATCATCCTACGTAAGTGCGGCGTCAGACCGCGTGATCCTGGTGCAACATCCCGGTGCCACTGCGGCCGGCGGGGGCGGAGAGCGGCATGACGGCGGAGACACGAACGATCGACGTGGCGGGATTGCTGGATGATCGCCGCCTGACGCCGTTCAACTACAAGCTGATCCTGCTCTCGTGGCTGATCACCCTGTTCGACGGCCTCGACATGACGATGGTCTCGTACACCGCGCCTTACATGCGCGACGAACTCGGGCTGTCCAAATACATGCTGGGCAGCGTATTCTCGGCCAGCGTGTTCGGCATGGTGGTTGGCGGCATCGTGCTATCCAGCATCGGCGACAGGATCGGCCGCCGTCCGGCGGTGCTGATCGCCGCCTTCGCGTTCGGCATCCTCACCATCCTGACCGGCTTTGCACGCAGCTATCAGGAACTGCTGGCGCTGCGTTTCCTCGACGGGTTCGCCGCCGGTGGGATGCTGCCGCTGGCCTGGGCGCTCAATATCGAATTCGTGCCGCGGCGGATGCGCGCCACCGTCGTGACGATCATCATGATGGGCTACAGCTTCGGCGGCGTCGCCTCCGGGCCGCTCACCAACCTGGTCGCGCCGCATTTCGGCTGGCAGGGCGTCTATTTCATCGGCGGCGGGGCCACCCTGCTGTGCGCGCTCGCGCTGGCGGCGCTGCTGCCCGAATCGGTGCGCTTCCTGATCAACAAGGGCCGATCGCCCGACAGCGTGGCGCAGATCCTCAACCGGATCGATCCGGCGTTCGCGGCGACTGCTTCGGACAGGTTCGTGCTGGGCGACGAGACGGTGGTCGCGCGTGCCTCGCTCAAGGATCTGTTCCGCGGCGATCTCGCGCTGCTGACCCCCTTGCTGTGGCTGGCCTACGGCGCGAGCTCGCTGGCGATCTACTTCTCTTCGTCCTGGGGCCCGCTGCTGCTGGAGGAGTTGCAGGTCAAGCGCAGCACCGCCGCGCTCATCTCGTCGACCAGCGGGCTGGTCGGCGCCTTCGCCGGCCTGTTGCTGATGCGCTTCACCGATCGGCTGGGGCCGAAGGCGGTGGCCTTCTACCCGGCGATTGCCGTGCCGGTGCTGCTGCTGCTCGGGCTGGGGCTGGTGCCGCCGGAGCTGTTCCTGACGTTCGTGGTCCTTGCCGGGCTGCTGATCGGCGGCGAGCATTCGGGTATCATCTCGATCACGGCGATCTTCTATCCGAGCGCGGTGCGCGCCAGCGGGGGCGGCTGGGCCTCCTCGATCGGCAAGCTGGGCGGGGTGATGGGGCCGCTGGCCGGCGCCGCGGTCCTGTCCAGCGGCATGCCGGTTCTGCGCGCCTACGCGCTGCTGGCGGTGTGCCCGGCAATTCTGTTCGTCGGGGCGCTGTCCATCGCTACAGTGGTCAGGCGAAGGCGGTCGATCGATCAGGTCGCCCCGATCGAAGCCATCATCGGCACGCAGAGCGGCGGAAAGCCCGCGGCGACCGCCACCTGACGCATACGAACGAATTGTCACGATTGAGCAAGGAACAGGGATAGACATGTCCGAACAGCCAGGCAGAGGCCCGCAGATCCGCGAGGTTCGCCAGTCGGAAGACCGCTTTCTCGCCTCCGACGTGTTCGAGGCGCGGCAGCGCGCCCTGCCGCCCCGCACCGGCACCGGCACCTGGCGCGAGCCGGCGCGCGATGTGCCGGTCTATCAGGATTGCGACGTGCTCGTCGTCGGCGGCGGGCCATCCGGCACGGCGGCGGCGCTGGCCGCGGCGCGGGCGGGGGCGGACGTCGTCCTGCTCGAACGCTACAACCATCTCGGCGGGCTATCCACCGGCGGGCTCGTCATCTGGATCGACCGGATGACCGACTGGCAGGGCCGCCGGGTGATCCGCGGCTTTGCCGAGGAACTGCTCGATCGTTTCCCCAAGGAAGGTGTCGCCGGCCCGGCCCCTGAGGACTGGGGATCGCGCGATCCTGCCAAGGCGGGCTATTGGGGGCAGCGCACCGCCGCCTTTCACGGCGTCGTCCAATGGTCCCCCACGATCGATCCCGAGCGGCTGAAGCTGCTCAGCCAGGAAATGCTGCTGGAGGCCGGCGTCCGCATCGTCTTCCACAGCTGGGCGGCGATGCCGATCGTCGAGGACGGGCAGGTCCGCGGCGTCGTGTTCGAGAGCAAGGAGGGCCGCCGCGCGGTCATGAGCAAGGTCGTGGTCGACACCACCGGAGACGGCGACATCTTCGCCCGCGCCGGTGCCGGCTTCGATACCGATATCGAGGAGGGCGATGTCCACCACAGCGCCAATACCAGCTTCATGCTGGGCGGCGTGGACATGAACGCCTGGCTCGATTTCCGCCGCGGCCAGCCCGAACAGTTCCAGCAGCTCACGGCGCTCGGCCGCGAACGCTGCGGCTTCTTCCAGACGCCATACGTCTCGTGGCGCAACGATATCGGGCTGTTCCTGGGGCCGCGCCAGTCGGGTCTCTCCGCCCTCGATGTCGACGATATCACGGAGCTGGAGATCCGTTCCCACCGCTTCATGCAGACGCATTGCGACTTCTTTCGCGAACATGCGCCGGGGTTCCAGAACGCCTACATGCTGCAAAGCGGATCGCAGCTCGGCGTGCGCCACACGCGGCGGCTTGCCGGCGTGGGCCGGATCGAGCGGAGCCAGTGGGGCGAGGGCGTGCCGCTGCCCGATGAAATCGGCGTCAGCCCGTCCATCTCGCTGAAATATCCGGTGGTGTCCGTGCCCTACGGGGCGCTCGTGCCGCGCAGCCTCGACGGGCTGGTCGCCGCCGGGCGGCACGTATCCTGCGATGCCAACAGCCACGGCTTCATGCGTGAAATCCCGCAATGCTGGCTCACCGGCCAGGCGGCCGGCGCGGCGGCCGCCGTCGCGGTATCGAGCGGGGTGCAGCCGCGCGCGGTGGACATTGCCCTGCTCCGGGCGACGCTGCGCAAGCAGGGCGTCTTCCTGCAGGAAACCGTGCCCGCCGACGCGCGCGTTCCGGCCTGATCCCACGCGCCTGAATCGAACGGTCGGATCATGAACGACATCGATATCATCGTGGTCGGCGGGGGATCGGCGGGCTGTGCGATGGCTGCCCGGCTGGCCGAGGGCGGCGCGCGCACGCTGCTGCTGGAGGCGGGAAAGTCCGATCGCGACATCCGGCTGCTGGTGCCCGCGCTGACGATGGCGGTCGTCCACAATCCGGCGTTCGACTGGGGCTTCCCGGCCGAGCCCGATCCGTCGATCGGCGGCCGGGCGGACAAGTGGCCGGCCGGCAAGCGGCTGGGCGGCGGCAGCGCGATCAACGGCATGATCTACGTCCGCGGCCACGCCTGGGATTATGATCGCTGGGCCGAACTGGGGGCGACCGGGTGGAGCGCGGCGGATGTCGCGCCATACTTCAAGCGGATGGAGGCCAACGCCCGCGGCGGCGACGATGCGCGCGGCGCCGACGGGCCGGTGAAGGTGACCGAGAACCGCATCGACTATCCGATCGTCGATGCCTTCATCGATGCCGCGGTCGATTACGGGCTGCCGCGCAACCCCGACCATAATGGCGCGCTGGCCGGGGAGGGGACGGACATCGCCCAGGCGACCCTCCACCGCGGCATGCGCTGGAGCTCGGCACGCGGCTACCTGCGGAGCGGCAGGGCCAGCGCCGATCTGGAGACGTGGACCGAGGCGCTGGTCCGCCGCATCGTGATCGAAGACGGCCGTGCCGTCGGCGTCGAGATCGAGCGTGGCGGCTCACGCGAGACGATCCGCGCACGGCAGGGCGTGGTGCTCTGCGCCGGCAGCCTGACCTCGCCGCGGATCCTTATGCTCTCCGGCATCGGCCCGGCCGATCGGCTGCGCGCCCACGGCATCCCGGTGGTGCGCGATGCTCCGGGCGTTGGCGCGAACCTGCAGGAACATGTCGGCACGCACATCGTCGCCAAGGTCAACACGCCGACCGTCAACAGCGATTCGCGCGGGCTGGCGGCGGTGCGGCACGGGTTCGATTACCTGCTCCGACGGCGCGGCGCGATCAGCAGTTCGATGTGCCACGCGCAGGCGTTCGTCCGCACCGATCCTGCCGCGGCCGTGCCCGACGTGCAGGTCTCCTTCACCGCCTTCGCGTTCGACATCAACGAGGTCGGCCGCGCCGTGCTGTTCCGCGAACCCGCGATCAGCCTGACGGTGTGCGTCGCCCGCCCGCAGAGCCGCGGCCGGGTCGATCTGCGCTCGGCCGATCCGCTGGCGCCGCCGCTGATCCGCCACGAACTGCTCGGCGTCGATGCGGATGTCGAGAAGCTCGCCCGCGGCGTCGAGATCGGTCGCGAGATTCTCGCCCGCCCGGCGATCGCCAGATATATGGTCGAGGAAGTCCGCCCCGGCCGCGCCGTTACCGGCGCCGACCTGCGGGATTATGTGCGGCTGGCCGCGATCCCGCTCTACCACCCGGTCGGCACCTGCCGGATGGGACAGGACGATATGGCGGTGGTCGGCCCGGATCTGAACGTCCACGGCATTGCCGGGCTGTGGGTGGCGGACGCATCGATCATGCCGACGATCCCGGTCGGCAACACCAACGCCACCGCGATCATGATCGGCGACAAGGGTGCGGATCACGTCCTGAAGGCGCTGCGGCTCAACCGCGACGCCTTCAGGACAGATGCGGCCTAGCCCCAGCGCGAGATTTCGGGGCCGGGCAGGAACGTCCGCGCCGCATCGCCGCCCCAGGCGAGCGCCAGCGCCCGCTGCACCGCCGGCCGCGCCGCCATGCGTGCGACGAACGCATCGAGGCTGGGCGTGTCACCGCCGTCGATCAGCCCCGGTGCGAGATCGGGCAGGTTGCGGATCATCGCGAACAGATCGATGTCCGCGATCGAGTAATCGCCGACGAGCCATTCGCTGCCGGCAAGCATCCCATCGAACCGGGCAAGCGTCGGCCGCAGCCGATCGGCCAGCCCGTCGGCCGCCGCGCCCCGTGCCGCCGCCGCCCAGCTTTCCCGCCGCTCGACCGGCTCTATGCCGGTATCGTCGGCCAGTTCGGGCACCGGGTAGGCGGCAACGCCGATCGCGCTGACGAACGGCGCGATCAGGCCGGCGATGGTCTGGCCGATGCTGCGCACATGATATCGCGCCAGCGGATCGTCCGGCAGCAGCGGCACGCCGCCTTCCGTCTCGGCGATATATTCGAGCAGGAAGAACGATCCGACGATCATTGCGTCGCCGTCGATCAGCACCGGGCCTTCGCGCTCGACGTTGATGCGCTGTTCCATCGCGGCCGGGTAGCCGGGCACCGCCCGTTCCAGCGGCATCAGCCCGATCGGCTTGCGATCGAAGGGCACACCCTTCTCCTCCAGCGCGATGAGGGGCTTGAGCGAATAGAGGTTCGGCTCGCCGTGGTAGAGCGTGATCACAGAGCGGCTCCCTTTGCCGGACGATCGAGCAGGCTCAGCCGCGCGCCGCGATCGGTGCGCGATTTCGCCCAGGTTATGCCGACGGCGGGGCGCTCGCGGATGGTGCGGAGCCATTCCATGATCGCCGGGGTGGCGGTGTCGTTGCAGGCATCCGGCAGCATCGCGGGCAGGCCGTAGCAGCTGTTGAACGCATCGACGTCGGCCAGGCTGTATGCATCCCCGGCAAGGTAGGGCGCCTTGGCCAGATGCTCCTCCATCAGGCCGATGGAATAGAGCAGCCGGCGCCGGGATTCCGCCAGCTCCTCTTCGGAAAACTGGTTGTAGATCGCCTTGCGCCAGGCCACCCGCCGCGCCTCCAGCGGGATGCGATCGATCGCCGCGGCAAGCTCGGCCGGGTCCTTCTTGCGGACCAGCGGGCCGATGCCGATGTTCCAGCCGATCATGCTGAGCGACGGCCCCATGTAGCTGTCGATAAAGCGCATCCACATCCGCATCCGCCACCGCCCCGCGGCATCGGCCGGGCGCAGCGGCGGCCCCTCGAACATCTCGTCGATATATTCCATCATCGGCGTCGATTCGATCAGCACGGTGTCGCCGTGCTTCAGCGCCGGGATCGTGCCGTTCGGATTCATCGCCAGATAATCCGGCTTGTGCTGATCGAAGGCGAGCAGATCGGTATAGACGCTCTCGTAGGGAACGCCCTTTTCCTCCGCTGCAAGCATCGGCTTGCCGGAATTGGCGTTCGGTTCCCAGTGGTAGATCGTGATCGGCGCGGCGGCCATGACGGTCCTTTCGCGAGTGGTCGGGGGACGGGAGGACGGGGCGGGTCAGTACCAGAAGGCGATGCCGCGCATCTCGATGCTGGCGCGCGGCGGCGCATCCGCCGGACAGTCGGGATCGTCGAACGCGCTGTGGGGCACGTGGTGCGGGTTTGCGGGATCGCTGTCGTTGGTGACGAATACCCACACCTCGTCCCGCGTCATGTTCGACGCATACAGCCAGCGGTGGTCCGGGTTGGCGCCGATCACCAGCCCCTCGAACGACCACTCGGGCGCACCCTTCGCATCGAACACGGCGTCGGCCAGGATCAGGTCGTCGGGCGCGACGGTTCGCGCGTCGCACAAGGTCAGCGGCGCATCCTGCGGCGCCGGGGAAAAGGTGCGCCAGACATTGTAGTTGCACGCCCGCCGCGGCGTCTGCCCCGGCCGGGGGGAGGAGCGTGCGGCGAACTGCGCTGCGGTGGCGTCGCTGATGTCGATGTGGACGAAGCGGGCGGGGCGCGAATTGTCGAGTTTGCCCGAAAGCTCCGATTTTTCCCCGAAGCGCAGCACTCCCGGTCCGCTGATCGCCACCTCGTCCGCTCCGGACACGCGGAGCAGAAGTTCCCTGATCTCGTCCGGGTGGATGCGGGCTACCGCCTCGCGGTCGCGGAAGTCGGGCACGGCGCTTTCATGGGGGATCAGCGCGAATCCTTCGCGGTCCATCCGGG
>NZ_JAQGLK010000045.1 GCF_028292925.1 Sphingomonas bacterium
GCGGGGGGAGGGCGTTGCGCCGGAACATCGGGCCGGGCCGGCCGTGCGGGATCAGACCGTGACCGGCGTCTCGCTTCGACCGGCCTGCCCGAAGATCCGCAGGTAGCGCTGGATCTCTGCCGGATCGCCCGTGGCCTTGGCGGGATTGTCGGATAGCTTGACCGCCGGCCGTCCGTTCGCGGCGACGACCTTGCAGACGAGCGAGATCGGCTCCAGCCCGGCACCCTCGAACGGTGCGCAGCCGCGGAAATCGTTGGTAAGGTTGGTGCCCCAGCCGAAGCTCATCCGCACCCTCCCGTCGAAATGGCGGTAGGTCGCCTCGATCGATTCCAGATCCATCCCGTCCGAAAAGATCAGCAGCTTGCTCGCCGGGTCGCGGCCCTTGCTCCGCCACCAGTCGATGATCTGCTCGCCGCCGCGGATCGGCGGGGCACTGTCGGGGCGGAATCCGGTCCAGTCGGCTACCCATTCGGGCGACGCGGCCAGGAAAGCAGTCGTGCCGAACGTGTCGGGCAGGACGATCAGCAGGTTGCCACCATAATGATCGCGCCATTCCTCCAGCACGCGGTAGGGCGCGGCGGCGACCTGTGCATCGCTTCGGGCGAGTGCGGCCAGCACCATCGGCAGTTCGTGGGCGTTGGTGCCGATCGCCTCGATGTCGCCTTCCATCGCCAGCAGTACGTTGGACGTGCCGATGAAGCGTTTGCCGAGGCCTTCCTTCAGCGCCTCGACGCACCAGCGTTGCCACAGGAAGCCGTGGCGCCGCCGCGTGCCGAAATCCGAGAGCGCCAGATCGGGCAGATCGCGCAGCCGCTCCACCTTGTGCCACAGCCTGGCCTTGGCCCGCGCATAGAGCACGTCGAGCTCGAACCGCCCGCGGTCCTTCATCGCCGCGCGCGAGCGGAGTTCATTGACGATGGCGAGGGCCGGGATCTCCCACATCGTGGTGTGCGTCCACGGGCCATGAAAGCTGAGGACATACTGACCGTCCGCCTTGCGCAGCTCGTAGTCGGGCAAGGCGAAGCCGGCGAGCCAGGCGAGGAAGTCCGCGCCGAACATCTGTGTCTTGCCGTAAAAGGTGTTGCCGGCGAGCCAGATCAGCTCCTTCTTGGCAAAGCGCACCCCGCGGGCGTGGTCGAGCTGGGCGCGCAGCTCGCCTTCGTCGACCACGTCTGCGACGCGGACGTGGGTGGTGCGGTTGATCAGCGCGAAGGTGACATCGACGTCCCGGTGCTGCCGCCAGATCATCTGCAGCATCAGCAGCTTGTAGAAATCGGTGTCGAGCAGGCTGCGCACGATCGGATCGAGCCGCCAGCCATGATCATAGGTCCGCGATGCGATGTCGGTCATCGCCATCGCCAGCGCCTCGCGCCGATCGATCGGATTGTCATAGGATCGGCGTTCCCCCGGTTACCGCGTAGCGTGCGCCGGTAACGTAGCTCGCATCGTCGGAGGCGAGAAAGACGAACAGCGGCGCCACCTCCGCCGGCTGGCCCGGCCGCTTCATCGGAACATCCTGCCCGAATGTCTCGACCTGTTCCGGCGGCATCGTCGCCGGGATCAGCGGCGTCCAGATCGGGCCTGGCGCGACGCAGTTGACCCGGATGCCGCGCGCCGCGACCGCCTGGCCCAGGCTGGCGGTGAAGTTGGCGATGGCGGCCTTGGTGGCGGAGTAGGCGATCAGCCTGGGCGGCGCCTTGTCGGAGTTCACGCTGCTCGTGTTCACGATCGAGGCGCCGGCCCGCATGTGCGGCAGCGCCGCCTTGCACAGATGGAAGATCGCCGAAATGTTGGTCGCGAAGGTGCGGTCCCACTCGTCGTCGGGGGTTTCCTCCAGGCTGTCGCGCGACATCTGGAAGGCGGCGTTGTTGACGAGGATGTCGAGCCGGCCGAAATCCTCGATGGTCCTGGCGATGATCGCCCGGCAGTGATCGGCGTGCTGGATGTCGCCGGGCATCAGCACCGCCCGGCGGCCCGCCTGCTCCACCCAGCGTGCCGTTTCCCGTGCGTCCTCATGCTCGTCGAGATAGGAGATGAGCACGTCGGCACCTTCGCGGGCAAAGGCGATCGCAGTCGCCCTGCCGATGCCGCTGTCCCCGCCTGTGATGATCGCCACGCGATCGGCAAGCTTGCCCGAACCCGTGTAGCTCTGCTCGCCGTGATCGGGCCTGGGGTTCATCTCTGCGGTCAAGCCCGGGGGTGACTGCTGCTGGACGGGCTGGTTCATGGGGCGGTTCCTCCATGGTTTACGCGTGGCTGGCGCTCGCGACCGAACCTTGCGGGTTCCGGTGCCGGTACTGAACCCTCGGCAGCGCAGATGGTTGTCCGCGGAGCGGCGGACAGCGCGAAATATGCCGGGAAGATAGCGGATGGAGATCAGATCGCGTCCGGCAGCTCCGTGGCGGGGCGAGGGACGGCGGGGCGAGGCGAGGGCGGTGAGGTGTCTGCACCATCCGCCTGCCGGATGATCTACAACCCGAACGGGTAAGTGTCGTCCATGCCTCCCGCATCGCCTTGGCCCGCGGCGGGCAGGGGAGTGACGGCGCTCGTGGTGTCGAACCAGACGAACGCATCATATTGGGCAGCCAGGCTCGCCGCCGAATAGTGGCTCCACCGCTCCGTGTCCGGCCGGTAGATGACGCCGATATACCGTTCCAGCCGCTGCTCCATCAGCAGGTCGCGGAGGTCGCCATGAACGCCCTCGCGCAGGTCGAGGAGGAAGCGTTCGACGCCGCTGTCATGCGCCAGCCGCTCGTAGCTATCGAGCCGGGACGGGTTGATCCGCTTTATCTGCATCGGCGCATCCCAGTCGTCCGCCGCCGCCACCGTGCCGGTATGCGTGCCGAAACCGATCAGGCAGGCGTCGTCGCCGTAACTCTCCCGCGCCAGCTGTCCGAGGTTGAGCTCGTCGCGGGACTCGCCCATGTCGGTGAACCGGGCATCGCCGATGTGGCTGTTGTGCGCCCACACTACGGCTTTGGCTGTCGGCCCTTTCGACCGCATCAGCAGGTCGAGCGTGTCGAACATATGCTCGTCGCGCAGATTCCAGCTGGCCGCGGAGCCATGGTACATGGCGCGGTAATAAGCCTCGGCATTGGCGACCAGGCGGGCGTTCTGCGCAGCGTCCAGAAAGTCGTCGCCGTCGCAGGCGGCATAATCCCGCTGCCGCGCGAACAAGTCGCGCAGCGTTGCCACGACCCCCGCCTCGCACCTGGCATGGCCCTCGCGCAGCGCGATCCGGCCGTAGGCTGCGGGATCCTCGCGCCACGGCTTCAGGCAGCCATATCGCTGTCGCGCCGTGGCGGCGGCTTCGGGATCGACCTGATCGAGATAGTCGATCACGGCACCTATGGAGGCGTTGAGATTGTAGAGATCGAGACCATGGAAGCTCACACGTGCTTCCGGTGCGCGTGCTCCGTTATACTCCCGCAGCCAGCTCACGAAGCCGCTGAACTCCCGATTGCGCCACATCCACGTCGGGAAGCGGGTGAAGGGCGGCTCGCCGTCCGCGCGTGCGGCCTTGTGCCGCACATCGCGATCGATCGTCGCGGCGTCCGGCCAGTCGGCCTCGATCGCCACCATGTTGAAGCCATGCTCCTCGATCAGCCGGCGCGTGATCGCCGCCCGTGCGCGGTAGAATTCCGATGTGCCGTGGCTCGCCTCACCCAGGAGGACCAAGCGCGCATCCGCGAACCGATCGAACATCCGGCCGAAGGCGGGATCCTCGATGTCAGGCAGCGGCTCGGCGGCGGCGGCGATCATCGCCGGGATGCCGACAGGCGCGGCGGCACGGTTCGGACCTTCGGACCATTCTTGCGTTTCGGCCATCACGAACCTCCTTGGGAGGGCAAGAACGAGCAGGCTGCGATTAGGTTCTCGCTAGTTCAGCGACTTGCCGGCTGGATGGATTCTCCTTTCCTGGGGAGGCTCGGGCGAGAGCCGGGCTTCCCGCTGCAAGGTCAGGCCCACGAGGACGGGCATGGCGAGCAGGACGAGCGGATATTGCAGCATCAGGCCGGCGATGATCGCGATCGCCAGGGGCTGCTGAATGCCGGAGCCCTGGCCGATCGCCAATGCGAGGGGAAGCAGCGTCAGGATCGCGGCAAGCGTCGTCATGGTGATCGGGCGCAGCCGGTTGCGGCTCGCCTCGCGCACGGCTTCCCTCGCCGGTATCCGCTGCGACAGCTCCTCGAACTCCGACATGTAGAAGATCGCCATCTCGGTGCCGATGCCGACGATCATGGTCATCCCCATCAGCGCCGTGATGTTGAGATCGACGCCGGTCAGCCAGAGCGCGGTGAACACCGCCGTCGTCGAGAGCAGCGAGCAGCCGATGATGATGATCGGTGGCGCGAACCGCCGATACAGCGCCAGCAGGAGCACGAACTCGGCGGCGAGCGCGGCGAGGAACACGCGCGTCAGGCCGCTAAAGGCGATCTGTTGCTGCTGATAGAGCCCGCCTAACTCGTAGCGGATGCCGGGCGCCAGCACTCCCGGCCGGTTCAAGGCCTTGGTAACGTCGCCGACGGCCGCACCGATGCCCCGGCCCTGGATGCGGCTGGTGACCGCAACCATCGGCTCCAGATTCTCGCGGCTGATCTGCGGCTGGCCGGTCACGGGCGCGAGCATGGCGACGCGGGAGAGCGGGAAGACGTGGCCGTCGGCGGCGCGGATCGGAAGCTGCGCCAGCCCGGCTCGCGTGATCGTGGTCATCTCGGGCAGGCGCACGCGCACGTCGATCGCCTTGGTCGCCTGGGGAAGGGAGGTGGCGACAATGCCGGTGAGCGACTCGTCCACCGCCACCTGGACGTCGGCCGGGGTCACGCCCTCGAAGGCGGCGCGGATTGGATCGATGCGGATGTCGATCGCGTCGCCGGCAAGCTGGAGCCCGCTCCGGACCTCGATCAGGCCGCTGATCTTCTCGATCAGCGCGGCGACCTTTTCGGCCTGCGGTGCCAGGATCGATGCGTCGGACGCGTAGAGCTTGATCTCGATCGGCTGCGGCACCGCGGTCAGGTCGCCGATCAGGTCCTCCATCAGCTGCGCGACCTCGATCTGGACGCCGGGCACCTCCGCCGTCACGCGGTCGGCGATCTTCACGGCCAGATCCTCGGCCGGCGTCGTGTGATCCGGCTTCAGCCGGACGAAATAGTCGCCGTGGTAACTTTGCCCGAGGTCGCCGCCTAATCCGGTGCCGAGCCGGCGCGAGAAAGTCGCGACCTGTGGATCGGCGCGGACGATCGCATCGACCTGCGCCATCTCGCGGCTGCTTTCCTCGAGCGAAGTGCCCGGCCGGGTATAGAAGTCCATGACGAAGCCGCCTTCGTCGACCTTGGGCATGAAGCCGGTCGGCACGTTCGAATAGGCGATGTAGCCCAGTACCAGCAGTGGCACGGCCGCCACGGCCAGCAGCCACGGACGCGCGATCAGCCCGTCGACGGCGCGGTCGTGCCGCTGCGCGAGCCAGCTTTTGCCGGGCGTGCCGGGATCGTGCGCTGTGTTGAAATCGACCAGTCGCCGCACGAGCACCGGCACGACGAACGCCGTCATCGCCCAGGATATTGCGAGCGCCGCCGCCATCGTCAGCGCCAGCGCCTTTGAAAAGGCGCCGGTGACGCCGGTCAGGAAAGACAGGGGCACGAACACGATCAGGGTCGCGAGGCTGGAGCCGGTGAGCGGAGCCATGAACTCGCGCGCGGCGGGCAGCACCGCGGCCTGCCCGGTCGGCGCCTCCTGGGCGCTCTCCGCACCTGCACCTGCATCCGCACCCGCACCCGCAGCGCGGCGGACGATATGCTCGACCATCACGATCACGTCGTCGATCAGCAGGCCGACGGCGGCGGCGATGCCCCCCAGGGTCATGATGTTGAAGCTCATCCCGGCGATCATCAGCACGAGCACGGTGGCGGCGAGCGTCGCCGGCACCACGATCACGGCCACGAGCGTGATCCGCCAGCTGCGCAGGAACAGGAACAGCACCGCCGCCGCCAGGACCAGGCCGATCAGCACGGCATCGCGGACGCTCGCGACCGATTGCGTCACCAGTTCGCTCTGATCGTACCAGTTCACCAGCCTCGTCCCTGGCGGCAGCTTGTAGCCGGCAAGCTTGGCCTGAACGTCGCGCGCAATGCGGACGGCGTTTCCGTCGGGCTGCTCGTAGATGTTGAACAACACCGCCGGCTTGCCGTCCTCGACCACGCGCAGCCATTGTGGGACGACGCCCTGCTGCACCGTCGCGACGTCGCGCACCCGGACGATGCCGGCGGGATCGGTCTTTATCACGACGTCGCCGACCTGGGCGGCGGTGGTGAGCGTCCGATCGGCGATGACCAGCGAAAGGCGGCCGCGATCCTCGACGCGGCCGACCGCGCTCAGCACGTTGCCCTTGGCGATCGCGGTCGACAGGTCGGCCATCGCCAGGCCGTTGGCGGCAAGCCGCGCCGGATCGGCCAGCACCTGCACCTCGGCGGTCTCGCCGCCCTGCACGTCAACGCGGGCAAGGCCGGTGATGCGGTTCAGCAGCGGCACGATCTGGTAGTTGGCAAAATCCTGAAGCGCGACTGACGACGTGCGATCGGAGACGAGTGCATAGGAGATGATCGGAAAGACCGTAGGGTCCATCCGCCTGACATTGTAGGTGACGCCCTGCGGCAGCGTTCCCACCGCGCGCGACATCGCTGCCTCGACCAGCAGGGTGCTCGCCACCATGTCGCGGCCCCAGCCGAAATCGATCGAGATCTGTGCCGATCCGCGCGTCGTTTCGGAACGGACGTTCTGCACGCCCTGCACGGAGCGTAGCGCCTGCTCGACAGGGCGGGTGACGGCCAGCGCCGTCTGGTCGGCGGGGCGGGACCCGGCATCGAGATCGACCACTATGCGGGGGAAGGCGACCTGCGGGAAAAGGCCGATCGGCAGCGACGTCGCCGCCACGATCCCGGCCAGAGCGAGAGCGAGGGCGACGACGAGGAAGGCGCGCGACTGGTCGCCGAGCAGCCGGACGTAGCTCACGGCGCTTTCCCCGTTCGGACGGCATCGCCGGCCGACACCTGATACGCCCCGTCGACGACGCTCGGCCGCGCCGGCTCGATCGGGCCCGTCACCGCATCCTGCTCGGCCGTGGTCGCGATGACCATGACCGGAACCGCCTTGGCCCTGCCGCCGGCCACCTGAAAAATCTGCGCCTTGCCGTCCGCGGTCGTCGCGACCGCCCGGTGCGGCACCAGCCAGCCCGACGCGCGGCCGATCTCGATCGAGACGCGCATCGCCTCGCCCGAAAGGAGCGCCCCGGCGGGATAGCCGATGTCGACGTCGATCTGGCGCGTGTGCGGGTTGAGCATCGCATCGACTCTGACGACACGGCCCGGCACCGCCGGGCTGGATGCGCCGCCGTCGAGCCGCTGGAGCCGCGCGGTTGCGCCGATCCGCAGCCGATCGCGCAACGCGGAATCGATCCCGACCGTCACAACCAGCGCGCCCGCCCGCGCCACCGTGGCGAGCGCCTGGCCGGGCTGGGTGCGGTCGCCCGGGGCCGCGGAAATGGTGCTGACGACGCCGGCGAACGGCGCGCGCAGCGTCGTGGCGGCGGCGCCGGCGCCTTCCGCCTGAAGCGCGGCGAGCGTCGTCCGGGCGTCCGCCACCGCCTTCTCCGCTTGCGCCACCTGGTCGCGGGTCGCGAGCTGCTGGGTGAGGAGCTGGGCGGTCGTGCGGCGCTGTTCCTGGGCAACCCGGAAGGCTTCCGCCGCCTGAAGGAAGCTGGCGCGTGCCGAAGGCGAGACCGCGAACGTCATGATCGGCTGGCCGGCCCGAACCGCCGCGCCCGGTGTGACGGCGATCGACGTTACCTGGCCCGGCTGCGGCACGCTCAGCGTGACCTGGCCGTTAGCCGATGGTGACGCCGTGCCGTAGCTTTCGATAAGTTGGGGCAGACTGCCCTGCTGAGGCCGCACAACGCTGACCAGGACAGCCGGATCGGGTGCGGCGGCGGGATCGGGCGACGGTCCGCAGCCGGCGAGCGGCAGGATCAGCAGCCCGGCAAGATGGCAGCGCCGGATCATCGTGCCGCTCCCGTCAGGCCGGGATCACCTGTCCCCAGCGTATCGATACCGGGCAGTCCTGTGCCGATCAGCGTCTCGATCGCGACCTGCCGGTCCAAAATCCCCAGTTGCAGCGTCAGCACATCCTGTTCCTTGGTGAAGCGGCTGGTGACGAGATCGACATAGGCGCGCTCATCGAGCGCGGACGATCCGAAGGCCGCGCTCGCGCGCT
>NZ_JAQGLK010000092.1 GCF_028292925.1 Sphingomonas bacterium
GATCCTGCACGGGCCGACCACATCCTCTACGTGGCCGCCGAGGCGATACGGCGCATCGCGATCCTGACGCGCTGGGCGATACCCGCAAGCGCCGACAAACTGCTCGATCTGCTGGCCCAACCGGCGGCGGCGCGGGACTTTGCCGCCGCTGCGGCTCCGCTTGCGGCCGCGACCCTGCTTCCGGCGCCGCAGGGCGTGTTCCCGCGCTGGATCGACCCGGCGGCTTGATGCAGGATCGAACGGGATGCTGATCGATAGCCACTGCCACCTGAATTATGCCGGTTTGGCCGAGCGACAGCCGGAGATACTGGCCAATGCGCGCGGTGCTGGTGTCACGACCATGCTCAACATCTCGACCCGCGAGCGCGAGTGGGCCGCCGTTGTCGCGACCGCCGAGCGTGAGCCCGACGTATGGGCCAGCGTTGGCATCCACCCGCACGAGGCGGACGATCACCCGGATGTGGATACGGCGCGGCTCGTGTCGGCGGCGGACCACCGGCGTGTCGTAGCCATCGGGGAGACCGGGCTGGACTATCATTACGATCACAGCGACCGGGATCGACAGCGCGCCAGTTTTCGCGCCCATATCGCCGCCGCGCGGGAGACCGGGTTGCCCCTGATCGTCCACACCCGTGAGGCCGAAGAGGATACCGCGGACATACTCGCGGACGAGATGGGGAAGGGGGCCTATTCGGGCGTGATCCACTGCTTCACGTCCAGTGCCGGCTTCGCGCAGAGGGCACTCGATCTCGGGTTGTTCATATCGATTTCCGGCATCGTGACCTTCCGCAACGCGCGCGACCTGCAGGCCACCGCGGCGTCGCTGCCGGCCGACCGGCTGCTGATCGAAACGGATGCTCCGTTCCTGGCGCCGGTGCCGCACCGCGGTAAGCCGTGCGAGCCGGCCTTTGTCGCCGATACCGCGCGGGCACTGGCGGCGCTGCGTGGCGAGACGTTCGAAGATCTCGCGCGAAGCACGGCCGCCAACTTCCTGCGATTGTTCGGCAAGGTACAGGTGGACGGAGCGCCTGCGCGATGAAGGTGGTCGTGCTCGGCTGCGGCACGTCGTCCGGCGTACCCCGGATCGGCAATGACTGGGGCGCATGCGATCCCGGCGACCCGCGCAATCGCCGCCGTCGTGCATCCATCCTGGTCGAGGACGGCGCGACCCGCATCCTGATCGATACCTCGCCCGATCTGCGCGAACAGCTGCTGGCGGCCAGCATCTCGGCCATCGATGCCGTGGTCTGGACGCACGATCACGCCGACCACTGCCACGGTATCGACGATCTGCGCCAGCTCTACCATGCGCGGGGAGCGCCGGTGGACGGCTATGCGCGCGCCCAGACCCTGGCGACGCTCACCCAGCGTTTCGGCTACGCCTTCAGCGGTCGCGACGGATACCCTGCGGTGGCGCGCGGTACGATCCTGCCGGATGCCCTGACGGTAGGCAGCATCAGCATGCGCTGCGTCGACCAGCCGCACGGCGCCATCACCTCGGTCGGGATACGGTTCGACTGCCGGGGCCGGTCGATCGGCTACGCGACCGACTTTCACGAACTGACCCCGGCAATGGCGGAGTTGTACGAAGGCGTCGACCTGTGGATCGTCGATGCGCTTCGCTACCGGCCGCATCCGACGCACCCGCATCTTGCCAGGACGCTGGAGTGGATCGAGCGGCTGGGCGTGGGCCGCGCGGTGCTGACGCACATGGACCAGTCGATGGATTATGCGACACTGCTGGGCGAACTGCCGGCGAACGTCGCGCCTGGGTTCGACGGGCTGGAGGTCGCGCTGCCATGAACGGGGATCAGTGGGCATCGGCTGCGGTTGCGGTGGGCGGCCTGGTACTCGTGGCAGGCGGCCTGATGGCGCGCCGACTGCCTGGACGGCGCTTGCTGATACTCGCCGCGGCATGGGTCGGCATCTTCGCAATCGCCGCAACCCTCGCCTTCGCACTCAGCTGAGTTTTACATAATGTGTATTATCAGACTTCCATTGTCCGGTGTTCGGCATGCTTGATGAGCTCCGCGCCGTCATGGCCAGGCTGCGCGATCCGCGGCTCGGATGTGAATGGGACAAGGCACAGGATTTCGCATCGATCGCTCCCTACACGATCGAAGAAGCCTATGAGGTTGCGGACGCCATCGCGCGGGCCGATCTGGCGGCGCTGAAGGATGAACTCGGGGATCTCCAGCTCCAGGTCGTGTTCCACGCCCAGATGGCCGAGGAGATCGGCGCGTTCGATCTCAACGACGTCACCACCGCCGCGACCGAAAAGATGAAGCGCCGCCACCCCCATATTTTCGGCGATGGCGACAATCCCGGCTGGGAGGAGATCAAGGCAGCCGAAAGGTCCGCCGGCGACGATGGCAGCGCACTCGCCGGCGTCGCCGTCGCCCTGCCGGCGCTGCTGCGGGCAGATAAGCTGCAGCGCCGCGCCGCCCGTTCCGGGTTCGACTGGCCGGATGCCACCGGCCCGCGGGCCAAGATCGCCGAGGAACTCGCCGAGGTGGACGCGGCGCGTGGTCCGGCGGAGCGGCTGGACGAAATTGGCGATCTTCTGTTCGCGGTGGTAAACTTCGCGCGCCATCTGGGGATCGACCCGGAAGCGGCGCTTCGTGCGGGAAATGCCAAGTTCGAACGTCGTTTCAGGGCCATGGAGGCCAAGGCGGACGGCGGGTTCGCCGCCCTTACCCTTGCCGATCAGGAGCGGCTTTGGGCTTCGGTCAAGCTGGCCGAACGCGAGGACTAACCGGTTACGGCGAGGTTCGGCCGCCGCCTCTGCCGTACGATGCCGTGAATCACCGAAGCCGCATTGGCCGGGGCATTCGTGCCGCGCGGGCCGAACGCGCGGTCGACCGCGCGGGCCTGCAGAGGCGCATGCTGCGGGTGTCTGGCGCGCGCCTGCCGGATCGCCGCCAGCGTGCCTGCCGGATCGTCGACGATCTCACCGAAGTTCCAGAAGCTGAAATTCGGATCGTTCGTGCGATCCGATCCCGTGGCGTTGAGGAAGACGCATGGTCTCGGTCGGTGAACGAATTCGTAAACCTGGCTGCTGACATCGCCGACGTAGATATCGGCCGCCAGCGTGTACGTCATATCGGTCGACCGTTCCGACCCGAGATCGACGATCACTCCCTCCTGCTCGCCCAGTCGGCGCAACGCCGCCTGCTCCGGTTCGGACAGGCGCTCGCGCAGGCGGACATGCGGGGCGACGATAAGGTTGAACCCGCCGTCGGCCACCACCTCCGCCACCAACCGCGCACCGAACAGGTGCCATGAGCTCAGATCGGGCGCGAAGTGTGGGTTGTATAATATCGTGGGCCGGTCGTTGTCGAACAGCCGCGGCCCCTTCCCCGCGTTCACGCCGGATGCGAGTACCGCCGCAAGCTTGATGTAGCCCGATATCGAGCAGCGTTCCGGAGAGACGAGACCCGCGGCGATCATCCGGTCGCGATCCTTCTGCCCCGCCACGATAACGTGGTCGAACTGCCGGATTCGTGGCTCGAACCCCTGCGCGCGGTCCCCCGCCCCATGTGGAATGTGGACCAGCGCCGGGCGCAGACCCGGAAGCCGCTTCAGGATGGTCGATGTCCGCTCGGCTGTAACCAGCACGTCCATGTCGGACAGCATTCGCCGCCCGGCCAGGATCCTCGGCAACTTGAGCGCGGACCAGCTCGGCTTCATCGCCGCGGCCACCTTTGCCCAGCCGGGCGTCGGCAGAACCGTGATCGCCATGCGTACGCCAAGCCGGCCAAGGAGCTGCTCCAGCGCCGACGCATCATCCGCACATCCCACGAAGAGATGCACCGATGCCCAGCGCCTCCGTTCAAGCTCAACCGCGACGGGCGCGAGATGCAGCATGTGGTGCGCGCCGCCGATGAACAGGAAACCGATCCTGGCGCGGCCTGCCGCTTCGCGGTCCAACCCGCGGATTGCGCCGTCAAAGGTCGTCGCAAACACGTCCACTCGCTCCGCGTTCGATCAGGCTTCGCAAAGCCGCCCAGAATATCGGCCGAGGCTAAGCGGCCCCGTGTGTACGCAGGATGAGCGATCTGCGACAATATGCGCTGTCGGGGACGCTACGGACCTGCGAGCGGCTCCGGGTACAGCCGAGTTCGACATATTCGGGAAGCCAGCGTGTCGCGACTTCGGAGCCCAAGGGCGCCCCCGCACCGGGCCGGTTCGTCCCGACCCAGCGCGAAGGCTCCCCAGTGTCGAACCTACAGCTTGGCGGCGTAGGCGTTGAAGCCTTCCAGACCTTCGACGAAGGGCCTGCTGCCCTTCCGGGCGGAGATCCAGCACCAGTTGCCGCCGTCGTTCGCCTCGCGCACCACCTCGAACCCCGAGGATCGCACGAGCGCCCGGAACGCAGCCAGGTTCGGCATGAACCAGTTATACGGGTCGCCGCTTTCCGATGCCTCCGTATAGTAAAGCAGCGGGATCTTGTGGATCTCTTCGCGATTGTTCAGGAAAACCGCCTTCGTCTCTTCGGATGCGGTAAGATCGAACACGTAATTGTCGATGTACGGCGTATCCGTGTACATCTGATCCAGGCAGGCATCGTAGATCAGGTCGAGTGCGAGCAACGGATGACGAAGATGGTAGATCAGCCCGAGGAAAAGGATCACGTCGAACGAGCCGAGATCGAACTTCGGAAGATCATAGACGCTGCCCTGCACGTAGCGGACGTTCGTTAGGCCGAGCAGCGACCGAGTCTGCTCGTACCCGGTATCCATCGGGTTTTCCGGCCCGAGAGAGACGACCTCGCTGGCCCCGCGCCGCGCGCATTCGAAACCGAAGAAGCCGTTCCAGGGCGCGATATCCAGAACGCGCTTGCCTTCCAGGCTCTCCGGAAAGCCCATCGCATCCAGCGTACGGGTGACGTCCTTCGGTCCCTCGGTGAAGATGCCGGGCAAAACCTCCCAGCGCTGGAAGATGTAGATGCCCTTGTAGAAGGTCTTGGGATCGAAGTCGGTCGTCAAGTCTGGCTGCATGGATGTTCTCCGTCGGGCTGGGGGCGCCTACTATGGCCATGTCCGGTCATGGCCGGACCGTCATTCGATCACCAGGCTCCACAGGCAGATCGAAAGATCTCTCGAATCGGCCATCTCCGCGGGCGGACGAGCGAACGCGCTGGGGCGCAGGATGACGTGGTTGATCTCCCCCATGCGCCACGGTGCCGCCGTGCAATCCACTTCGATTTCAGCCTGTCGGCCCCGATCCGTCGAAACCGTGACCGCGACCGTGCCGTTTACGAGCAACGAGAGTTCCTGCGCTTCGCCCTGGACATGCGGGTTGCCACTCACCGCCATGCGGAAACGGCGCGCGCTCGCCGCAATCTTGAGCCAGAGATCGGAGTGCGGGCCCATCGCCCAGAGATGGGTCGGCTCGGGGGCCGACCAGCCCGTACCCAGGATGCGGACGAAGTCGTCGGCCGATCCGCTCTGGAAGCGCAGCATCGTGCCGGGGGGCAGCCCCTCGTCGAAGCCATGCCTGTCGCTGCTGAAGCGGAAGGCGCGCAACGCAAAGGCCACCTCGGCCCGGCGCCCCTGCCCCACCATCTCCATCCGGGCCGGGCGCAGCGCGAGAATGCTGCCCGGCGGCACCGGATGATCGAAGCTTATCTCGGATCGGAAAAGATCGCGCGGAACGGCCGCGCTTGCGATTGTCTCGCCGTCCAGAAGGATGTCGATCTGCTGATCGTCCAGGCTGTTATGGCCGATCAGCTCGATCCCGGTGGAGGGGCGTTCCGGCGACAGCAACTCGCATCCCGCACCGGAGACCCAGTCTCCGCCGCGGGTCAGATCGGCAAGTTCGATCCACGTTTCTTCGGGATAGAAGCCGCCGAGCTTGATCCCGGTGCGCTGCGTCTGCGGATCGAGCGGCGCGCCGTCCGGGTAGAAGAACTTGTCGACCAGATCCGGGCGATCGGAGAAACGGCGATAGACGGAGGCACCCTCCAGCCTGGTGCGCTCCCCCATCAGCGCGGAAAAGCCGCCGCCGAAATAATGGCACACCAGCTCGTCGACATATTGCATGCTGGCGCCCTGTTCGTGGGCGCGGAACAGCAGCTCGTGGTCGGCGCTGATCCGCAGTCGCGTGTCGAAGCGCAGGTGGCGCAACATGTCGGCGCGGGCGAACGTCGCCTGGTGGGCGGGAATGGCATCGAGCCAGTTCCCGTCGATCTCGCCGCGCGCCAGGCGATCGGCGATCAGCTCGAACGGTGCCGATCGCCGGAAGATCTCCCGCCGCCCGTCGACATAGATGTGGTTGCCGTAGAAGGCGTCCGGCGCTCCTTCCAACGCCGATACCATCCGGCTGATGGCGTTGGCGGAATAGAATTGGTCGCCGGCATTCATGAACAGCACATATTCTTTGCTGACCAGATCCAGCGCGTCGTTCATCGCATGATAGATGCCGGCATCCTCGCGCGTGACGATG
Organism: Sphingomonas bacterium; assembly: GCF_028292925.1. Lineage (GTDB taxonomy): Bacteria > Pseudomonadota > Alphaproteobacteria > Sphingomonadales > Sphingomonadaceae > JAQGLK01. The sequence continues at coordinate 6,448 of NZ_JAQGLK010000092.1, forward strand.
CGATCGACCACGCCGGAATATCGTTGCAGCACCGCGTGGCTGTCGTCCCAGCTCATGCCGTCGAGAACCAGGATCTCCAGGTTCGGATAATCCTGCCCGATCACGCTTTCCAGCGTCAGCGGCAGTTCGCGCGCGGCATTCAGGCCGATGGTGACGATGCTGATGCCCAGCGAGGGCGCGGGTTCAGCAGCCATCGTTCGCCCTCGCTCTGGCCGAGTTGCGGACGGCACGGGCAAAGTGGGCGGAATCGTCCGTCGTGCTCCAGCGCCGGCCATCATCGGAAAGGATGCTTTTCAGTCGTTCTATATCGCCGAGCCAGGTGCGGCGCCCCTCGACCGCCTTGCGACGCGCCGCCCGGCTCATCCGCGCCAGCATGTCGGCGTCGACCGGCGGTAGGGCGGAACGTTCCGGCGGTGCGCCGGGATCGTAGAGCAGCCCGGAGGTGAGGTGGGCGACATATTCGTTGGTCGCCGGCAAATCCGCCGCGATCACGATCTGCCCGCGTGCCATCGCCTCGAGGCTCGCCATTCCGATGCCTTCCCGCGGCCGCGGGGCGAAGAAGAACAGCGGCGCATGGGCGACAGCCTCGAAGTCCTCCCGGCGATCGAACCAGTCCGAGACCGAGAGTTCGACGCCGCCGGCCAGCCCGGAGGCTGGCCTCTGCCCGTCCGCTGCAAAGTCCGGCGCGGCGTGCAAAAGCAGGCGGCCGATGCCGAGAGCGCGACAATGAGCAAGCACGGCGGCGAGGTTGACCGCGCTGTGCGGCTGCCGCTCCCAGAAAAAGGCACTGGATCGCGCCTCTTCGATCCGCCGCTCCGGCTCCGGGCCGGGTTCCGGATAATATTGGAAATAGGTGGTGGCGCAGCCGAGCCGTTGAAGCCGCTCGTGCTGCGCGCGGGTAAAGGAAAGTATCCTGTGCTTGACGAACTTCAGCCAGAACGCGTCCGGCACATGCCCGGAGGAATCATACATCGGGACGATGAATGTCCGGCCGAGGTCCAGCGGCAACAGCCGCTCCGCGATCCGCTCCGTCTGCCAGAAGACGTAGCAGTCGAAATGCGAGGCGATGAGCGTGCGGACGAGCGCGTCGTTGCGCGCCGGATCGCCATCCGGATCGGCGTGAAGCTCGGTCACGTCCCCCATCGTCTTCAGAATGTCGATGAAGAACGCGCTGGATCCGGTCCGGCGGTGAAATTCATGCCCGATGAAGCAGAAACGCATGGCTATACCACCTTATCGCCGTCGGCCGCGGAGAGCCGCTCGAGCCGCCAGTCGATCACCAGCAGGTAGAGTTCAGCGGGTGACGGCTGATCGATCACCAGCTCGAGATGGTGGAGCCCGGCAACCAGTTCTCCTTCCACGGAAAGCTCGAGGTCCCGGTCATGCTCGTGCGGGGTTATGGCGAGCTGCCCGAACGGGCGGCCATCCGCAAGGATCGTGACGCGCTGCCCCTGAATCCAGCTGCGGCAACGCACGATCACGCGGTATCGCCCGTGCCGCGCCACTGTCGCCATGCCCGAGGCGGTTGGCGCGATCATCCAGCGGATCGCGGTGTGCAGGCCGTGTTCCGGATATGGCCCCTCCGTCGCGCGGAAACCTTCCTTGAGCAGCACCGTGCTCCCCTCCGACGCGCCGGCCTCCGTGATCAGCAGCGGCGCATCCGATACAGCCCCGAAACCGCTCATCCGATCCCACCGGCGGCTGTCGAGATTGTAGCGGACTGCGGTGGCAGAGTGGTGGCTCGCCCGGAAGCGCGGCGGATCGCGCCGCATCGCCTCATGTTCGCGGGCGACGCGACCATAGGCTTCGCGCATCGGCGCGGCCGGTGCGCTCTCCCCGGCCCCATCGTCGGCAGGTGCGAGGACGTCCGGCAAGGCGGCTCCCTCCCTGTCGAGCGCCCCGTCGACCTCGCTATAGTATAGCTCCATCTGTTCGGAGAGTTGGCCGGGCCGGCGGCGGTGAAAGCCGAGCAGGCTGTCGACGCTCACATAGTCGGCATGCGCTGCCATCCGCCGCCACAGATCCCAGTCACCGGCCAGGCGAAAGCGCGTGTCGAGGCCGCCTGCCTTGCGCCAGATGTCGGCACACCAGAAGCTGCCCTCCTGCATGATGAACGACAATGTCCGGCCATCGTACAGGCCCGCTGCCATGCATCGTCGCGAGAACGGGACAAGGGGGTGGATGCCGAGGATACTGCCATGGTGGTCGAGCAGAGAGATACGTCCGCCCATGAAGCGGATGTCGGGGAATTGCGCCCGAATGGCCAGGATCGTGGCAAAGGCGCCCGGTGCGACGCGATCGTCCGACGCGATCCAGCCCATGACGACATCGTCGCCCGGCGGCAGGGCACGCGCAAACCCCTTGTTGACGGCATCATACATGCCCGTATCCGGCCCGGACGAGCAGGTGAATACCAGCTTCCTGCACGTCTTCAGCGCCGCAGCCAGCTTTTGCCAGCGGCGCACCTTCGCCAATGTGCCGTCGGTCGATCCACCATCCTGGATGTGATAATGCAGATCGAAATCGCCGCCCTGCGCCAGCACGGACGCGATCGTATCGTCGATATAGGCAGCGCCGTTGAAGACCGGCGTCACGATGCAGAAGGCCGGCACATCGCCTTGCGGCGAACCGCGCCTAAGCAGCGATGACCAATCGATTTTCGCCAAGCTCACCGCCCCGCCCCCCGAACCGCGCTCCAATGGCCGAGGGGGCCGCCTCCGCGCAAGCGATATCGGGACGGGGGCTAAGGTGGCGGCCCCACCCCGACCCGACGTTTGCGGGGCGGCGCCGTCATGTTCGCCCGCTTGATACGGCCATCAGGATTGGCTTGCGCCGCGACGCACGCCGCGCCAGAAATCCCCGCCGGCCGCCGGCCGCAAGACACCGTCGAAAGATCACCGCCCCGATGCCCGACGCTGCTCTCCATCCGGCCGTTCACGGGCACGCGCCGCGCCCCCGCCGGAACGCGCATTTCTGAAATTTCCGTACCGGCCTGACATAGCCGCAGCAGACCAGATGTACTTCCGGGAGCAGAGACGTGTTGACGTTCGACTTTTCCAATGTCTTGCGCCGGAAGAAACAGGAGGCGGCCCCGGCCGAAGCCGCAACCCCGTCGGATGCGCCCGTCTTCTGCATCGTCACGCCCGTCTTCAATGGTGCCGCGTACATAGACGACACTATCCACTCCATCCTGTCGCAGGCCGGCGATTTCGTCGTCCACTACCATGTGCAGGATGGCGGCTCGACGGACGACACGATGGATCGTGTCCGGCGCTGGATGACGCTCAGCGAGCAGCTGCCACGGCTGTGCCGCAGGCTGGTGTTCACCTGCTCCTCCGAGCCGGACACGGGCATGTACGACGCCATCAACAAGGGCTTCGCTTACGCCCTGCCGCCCGGCGGCGATGTCGTCATGGGGTGGATCGCCGCCGACGACCGGATTGCGCAGGGCGCCTTTGCCACGATGGCCGGCATCCGCGGCGAATTTCCGGACATCCGCTTCCTCGGCGGCAGGATCTCGCTTTTGGAGGAGACGGGCGGCATCATCGGGGTTCAGCCGATCTACCCCTATTCGCGGCGTTGCATGGCGGCCGGCCTCTACGATGGCCGTGCGCTCCCTTTCGTCATGCAGGAGGGCAGCTTCTGGTGCGCGGACCTGTGGCACAAGGTAGCCGGGTTGGACACGCGCTTCCGGCTTGCGGGGGATTGGGACCTGTGGCGGCGGATGGCGGCGCACGAACCCTATTTCATCGTCGACAGCATCCTCGGCTTCCACCGCCGCCGCCCCGGCCAGCTTTCGGAGCATATGGGCCGCTATTACGAGGAGGTGGACCGCCTGCTCGGAGATGCCGCACCGGCGACGCTGCCCGAAGTGCTCGTCCTCGCCGATTCGAACGATGCCGCCGCCGGCGCGCGATCGACCTTTGGCGCGATCTACCAGCGGATCGCCGCCGAGTATGAAATCATCCGGTCCGATGCGCGGCGTTTCCGCGCCAGCGCCCATCCCGCGACGGTGGTGCGCTTCAACCTTGAGCGCAAGCTGTGGGAACGGCGCGATGGTTTCGGCACCGCCGCCGTCGCACCCGAACTGGTGACCGTCGCCGGCGCCACGACCAGCGAAACGATCCTTTTCACCACCGGCCTGCACGCGGCCGAGGGGCCATATCCGGAATCCGGGTTACCGTTGCCGGTCCGCTGGATGAACGCGCCCCTCGCCGAGGGCGAAGTCCAGATCGATGCGCCCGGCCAGTACAGGATCGTATGCCGCTGCCGAAACCGGATACCGAACCAGAGCGTCACGATCCTGGCCAACGGCCAGCCGCTCGGCCACCTTCAGGTCACCGCACACGCATATGATCGCGACATCGAATTGTCCGTGACGGGAACGTTCGACGCCGGCAGTCATGTGATCGGCATCTTGGTCGAAAGGCCGGCCGCCGCCGATCGCTACCTGCTCCTCATCGATGCGGTGATCGAACAGTTGCCGATCGGCAGGGCCGGCACCGTCCTGCCAGCTCCGGAGCGGCCGATCCCGCTTGCCACCCGCGCAGCGGATCCGCCACGCGGGCGCTGGCCGACCATCTCCATCGTCGTGCCGACCCACAGCCAGGGACACTTCCTGCGCGACACGCTCAATTCGATCATCCGGCAAGGCTATCCGAACCTCGAACTCATCGTGGTCGATAGCGGGTCGGGCGACCAGACGGCGATGATCCTGCGGGAATATAGCCCCTATCTGTCCTTCCTGGTCTCTGAACCGGGCAGCCGGCCCGGCGAGGCAGTCAACAAGGGATTGCGCGCGGCGACGGGTGAGATCCTGAGCTGGCTGAACAGCGGCGACCTGTTGGCGGAAGGCGCGCTTCATGCCGTCGCCCATGCGTTCATGATGTCGAACGTCGATATCGTTGCCGGCGTTTGCGACGTCTTCGATGACAGGAACGTCACCGTGCACCGTCATCTACCGTGCCTGGTGGATGGCGCCCTGCCACTCGCCGATCTGCTCGACATCGAGAACAAGTGGCTGCGCGGCCAGTTCTTCCACCAGCCGGAGGTGTTCTTCCGACGGGGCATCTGGGAACGGGCGGGCAGCGGGGTCAGCGAACAGCTGCTCCATTCGATCGACTACGATCTCTGGGTCAGGATGGCGGAGCACGGCGCCACGATCCGCGTCATCGGATCGATCATCGCCCATGTCCGCACCCGCCGCGGGGCACCGGGCACGCCGGAGGCCCGCAAGCGGGAGCTCCTGAAACATGCATCGGCAATCCGCACCCGGCTCGATCTGTCCGCGATGCCGGCGGCCATGCCGGTGAAGCACCGGCTGAAGATCGTGGTCTTCAGCGATTGCGGTTTCGAACATGGCGCCGGCACCGCCTGTCGCCGGGTAGCCGCAGCACTGGCGGCGGCGGGCCATGAGGTTCACCTGCTCGCCAATGCCCGCCCCGCCACGGGCCTCGACACAGGCCTCGACACAGGCCTCGACACAGGGCCGCTCGCTCGACCGCTGACCGCCAGCGAAGTCGCGGACGCGATCGTTTCGATGCGGCCCGATCTCGTGCTGGTCGGCAACATCCATGCCGGCGCCGACGTGTACGATCTGATCGATGCCTTGCTGCCGTCGGGCATTCCGACGATCCTCCATGCGCACGATCGATTGCCGGCGACAG
>NZ_JAQGLK010000073.1 GCF_028292925.1 Sphingomonas bacterium
TCCACGACATCCCCGTCGTCGGCATATCCAAGGGCCCGGACCGCAATGCCGGGCGCGAGCATTTCCACCTGCCCGACGGCCGCGAATCGATGCTGCCGCTCAACTCGCCCGTTCTGTTCTACCTCCAGCGGATCCGCGACGAGGCCCACCGCTTCGCGATCGGCGCCCACCGCACCAAGCGCGCCAAGGCGTTCACCGCCAGCCCGCTGGACGAGGTTCCCGGCATCGGCCCGGCGCGCAAGCGCGCGCTGCTGATGCACTTCGGCACCGCCAAGGCGGTCCGCAACGCCGGGCTGGAGGATCTGCAGATGGCACCCGGCGTCTCGGCGGCGGTGGCGCGGATAGTGTACGATTACTTCCATCCGGGCGCCTGAGCGCCAGTCGGCAGGCGCGCTTCCGGCGGGGATCGGCAGATGACAGCCACCGGGCGATCGGCAATACTTCTCCCACAAGAACGAACACGATCAGGGGAGAGGAAAGATGGCATCTGCTCGTCGGAGCATCGGGGCCCTGTGGCGTGCGCTGGGGGGCGCCGGGCCACACAGGCTGTGGCTGGCCGCGCTTGGCATCGGGATGATCGTCACCGCTGCACCGGCGGCGGCGCAGCAGAGCCAGTGCTCCCGCGCCGACCTTCAGGCGGCGACCGATAGCTACATCGCCGCGCAGACCAAGGGTGAGCCGGGCGAGCTGCCTTTTTCGATCTGGGTCCAGTATCTGGAGCAGATGGAGACCGCCAACATGGCGACCGGCATCCTCTCCAAGCCCCAGAAGATCGACTTTCACCGCAGCATCCTCGATCCGGCCAGTTGCGCCTCGTTCACCGAGGTGATCATCGCCGATCCGGCACACCCTTATGTGCTGGGCACCCGCCTGGCGCTTCGCGACGGCAAGGTGAACGAGATCGACACGCTGGTCACGGATCGCGACGACTGGCTGTTCAACGCCGCGAACACGCTCAAATACTCCAGGGCGGAGAAGTGGGACGTGATCCCGGAGGGGCAGCGGGACAGCCGCGACACGATCATCGCCGCCGCCAACGCCTATCTCGATCTGTTCAACGACAAGTCGGTGAAGGTGCCGTGGGGGAGCCCCTGCGCCCGGCTGGAGGGTGGGCTCTACACCGCAAAGGGCGGACCCGGCGTGGTGAGCCCGCAGGATTCGTGCGACGTCGGCGTGCCAAGCAATACGAAGCTGGTGAACCGCCGCTACATCGTCGACGAGGCACTCGGCGCAGTGGCCGTGCTGCTGAACTTCGGCAACAACGCGCTGCCCGATGCCCACACCTTCCGCGTGGAAAAGGGCAAGATCCGCTACATTCACACGATCACCGTGTGCAAGGAGTTCAACTGCGGATTCAAGCTGCCGGAGCAGTTGCAGAACGTCACCAGATAGGCGCCGCGCACCGGCTTATACCCGCCGGGCCGGCAATGGCGTAGAAGCAGCGCGATGCACATCGCCACCGAAGCCATCGTCTGTGCCGTGCTCGCCCATGGCGAGCATGGGACGGTGGCGCGGTTGCTGACGCCGCGGGACGGGATGCAGCCGGGCTATGTGCGGGGTGGCCGGTCGCGGCGGCTGCGCCCGGTGCTGTTGGCCGGCAACGTCGTCGCCGCCGATTTCCGCGCCCGCACGGAGGGGCAGCTCGCCGCGCTGACGGTGGAACTGGTGCACAGCCGCGCCGTGCTGCACGCCGAGCCGCTGCCGGCGGCCGCGATCGACTGGGTGACCGCGCTCACCGCCACCACCTTGCCCGAAGGTCAGCCCTATCCGCGGCTCCACGCCGCGCTCGACGGGGTCTTGAGCGCGATCGAGGCGGCGCCCGCCGCGCGCGGCTGGGCAGCCGCGCTGGTCCGCTACGAATTGCTGGTGCTGGCGGAACTGGGCTTCGGGCTGGATCTCTCCGCCTGCACCGCCACCGGCTCCCTCGACGATCTCGCCTTCGTCAGCCCCCGCAGCGGCGCGGCAGTCAGCCGTTCGGCCGGTGCGGCCTATGCCGATCGGCTGCTGCGCCTGCCGTGCTTCCTGCACCAGGGCGGAACGGCCGAGTGGGACGATATCTTCGATGGAGTGCGGCTGACCGGCCATTTTCTGGGCCGCGACCTGCTGACCGATCGGCGTGCCGCCATCCTGCCCGCGCGCGAGCGGCTGGTGGAGCGCCTGCACCGGGTGGTCGGCTGACCGCTCGGTTGCACGGAAGCCGCGGTGGGGGCATGGCGCACCCGGATATTCAGGGGAGGTCGAATGCTTATCGCACTGCTGCCGGGGGATGGGATCGGCCCGGAGGTGACGGCGCAGGCCGTGCGGGTGCTGGAGCAGGTCGCGCCCGCTCTGCGATTCGAGGAGGCTCCGGTCGGCGGCGCGGCGTACAAGGCGCAGGGGCATCCGCTACCGCCCGAGACGCTGGCGCTGGCGAGGCGCGCCGACGCAATCCTGTTCGGCGCGGTGGGCGATCCCGACTGCGACCGGCTGGAACGCGCGCTCCGCCCGGAGCAGGCGATCCTCGGGCTGCGCAAGGAACTCGGGCTGTTCGCCAATCTGCGCCCGGCCAAATTGTTCGCCGAACTGGCCGACGCCTCGGCGCTGCGCCCGGAAGTGGCGCGCGCGATCGACCTGGTGATCATCCGTGAGCTGACCGGCGACGTCTATTTCGGCCAGCCGCGCGGGATTCGCCGCACGGAGGCGGGGCTGCGCGAAGGCTATGACACGATGCGGTACGACGAGGCGGAGATCGCCCGAATCGCCCGCGTCGGCTTTGAAACGGCGCGGGCGCGCGCCAAGCGGCTCTGCTCGGTCGACAAGGCCAACGTGCTGGAAACTTCGCAGCTGTGGCGCGATGTGGTGATCGAGGTGGCGGCCGATTATCCGGACATCGCGCTGGAGCACATGTACGTCGACAATGCCGCGATGCAGCTGGTGCGCAACCCCGGCCAGTTCGACGTGATCGTCACCGGCAACCTGTTCGGGGACATCCTCTCCGATCAGGCATCGATGTGCGTCGGATCGATCGGGCTGCTGCCCTCCGCCTCGCTCGATAGCGCGGGCAAGGGGCTGTACGAGCCGATCCACGGCTCCGCGCCGGACATCGCCGGCCAGGGCCGCGCGAATCCGCTCGCCACCATCCTCTCGGCGGCGATGATGCTGCGTTACTCGCTGAACGACGCCGCCGGAGCGGACCGCATCGAAGCAGCCGTCGCCAGGGCACTGGCGGCAGGCGCACGCTCCCACGATCTCGGCGGCGACATGGCGACCGAGGCTATGGGCGATGCGGTGCTGGCGGCTCTGTGAGCCGCCGGCAAGCGGCCTATTTCAGCGCGATGTCCGTGGGTTCGCCGCGAAGCTCCTCGCGGACGTAGGCGCGCGCGGCGGCGATCGTCGGGAAGACGTTGTCCAGCATGGTGGAGGTGACGAGGGGGTAACCCTGCGAGTTGAACCGCGTTGCGCGGACGGTGATGCGGACCTTGCCGTCGGCATCCTTGGCGACGAGATAGGGGCGGGTTGCTATTCTAGACATATGATCTTGTAGCGCCTTTCGCCCGCCTGTCCACAGATGCAGCGTCGGCCCGGCTATGTGCAGCCGTCACCGGATTGACGCGCGCGCACTCCCGGCTGCAAAGCGGGGCCATGAAGAGACTGACCGGACAGGATCGCGCCGTCACCAGCCGCTGGCGCCCGGCGACCCAGGCGGTGCGCGGCGGCACCGCGCGCTCGGAATATGGCGAGACGAGCGAGGCGCTCTTCCTGACATCGGGCTATGCCTATGATTGCGCCGCCGATGCCGCCGCGCGGTTCGCCGGCGAGCAGCAGGGCATGACCTATTCGCGGCTGCAAAACCCGACGGTCGAGATGCTGGAAAAGCGCATCGCGCTGATGGAAGGCGCCGAATCGGCGCGCTGCATGGCGACGGGCATGGCGGCGATGACCGCGGCCTTGCTCTGCCAGCTCTCGCAGGGCGACCATATCGTCGCCGGCCGCGCCGCCTTCGGTTCGTGCCGCTGGTTGACCGACACGCTGCTGCCGCGGTTCGGCATCGAGACGACGATCGTCGACGGAACGCGAAACGACGCCTGGGCCGAGGCGATCCGGCCGAACACGAAGCTGTTCTTCTTCGAAACCCCGGCCAATCCGACGCTGGACATCGTCGATCTCGCCGCGGTGTGCGACATCGCGAAGAAGGCGGGGGTGCTGACCCTCGTCGACAACGCCTTCGCCACGCCGATGCTGCAGCGGCCGATGGACTATGGTGCCGATATCGTCGCTTATTCCGCCACCAAGATGATGGACGGGCAGGGCCGGGTGCTGGCCGGCGCGGTGTGCGGCCCCGAGGAGTTCATCGAGAAGACGTTGCTATCCTTTACCCGCAACACCGGGCCGACGCTGTCCGCGTTCAACGCCTGGGTGGTGCTCAAGGGCCTAGAGACGCTCGACCTGCGGATCCGCCGCCAGAGCGAGAATGCGCTGGCCGTCGCTTCCTTCCTGGAGGGGCGGGTGCCGCGCTTGCTCTATCCGGGGCTGGCCAGCCATCCGCAGCACGCCCTGGCGATGGCGCAGATGCAGGCCGGCGGCACGATCCTGTCGCTGTTCGTCGAGGATCGGAGGCAGGCACATGCCCTGCTCGACGCGCTCGAACTGGTCGATATCTCGAACAATATCGGCGATTCGCGGTCGCTCATGACGCACCCCGCCTCGACCACCCATGCCGGGCTTTCGGCGGAGGTGCGTGCCGAGATGGGGGTGACGGAGGGGATGCTCCGCCTCAACGTCGGGCTGGAGGATCCACTGGACGTGATCGACGATCTCGATCGTGCGCTGAAAGCCGCCGGCTTGTGAAGGCGCTGTTCCCGCATGCCGCGCGCACCCGCGACGTGACCGTGCGGGTATCGGTCAGCTTCCTCGCCGAGCAGTCCGAGCCGGACAAGGGCCGCTGGTTCTGGGCGTACCATATCCGTATCGAGAATGACGGGCCCGAGGCGGTGCAGCTGATCAGCCGCCACTGGAAGATCAGCGACGGCCGCGGCGCCCGGCACGACGTTCGCGGCGACGGCGTTGTCGGCGAACAGCCGGTGATCGAGCCGGGCGACAGTTACGACTACGTCTCGGGCTGCCCGCTCAACACCCCGACCGGGGCGATGGAAGGGACGTTCCACATGGTCGCCGCGGACGGATCGAGCTTCGATGCGGCGATCCCGCGCTTTCCGCTGTCCGGCCCGGCGGTGGCGCGGTGAAGCGCACCCACCTGCCGCTGAACGGGCTGCGCGTGCTGGACGCCGCGGCGCGGCACCTTTCCTTCACCCGCGCCGCCGACGAACTGGCGGTGACCCCGGCCGCCGTCGGCCAGCAGATCCGCGCGCTGGAGGATACGCTGGGCGTCGTCCTGTTCCGTCGCACCGCCAAGGGGCTGGAGCTGACGCCGGAAGGCGAAGCGGGGCTCGAGGCGCTGCGCGCCGGCTTCCTCCAGTTCGAGGAAGCGGTGCGCGCGATGCAGGCGGGCCAGACCTCCAAGACGCTGACCATCGCGGCGCCGCGCGACCTGACTGCCAAGTGGCTGGCGCCCAAGCTGGCCGACTATGCGCGAAGCGACGGCGAGCTGCGCTTCGTTCTCCTTTCGGCGGACGAGGATCTCGATTTCACCCAGGCCAACCTCGATCTCGCGATCCGCTTCGGTGACGGGCCGGGCGAGCATGAGGGCGTGCGGATCGGGCCATCCGGCTACGTCGTCGTCGCGGGCGACAATGCCGGCCACGCACCGATCGGCTGGAAGGGTTGCCCGCAGGACGAGAATGGGGCCCCCGCGCTGCGGGTCGCCGATGCCGGGCTGGCGATCGATGCCGCCGCCAGCGGGTTCGGCCAGGCGTGCGTGCCGGCCCTGCTTGCCGCCGCCGACATCGCCGCCGGGCGGGTGCGGGTGGTGGAGGAGCGGGGCGACGGCCCGGCTTACTGGCTGATCGCGCCGCTGCCGCAGTGGCGGCAGAAGAAGGTCCGGTCACTGGTCACGGCCCTGGGCGCCTAGCACGCCAGCCTAGCGGCGCAGTGCGCAGCGCCCCGGCAGGGGCCGCTGGTATCGATCGGCCCGGATTCCTGGCAACGCGCGGGCGAGTGCCACGCGATCCGACGTATCGGTCAGTAGGCCGCCCCCACTTGCATGCCGGGTGCCCGTCAGGCGTCGATCGCTTCCTCGTCCACGGCGGCAGCATTGGCCTGGATGAAGGCGAAGCGGTGTTCCGGGTTGCGCCCCATCAGCCGCTCGACGAGATCGCGCACCCCGGCGCGCTCCTCATATTCCTGCGGCAGGGTGATGCGGATCATCGATCGGGTCTTGGGGTCCATCGTCGTCTCGCGCAGCTGCTGCGGGTTCATCTCGCCCAGCCCCTTGAAACGCGACACCTCGACCTTCTTGCCCTTGAACTCCTTGCGCTCCAGCTCGGCACGGTGGGCGTCGTCGCGGGCGTAGAGGCTCTTGGCGCCCGCGGTCAGCCGGTAGAGCGGCGGCTGGGCGAGGTGGAGGTGGCCACGTTTCACGATGTCCGGCATCTCCTGGAAGAAGAAGGTCATCAGCAAGGTCGCGATGTGCGCCCCGTCGACATCGGCGTCCGTCATGATGACGACGCGTTCGTAGCGGAGCAACGATGCATCGCAGCGATCCCGCAAGCCGCAGCCGAGCGCCAGGGTGAGATCGGCGATCTCCTGATTGGCGCCGATCTTGGCCGCGTTGGCGGAGGCGACGTTCAGGATCTTGCCGCGAATCGGCAGCACCGCCTGGGTCTTGCGATCGCGCGCCTGCTTGGCCGAGCCGCCTGCCGAATCACCTTCCACGATGAACAATTCGGTGCCTGCGGGATCGTCGTTGGCGCAGTCGGTCAGCTTGCCGGGCAGGCGCAGCTTGCGCCCCGACGTGGCGGTCTTGCGCTTGACCTCGCGCTCCGCCTTGCGGCGCAGGCGATCGTCCATGCGGTCGATCACGTAGCCGAGCAGCGCCTTGCCGCGATCCATGCTGTCCGACAGGAAGTGATCGAAATGATCGCGGATCGCGTTCTCGACGAGGCGCGCCGCCTCCGGGCTGGTCAGCCGGTCCTTCGTCTGGCTCTGGAACTGGGGATCGCGGATGAAGACGGAAAGCATCAGCTCGGCCCCGGTCATCACGTCCTCGGCCTGGATGTCCTTGGCCTTCTTCTGCCCCGCCAGATCGCCGAAGCCCCGTATGCCTTTGGTGATCGCGGCGCGCAGGCCGGCCTCGTGCGTGCCGCCGTCGGGCGTCGGTATGGTGTTGGCGTAATAGCTGTACGATCCGTCCGACCATAGCGGCCAGGCGATCGCCCACTCGACCCGCCCCTGCCCGTTCGGGAATTCCTGCGCGCCGGAGAAGAAGCTGGCCGTGGCGCATTCGCGCGCGCCGATCTGTTCGCGCAGGTGATCGGCCAGCCCACCGGGGAACTGGAACACCGCCTCGGCGGGCGTATCGTCGCCGATGACCGCGGGATCGCACTTCCAGCGGATCTCCACGCCGGCATAGAGATACGCCTTGGAGCGGGCGAGCCGGTAAAGCCGCGCCGGCTTGAAGCGGAGCGATTCGCCGAAGATCTGGTCGTCGGGGGTGAAGGCAACGGTGGTGCCGCGGCGATTCGGCGCCGCGCCGGCCGGGATGAGCGGCGATGTCGGCAGGCCGCGCGCGAAGGTCTGGCGGAACAGTTCGCGGTTGCGCGCGACCTCGACCACGGTATCCGACGACAGCGCGTTGACCACGCTGATGCCGACGCCGTGCAGCCCGCCGGACGTGGCATAGGCCTTGTCGCTGGACTTGCCGCCGGAATGCAGCGTGGTGAGGATCACCTCCAGCGCCGACTTGCCGGGATATTTCGGATGCGGATCGACCGGAATGCCGCGGCCGTTATCGGAGATCGTCAGGCGGTTGCCCGCCTCCAGCGTAACCTCGATGCGGCTGGCGTGGCCGGCGACGGCCTCGTCCATCGCATTGTCGAGCACTTCGGCGGCAAGGTGGTGCAGCGCGCGCTCGTCCGTGCCGCCGACATACATTCCGGGGCGGCGGCGCACCGGCTCCAGCCCCTCCAGCACCTCGATCGAGGAAGCATCGTAGGTGCCGGAGACCGGGGCGGGGCGTGCGAAGAGATCGTCGGCCATGGATCGGGGACTAATCGAGGTTGGCGGCCGACGCCAGCCGTCTGATCCCGATCCGTTCCGCTCGTTCGGCTTAGCGGACGCGCGGGCCGCCGAACGGCAGCGGCGGCGGCGGGCGGCGGTCGCGGCGGGGCAGCTGCGCCTGATACGCGACGGAGCAATGATCCAGGCAGTAGGGAAAGCCCGGATTGATCGGGCGCCCACAGAAATGGAAGTCCGGTTCGCCGGGATGGCCGATCGGCCACTTGCAGATCTTGTCGTTCAATTCGAGCAGGCTGGTCTTGCCGGCCATCTCCGCAGTCGGCCGCGCGGGGACCAGGCGGCGCGGCGGTGCCGGGGTGGCGGGGGGCTGCTGATCGCCGGGGCCCTGCCGCTGGAAACCGCCGGGCCCGATCGAGCGGACCATCGGCTGCGGCGGGGGTGGCGGAGGTGCGGCGACGACGGGCGTTTCATCCGCGTCGTCCGAATCTTCCTCGACATCGTCGATCACCGGCGGCGCGGCCACCTCGATCGGCGCGGCAGCCTCCGGCTGCACGGCCGGCGGCTCGGCCGCGGCTGCCGTTTCTTCCACGACCGGCGCTGCGGAGGCCGCCTCGCTCGACCGGACGGGGGAGGGGCGCGATTGCAGGCCGAGGCGGTGCGCCTTGCCGATCACGGCATTGCGGCTCACCCCGCCCAGATCCTCGGCGATCTGGCTTGCCGTCATCCCCTGTTCCCAGAGGCGCTTGAGCTGATCGATGCGTTCGTCGGTCCAGGCCATTCCCACGTCCTTCAAAGTCTTAACACCGCGCCGCTTGCGGGCACGGCCGGCAGCCGATAGGCGGTGGCCCATGGACCAGCCTTCAAACAGGGCGCTGCCCGCCCCCGGTGTACCGGTGCTCCCGATCGTGAACTGGGGGGGATTGCGCACCCTCTATGTGAAGGAGGTGCGCCGTTTCTTCAAGGTGCAGCTTCAGACCATCTGGGCGCCGGCCATGACCACCCTGCTGTTTCTCGTGATCTTCTCGGTCGCGCTGGGCCGTGCCGATCGCACGGTGATGGGGGTGCCGTTCGCCACCTTCATCGCGCCGGGGCTCATCATGATGGGCATGATGCAGAATGCGTTTGCCAATTCCAGCTTCTCGCTGCTGGTCGGCAAGATCCAGGGGACGATCGTCGATTATCTGATGCCGCCGCTTTCCACGGGCGAGCTGCTGACCGCCATGGTCGCCGCCGCCATGACGCGGGCCGCTCTGGTCGGCGGGGCGGTGTGGCTGGCCATGCTGCTGTGGCCCGGCGTGCACGTAATCCCCCAGCACCTGTGGGCGGTGCTCTGGTTCGGCGTGATGGGATCGGCGCTGCTGTCCTTCTTCGGGGTGCTGACGTCGATCTGGGCGGAGAAATTCGATCATGCCGCGGCGGTGACCAACTTCGTCGTTCAGCCGCTGTCGTTATTGTCGGGCACCTTCTACTCGGTGGACGCGATGCACGGCGTGTTCGGGGCGATCAGCCACGCCAACCCGTTTTTCTACGTGATCTCCGGGTTCCGCTACGGTTTTCTCGGCCAGGCCGATTCGCCGATCCTGCTGGGCGCGCTGCTGCTGCTCGGGATCAACTGCGTCCTGGCGGTGATCTGCTACGCGGTGCTGGCGCGCGGCTGGCGGCTGAAGGCCTGACGCAAGCGCGAGCAGGGCGGCCGGCGCGGGCCGTTGACGAAGGGCCTCGTTCGACGGTAAAGGCGCGCTCCGCGCGAGGCGGCCGTTTGGGCCGCCTTTTTGCGTTTCGGGACCACTCTTGCTCGAAAGGGAGCAGTCGATGCCTACCCCCCCGCTCATGCCCGTCTACCCGCGGTGTGACGTGCGGCCGGTGCGAGGCGAGGGCTGCTACCTGATCGGGGAGCGCGGCGAACGCTATCTCGATTTCGCCAGCGGCATCGCGGTCAATATCCTCGGCCACGGTCATCCCACGCTGGTGAAGGCGATCCAGGATCAGGCGGCGACGCTGATGCACGTATCCCACCTCTACGGCAGCCCGCAGGGCGAGGCGCTGGCGGCGCGGCTGGTCGATACGACCTTTGCCGACACCGTGTTCTTCACCAATTCCGGCGCGGAAGCGGTGGAGTGCGCGATCAAGACGGTGCGCCGCTATCATTATGCCGGTGGCGAGCCCGGCCGGCACAAGATCATCAGTTTCTCGAACGCCTTTCACGGGCGGACGCTCGGCACGATCTCGGCCACCAACCAGCCGAAGATGCGCGACGGGTTCGAACCTCTGCTGCCGGGCTTCACCGTGCTGCCGTTCAACGATCTCGCCGCGGCCGAGGCGGCGGTGGACGATTTCACCGCCGGCTTCCTGGTCGAGCCGATCCAGGGCGAGGGCGGGGTGATGCCGGCCACGCTCGATTTCCTGCGGGGTCTCCGGCGGATCTGCGACGACAAGGGGCTGCTGCTGATCCTCGACGAGGTGCAGTGCGGCTTCGCCCGGAGCGGGACCTTCTTCGCGCACGATCAATACGGCATCACGCCCGACGTGATGGCGGTGGCCAAGGGCATCGGCGGCGGCTTTCCGCTCGGCGCGTGCCTCGCCACGGAGGAGGCCGCCAAGGGACTGGTGTTCGGCACCCACGGCTCCACCTATGGCGGCAATCCGCTGGCGATGGCGGCTGGCACCGCGATCATGGACGTCGTCGCCAACGATGCGTTCCTGGAGAACGTCCGCACGATGGGCAATCGGCTGCGCTCCGGCCTGGAACAGATGATCCCCAATCACGATCATCTGTTCGAAAGCGTCCGCGGCGTCGGGCTGATGCTCGGGCTGAAGCTCAAGACCGATCCGCGCGCCTTCGTGGCGCACCTGCGTGACCGTCACGGGCTGCTGACCGTGTCGGCCGGCGACAATGTCGTGCGGATCCTGCCGCCGCTGATCATCGACGAGAGCCACATCGCCGAGTGTATCGACAAGCTGTCCTCCGCCGCGCGGGACTATCAGATCCCGCAGGCGGCATGAGCGCGCCCCTCACCCCCGTGCGCCATTTCCTCGATCTGGCGGATGCCGGGGCCGAGGCGATCGCGGCGATGCTGGGCGACGCGGTCGAGCGCAAGCAGGCACGGGCCGGCTGGCCGAAGGGCCGCGCCGATGCCGATGCGCCGCTGGCCGGGCACACGCTGGCGATGATCTTCGAAAAGAACTCGACGCGGACGCGCGTGTCGTTCGACATGGCGATGCGCCAGCTCGGCGGCACGACGATCGTGATGGATGCCGGATCGATGCAGCTCGGCCGCGGCGAATCGGTGGCGGATACGGCGCGCGTGCTGTCGCGCTACGTCGATGCGATCATGATTCGCACCGACGATCATGCCAAGGTTGCCGAACTCGCGGCACATGCCAGCGTGCCGGTGATCAACGGCCTGACCGACTGGTCGCATCCGTGCCAGGTGATGGCCGACATGCTGACCGTGATCGATCGCAAGGCGGCGCTGGCGGGAACCCGCTGGGCGTGGCTGGGCGACGGCAACAACATGCTCCACTCGATCGTCGAGGCGGGCAGCCTGATGGGGTTCGAGGTGCGGATCGGCTGCCCGGCGGGCTACGATCCGGCGATCGAGGTGCTGGAGGGGGCGCTCTCCCGCGGCGCCACCGTGCAGATCGTCCGCGATCCGGCCAAGGCCGTTGCCGGTGCCGATGTCGTCGTCACCGATACCTGGATCTCGATGGGGCAATCCCATGCCGAGGCCAAGATCGCCGCGCTGTCACCCTATCAGGTCACGCCGGAGATCATGGCGGGGGCCGCCGAGGGCGCCGTCTTCCTCCACTGCCTGCCCGCGCACCGCGGCGAGGAAGTGGCCGACGCGGTGATCGACGGGCCGCAATCGGCGATCTGGGACGAGGCGGAGAACCGCCTGCACGCGCAGAAATCGGTCCTGCTGTGGTGCTTCGGCCTGCTTGGCTGAGGTGGCCGGCGAAGGGTTGAAATCCTGCCCGGTCATCCTGAACTTGTTCCGGCACCCATTCCCCACTTCGCCCATTCCGGGGCGGCCAGCGAATGGACCCTGACGCCAGGTTCAGGGTGACGATGGAGTTTCCGATTGGCTGATTACACCCCCAAGGAGGGCTATCGCGCGGTGATCGGCCATGTCGACACCGCGCTTGGCTTCACCATCCCGGCGCGGCACGCCCGCGGGCGGATCGTTCGGATCGGCCCGGTGCTGGACGCGATCCTGAGCAACCACGGCTACCCGCCGGTGATCGAGCGGCTGCTGGCCGAGGCGCTGACGCTGACTGCGTTGTTCGGCACGTTGCTGAAGGATGTCGGCGGCCAGCTGACCATCCAGGCGCAGAGCGAGGGCGGCATCGTCGATCTGCTGGTGTGCGATTACAAGGGCGGGGAGATGCGCGGCTACGTTCGCCACGATCCCGACCGGCTGGCCGAGGGGCCGGTGAATCCGTCGCTGTTCGCCCTGTTCGGCAAGGGCTATCTGGCGATCACCTTCGATCAGGCGGCCACTGGCGAGCGCTACCAGGGCATCGTGCCGCTGGACGGCGCATCGCTGGCCGATGCCGCGGAAAGCTATTTCAGCCAGTCCGAGCAGATACCCAGCCTCGTCCGCCTTGCCGTGGCCGATGCGCCGGGCGGCGGGCATGTAGCGGGCGGCGTGCTGATCCAGCACCTCCCCGAGGGCGAGGAGGGGCGTGAGCGGCTGCACACCCGGCTCGACCATCCGGAATGGGAGCATGTCAGCCTGCTCGGCAGTACGTTGACGGCGGCCGAGATGACCGATCCTTCGCTGCCGCTCGAGCAGATCGCCTGGCGGCTGTTCAACGAGGAGGCCGAGGTCCGCGTGCTGCCGATGGCGCCGCTGTCGCGCGGCTGCCGCTGCAACCTGGACCATATCCGCGACGTGCTCGGGCGCTTCCCTGCCGACGAGCGGGCCGGGATGGCCGAGGCAGACGGCTTCATTCGGGTCGACTGCGCGTTTTGTGCGCGCAGCTTCCCGATCGAACCCGCCTCGCTCGGTTGAGCTGGACAAAGTTCGTTACAATCGGCGTTCGGGCGGGATGCGTTAAGCTGGCATCCACCTGGGGCGGCGTATCAGGATCGGGTGTCCAGTCAGACACGCTCTTCTTCCTAGCAGGCTGAGAAGCCCCCCTTGGGCCGCCTCCGACGAGGCGGCCCTTCTTTTGATGGGGTTACGTGCCGCGCGGATTTGCTCTAGCGGGCCACCCCATGCCGACACCCCAGCCTTTGCCATCATCGCGCCCCGCCATCGTCCTGCTCTCCGGCGGACTCGACTCGATGGTCGCGGGCGGGATCGCGCGGGAGGCGGGATTTGCCGTCCACGCGCTGACGATCGACTATAACCAGCGCCACCGGATCGAACTGGAGGCGGCGGCACGCGTGGCGGCGATGCTGGAGGCGGCGCGCCACATCGTCCTGCCGATCGATCTATCGCTGTTCGGCGGATCGGCGCTGACCGCCGACATCGCGGTGCCCAAGGATGGTGTCGGCAGCGATATCCCGGTCACCTACGTGCCGGCGCGCAACACGATCTTTCTCTCCCTGGCGCTCGGCTGGGCCGAGGCGTGCGGCGCGCGGGACATCTTCATCGGCGTCAACGCGCTCGATTATTCGGGCTATCCGGATTGCCGGCCGGAATTCGTCACCGCCTTCCAGAATCTGGCCGATCTGGCGACGAAGGCGGGCGTCGAGGGCGACCGCTTCAGGATCCACACGCCGCTGCTGGCGATGAGCAAGGCCGAGATCGCGCTGGAGGCGGCGCGGCTGGGCCTGGATGCCGGGCAGAGCTGGTCCTGCTACGACCCGACACCGGACGGGCTCCACTGCGGGACATGCGACAGCTGCCGCCTGCGCGCGGCCGGCTACACAGCGGCGGGCATTCCCGATCCGACGCACTACGCCGCGGCGGGTTGAGCCCATGGCAAGCTATGCGATCAAGGAGATGTTCCTTACCCTGCAGGGCGAAGGCCTGCAGGCGGGGCGGCGCGCGGTGTTCATCCGCTTCACCGGATGCAATTTATGGTCCGGCCGCGAGGAGGATCGCGCCACCGCCGACTGCACCTTCTGCGACACGGATTTCGTCGGCATGAACGGCGACAATGGCGGGCGCTACGGCGATGCCGCAGCCGTCGCCGCTCGCGCCGCGGAACTCTGGGCGGCCGGGCTGGAGCAGGAGGCGCCCCGTGCGCTGGCGGTGCTGACGGGTGGCGAGCCGTTGCTCCAGGTCGATGCCGGGTTGATCGATGCGCTGCACGCCGCCCGGTTCGACATCGCGATCGAGACCAACGGCACGTTGCCCGTACCGGAGGGGATCGACTGGATCTGCGTCAGCCCGAAGGCCGGCACCACGATCGTCCAGCGCACCGGCAACGAGCTGAAGCTCGTGTGGCCCCAGCCGGGGATCGACCACCGCGCGATGGAGGGGTGGGACTTCGACCATCTGCTCGTTCAGCCGATGGACGGGAGCTTGCCGGTCGATACGCAGGCCGCGACGATCCGCTTCGTCATGGCCAATCCGCGCTGGCGGCTGTCGGTGCAGACCCACAAGGTCGTCGGGCTGCGTTGACGCTGTAGCGGCGTTCTCCGGCTCAGAGCCCGGCGAGCGACCAGCACTTCTTGCGCAGCACGTTCTTCTTGTCCCAGCATTCTTCGTTCAGCGGCGGCAGCGGCCGGGCGCTGATCGTCGCCAGCTGGCGGCCGAACAGGCGATCACCCTGTGGGATCAGGCTGTTGCGGAACTCGCGCATGCGCGCCTTGGCGGTCAGGTAGAGCGAGCCCTTGGGCTGATCCAGCGCCTCCCGCCCGATCGATCCGGCGGTCTCGCAGAAGCCGAGCTGCGCATGTAGCGTGGAGAAGCCGTTATACGTCCTGGTCGTGTACTGATCGAGAGCCGTCTGCCAGCCCTTGCCGCCCGTCCGTTTGAAGTAGCTGCCGATCAGCGTGTAGGCGGCCGCCAGTTCGGCGCCGTGCTGCCGCAGCAGATCGTTATAGTTGCGCACGCTGAGCAGCACCGGCGAGAACTGACACTGCAGCGCGGCCACGTTGAGCCCCGCGCGCATGTTCCACAGCAGGTGGGCCTGCAATTCCTTTTCCGTCGCGCCCGGCATGGCCAGCCCGATCCCCGGCTCGCCCCCGCTGACGGGTGCGCCGGAGAAATCGGGCGGGAGCCAGAACAAGGCCGCCGATGCCGGCATCGCGGCCGATCCGGCCAGAGCCGCGAAAGCCAGCAAACCACCGAACCTGTTGAAACGCATACCCGTCGCCCATCCCGGAACCCCGGCTTCATTAACCGGGTTCGTCCAGCGAATCCAGCTTCGTCACGAGCGACCTTGCCGCCGGTCGGGGCCGAAAGGGTGATCGGGAGGAGCCGCCGGGGCGGCGCTCGGGGCACGCGATCCGCGGTCCCCAATACGAAAGGGGCCGCCCGGCAAAACCGGACGGCCCCTCGCATCAACACATTCGCGAACGCGAAATTACATCGCGTTGCTGGTCGTGTTGGTGTCGGTGGACATGTTGGCGTCCATCGTGTCCGTCGGGGCAGCCATGTTGGCGTCCATCGACATGTTCGTGTCGGCCATCGCGCCGTCAACGGCGGTCACGTCGTTCATCGAGCCGCTCTCCATCGTGTCCATGGAGTTCATCTCGGTCAGGTTCGTCTCGGCAGTGTTGGCAGTCTCGCTGCCGCCGCAAGCCGAAACGAGCAGCGCCGCACCGGCAATCATCGAGCCGGTCATCAGCTTGGAGAAAAGGTCACGCATCTTTGACTCCCTAGGTCCAGGATCTGGTCGGCCCTTGGAGGCCTTAATACCCAAATCACGGTGGACATTAGAGTAGAACCCGCTTGCCCTCAAGCCTTCTCCGCACTGCGGCATAGGCCACGCAGGAAATCGTCGAGCGTTGCCGCCAGCGCCCGATCGACATCCGCCAACGTCGCCGGAGTCCCCAGCGCCGACAGGCTGGTGACCGGATATTCCGCCAGCCCGCACGGCACGATACCGCCGAAATGAGACAGATCGGGGGAAACGTTGATCGAGAAACCGTGCAGCGTCACCCAGCGCCGTACCCTGACCCCGATCGCGCCGATCTTGGCCTCGCCACCCGGCGAATCGACCCAGATCCCGATCCGCCCTTCGGCGGCGTGCGCGGCGACGCCGCATGCCGCGAGCGCGGCCATCACCCAGCCTTCGAGCGCGTGGACATAGGCGCGCACGTCGCGCCCCCGCCGCTCCAGATCGAGCAGCACGTAGCCGACACGCTGCCCCGGCCCGTGATAGGTGTAGCGGCCGCCGCGCCCGGTCGGGAAAACCGGGAAGCGTTCGGGGGCGAGCAGCTCGTCCGCCGTGGCTGACGTGCCGGCGGTGTAGAGCGGCGGATGTTCGAGCAGCCAGATCAGCTCGCCCGCGCTGCCCTCCCGAATCGCGGCCGCGCGCGCCTCCATCTCGGCGAGCGCCTGCGGGTAGGGGACGGCACCGCCGCTCACCCGCCACTCGATTCCGTCGGTCCCGTTCGTCCCGTCGGGCCCGGTGCTGATGTCGCCGTTCGTCATTTTCCCGAGATGTGCCGCCGGCCGCGATCACGCAACCCGCCACGCGGCGGCGATTGCCCGGTTCGGCCGGTCGGGATAGAGCGCGGAGCGAAGATTGAAGGATCGGCATGGCGCAAATTTCGATTGGCCGGGTGTGGGATGAAGCGTGGGGGTTCGTCCGCGCCGAAGCGGCCTTGCTGGTGCCGGTGTCGTTGGCGACGATCGGCGCAGCGATGCTGCTGCTGACGCAGGTCATCCCCGATCCCGTGAACGATCGCCTGCCCCAAGGGCCGTGGCTGCTGTGGCTGTTGCCGGTCTACGCGCTGATGCTGACCGGGATCATCGCGATATCCGCTCTGGTGCTGCGGCCCAGCATCAGCGTGTCGGAAAGCTTCCGGCTGGCGCTGCGCAGGTTGCCGATCGCGGCGGCGATGGTGGTGCTGCTGATCGCGCTGTCTGTGGTGGCGAGCGTGCCGGTGGCGCTGGCCAGCCTGATCGACGTGCAGCGCGGTGGCGCGCCGGGCGGGCTGACGGCGCTCGCCAACGGCGCGATGCTGGCGGTGACGGTATGGCTGTGGGTGCGGCTGCTGCCGATGTGGGCGGTGGTGGCGGATAAGCGGGCAACGCCGCTGGCCGTGTTCCGCGACAGCTTCGCGGTGACCCGCGGGGTGGCGGGCCGGCTGCTCGGGCTGACGCTGATCGCGCTTGCGGCAGCGACGGTGGTCGGCGCGGCGCTGCTCTTTGCCGGCGGCGCGGTGCTGATGATCGTCGGGCGCGCGATCGGCGGCACCGAACTGGCATCCCTGCTGGTCGCGCTGCTGATGGCGATCCTCGCCGCCGCGGCGACGGCGCTGTGGACCGTTCTCGTCGCGGTCCTCTACCGTCAGCTCGGATCCGCGCGGCCCGCCTGAACGGCCCGCGCCGCCAGGATCCGGGTGGCCAGCGCCAGGTCCGCCGGCTTGTCGACGTCGATCGCCGCCTCCGCCTGCGGCATCGCCACCAGCCGGGCGCTCAGGCCGAGCCTCCGCCCGGCGCGGGCGATGGCATCGTGCAGGCCGATCGTCCGGGTCAGCGCGCGGACCGCCAGCCACGGCCCGAAATGGACGAGCAGCCGCAGCGCCTTCTTGCGATCCTGCTCCACCGCCGCCCAGGCGGCGAGCGCGCCGTGCGCCGTCGCGCCCTGGAGCGCGAACAGGTTGGCGCCGGACCAGGCGCCGTCGCGCAGCTTCAGCCAGGTCCGCCGATTGTCGGGATAAGCCGCCAGCACCGTCCCCCGCTCCGCCATCGCCACGGCAACGTCGGCGTCGCCCGCGCCGGCGATGAAATGCTCGACCATCTCGGCGGTGAGCAGGGGGTGGTCCGCAGTCGTCACCAGCACCGGCCACGGCGCAACATCGCTGCCGGCCACCGCCGCCAGCGATGCCGAGATGCCGCTTGCCGCGACGGCCGTGCGGATTCGCGGATCCCGGCCGATCCATTCGGGCGACAGCGCCAGCAGCCGCTCCGGCTCCTGCGCGAGGATGACGATATCGCCGATCGACGGGCAGGCGAGCAGGGTGCGCGCCACCCGCGCCACCATCGCCTCGCCGGCGACGGGGATCAGCGCCTTGAACGCCACGCCCTCGGCCGCGGCGAGCGGATCGCCGCCCGGCCGCTCCCCCGCGAGCAGGATCGCCGTCCACCGCGTCATGATTTCGCCACGGAAAGATGGCGGAGGCTGGCTGCATGACGATCAGCAAGGCCATCATCCTGAGCGCGGGCAAGGGATCCCGCCTCTACCCGTACACCGAGGACCGGCCGAAGTGCCTGCTGGAGCTTTCCGGCCGCACCCTGCTGGAATGGCAACTGGATGCGCTCTCCGCCAGCGGGATCGAGCAGGTGACGGTGGTGACCGGGTTTCATCACGATCTGGTCGCCGCGGTGATCGCGGCGCGCGGGGACGGCCGCAATCGTGTCGAGACGTTGTTCAACCCGTTCTACCAGGTTGCAGACAATCTGGGATCGGTGTGGATGGCCCGCGAACGCTTTGCCGGGGAAACGCTGCTGCTCAACGGCGATACGCTGGTGCCCTCGACTCTGATCGATCGCGTGCTGGCGGGCGCGGTGGCTCCCATAACGGTGACGGTAGATCGCAAGCCCGGCTATGATGCCGACGACATGAAGGTGCTGCGCGATGGCGACAGGCTGGTGCGAATCGGCAAGCTGCTGGGGCCGGACGAGTGCAACGCCGAATCGATCGGAATGCTCGCCTTTCGCGGTGACGGCGCGGGGCTGTTCATCGACGCGGTCGATCGCGCCATGCACACCGCCGAGGGCACGACCAGCTGGTATCTGCGCGTCATCGATCAGATTGCGGCGACAGGCGTCGTCGGCACCGTCTTGATAGAAGGCGAACGCTGGCAGGAGGTCGACTATCTGACCGACCTGGAGGCCGCGCGGGCGCTTACCGCCGATTGGGCCGCGGCCGGCCACTAGGCTTCGTCCTGGTCGGGCCAGCGCCCGCGCAGCCAGGCCGCGAGTGCCGCAATTCCAGTCTCGCCCGGCGCCACCGCATCGCCCAGCGCCGGGGCCTTCGGCCAGCCCTTGTCGGGCACCGTCACCCCGGCGGCCGTCCGCTCGCCCTCATAGCGGGGCAGGACGTGGAAGTGGACGTGGCGATCGACCATCATCAGCATCAGATAGTTGATGCGGGCATAGCCCACGGCATCGCGCAGCGTGCGTTCGATCGCGCTGGTGACGGTCGCCAGTTCGGCGAAGGCCTCCGCCGGCAGATCGGAAAACGCCTCCGCCTCGCCCCTTGCCGCCAGGACGAGGCTGCCCAGCGTCGGCTGTTCGGGGCGCAGCAGCACGACCCAGTGGCGATATTCGGCGATCAGGGTTGCCGGATAGCCGAAGCGCAGGATCGTCTCGTTCACAGGCGTGCCCTCCTCATTTCGCAGCGCCGCTCGGCCGCGACACCCCCCGTGACAGGGGCGTCGGAATGCGCAACAACCATGCCGCTACAAGCAAAAGCTACGAGCGAAAAGGAGAGGATGGATGTCGAAAGCGCTTCTGGTGGAGAGCGTCGCGCAGAAACTCGGCAGCAGCAAGGCCGAGGCCGACAAGGCGATCGATGCAGTGCTCTCGTCGATCGGCAAGGTGGCGCAAGGCGGCGGGCGAATCACCGTTCCCGGCTTCGGCACTTTCCGCAACAAGGACCGGCCGGAGCGTAACGCCAAGAACCCCCGCACCGGCGCGGACATCGTCGTGCCCGCCCGCAGCGAGCTGGCGTTCAAGGCATCCCGCCTCAAAGGCTGAACCCGTCGGGCGCCGCCGCTTTGCTTCAGCCGGCTTTCGGCGGCAGCGTGTCGGCGACCGTCGCGCCCCGCGTGCCGAGCGGCTTTTCCGGCCCGGTAGTGCTGTCGCGGCTGGTCTGGCGCTCGCTCTCGGCGTTGAGTTCGGCGCCGAGCAGGATCGCGTAGGACGACACGAACAGCCACATCAGCAGCACGACGACCGCGCCGAGCGATCCGTACGTGGCGTTATAGTCGCCGAACTTGGAGGCGTAGATTCCGAAGCCGACCGTCGCGGCCACCCACAGGAGCGTCGCGACGATCGATCCCATGCTGAGCCAGCGCCACTTGGCGTCGTGCCGGTCCGGCCCGATCCGGTAGACCATCGCGATGCCGAACGCGGCAAGCCCGCCGGCAAACAGCCAGGTCGCCAGCTTGATGAGGAAGGCTGTCGCCCCGCCCAGTTGCCAGAACACCGTTTCGAGGAACGCCAGCACCGAGGCCGAGAGCAGCCCGACGATCGCGACCACCACCGCACCGATGGTGATCAGCGCCGATATCGCCGTCGTGCGGATGATGCTGCGTTTCTCCGGCTGTTCGTAGATCACGTTCAGCGCCATCATGATCCCGCTCGCCGCGCGCATCGCGCCATAGATCGAGACGAGAAGCGCGATGGCCAGGCCGAGGCCCTTCTTGCCCGCCGCCGAGGTGCTGAGGCTGATCAGCTGATCGTAGATCAACCGCGCCGCATCGGCCGGGACCAGATCGATCACCGTCTTCATATCGTCGGCGATCTTGGAGGGATCCGCGATCAATCCATAGGTCATGATGAGCGCGCCGAGCAGCGGCACGAAGGCGAGGAACGCATAGAAGGCGACCCCGGCGGCGAGCAGCCCGATATTGTCGTTGCCGGTCTTCACGTAGACGCGCTTCAGGATCTCCCACCAGCCAGCTGCGGGTATTTCCGTCGGCGTGTCGGCGGAAAGTCCGCGGTTGCTTGTCTGGGCCATGCGCGTTCGTCGTCCCCCTGCATCCGGCCCAACGCGCGACTTGCGATTCGGGTTCGACGCCGGAACGGCTTCGTTGCTTTGCAACACGGCAAACATCGTTAAAAGGTTGTGCAAGCAGGGATGCATCGGTGCATGCCGGCACGGGCCGGAGAATTCGTTGCGCATGCGTGGGTACGGAAAGACGGCGGCGCTCGCGGCGATCCTCGGCACGGCATCCGCCGCTGCCGCGCAGCCCGCCGATCCGCTGCTGGACGATCCCGCGTTCGAGGCCGCGTTGCCCCCGCTCGAATCGATCGCGCCCGTGCCGCCCGCCGTGCCGCCGACTTTGCCGGACGCCGCGCCCACCGATCCCGAACTGGCCTTGCCGTTGCCGCCGATCGCCACCTTCGACGCGACTCCGCCCCCCGCCATTGCGGTGGCGGACGAGACGTCGAGCGATCTGCGCTATACGGTGCAGGTCGTCGGGTTGAAGGACATCGGGCTGGAGGGGCGGTTCCGCGAACTCTCCGCGCTGGTGGAGGGCGGCAAGAAGGCCGCCAATGCCGCGCAGGTTTCCGCCCGCGCCGAGGAAGACGTCAAGCTTGCCGAGCGGCTGCTCCGTTCCGAAGGTTATTATGACGGGATCGCCACGTCGGTCGTCGATCGACTGGTGGATCAGCCGGGCCGTGTCGCGGTGACGCTGACGGCCACGCCGGGCGCACGCTACGCGCTCGGCACGGTAACCGTCACCGGGCCGGAGACGGTGCCGCCGCGGCTGGCCTACGATGCCCTCGGGCTAAAGAGCGGCGCGCCGATCGTCGCCGCGGTGATCGAGACGGCGGAGGCGAACGTGGCGCTGCGACTGCCGGAGCAGGGCTATCCCTTCGTTGCGGTAGGCGCGCGCGACGTGTTGCTCGACGAGGCGGCGCACGTCGGCGATTACACGCTGCCGGTGGATTCCGGGCCGCGCGCCACGTTCGGCGGTTTCCAGGTCGCCGGCGATCCGGTGTTCGGTGCCGAACACATCGATCTGCTGGCGCGGTTCAAGCCGGGGCAGCTTTATGACAGCCGCAAGGTGGACGATCTGCGCCAGGCACTCGTCGCCACCAGCCTGTTCTCGACCGTGGCGGTGGAGCCGGTGCGCACCCAGGTGGCCGGCGCGGACGGCACCGAGGCGGTCGACCTGCTCGTTCGCCAGACTAAGGGGCCGTGGCGCAGCCTTGCCGCCAGCGGTGGCTACGGCACGGGCGAGGGGATCAAGGTTCAGGGCAGCTGGACCCACCGCAACCTGTTCCCCGACGAAGGCGCGCTCAGCCTCGGCGCGGTGGCCGGCACGCAGCAGCAGGGTATCAACGCCACCTTCCGCCGCTCCAATGCGGGCCTGCGCGATCGCACGTTCCAGCTCGGCGCCGATGTCGCCCGGCAGGATTTCGACGCCTATAACGCGCAGACGATCACGCTGTCGGGCAGCCTGTCCCGCCAGAGCACGCCGATCTGGCAGAAGAGGTGGACCTACTCCGTGGGCGGCGAGATCATCGCCACCCGCGAGAGCCGGTTCGCGACGGAGCTGACCGCCCGCGAAAAGAGCACCTACTTCATCGCCGCGATCCCGCTGCAACTGGGCTACGACGCATCGGACAGCCTGCTCGATCCGGCCACGGGGTTCCGCGTCACCGGGCGGCTCAGCCCGGAGGCGCAGAAAAGATCGGGCGGCGGGTTTGACGGCTATGCCCGCGTGCTGATCGAAGGGAGTGCCTACTTCCCGGTAATGCAGTCGCTGGTGCTGGCCGGGCGCGTCCGCGTCGGATCGATCCCGGGCGTGGCGCGCGACGACATCGCGCCGTCGCGGCGGCTCTATTCCGGCGGGGGCGGATCGGTGCGCGGGTTCGGCTATCAGGAACTCGGGCCGAAGGACGCCAACGGCGATCCGCTCGGCGGGCGATCGGTCAACGAGTTCGCGATCGAGGGGCGCTACAGGTTCGGCAATTTCGGCGTCGTGCCGTTCGTCGATGCCGGGCAGGTATATGGATCGACGACGCCGGGCTTCTCCGGGCTGCGTTACGGTGCCGGCATAGGCGGGCGCTATTACACCAATTTCGGCCCCCTCCGCGTCGATGTCGCCACGCCGCTCGGGCGACGCGCTGGGGATCCGAAGATCGCGGTCTATTTTTCGATCGGGCAGGCATTCTGATGCGCCCGGCCGTCTCCCGTATCCTGAAGTGGGCCGCCGGCGTGGTTGCCGCGCTGATCCTGCTCGTCGTCCTCGTCGTGCTGGGGCTGAACACCGGGCCGGGGCGCGGCTTCGTGGCAGGCCAGGTCAATGCGTTCGAAACCGCATCGGGAATGCGCGTCAACGTCGGCCGGATCGACGGATCGCTCTACGGCCGGATGACGCTCGTCGATCTCAGCGTGCGCGACACACGCGGCGTGTTCCTCTCCGCCCCGGCGGTGACGGTGGACTGGCGCCCGTTCGCCTACGTCAACGGGCTGGTCGACCTGCGCGAACTGAGCGCGGGCACGATCACGCTCGCCCGCCTGCCCGTCCTCCGGCCGGTTCCGACCGATCCGGATGCGCCCCTGCTGCCGGATATCGACGTGGCGATCGGCAAACTGGCGGTGCGTCGCTTCGTCGTCGAGCCGCCGGTCACCGGCAGGCGCCACATCGTCGCGCTGAACGGATCGGCCGACATCGCCGACGGCCGTGCCCGCATCAACGCGGATGCAGCGGCGCAGATCGCACCGGGCGTGGCCGGCGGCGACCGGCTGGTGCTGGCGCTGGACGCCGTGCCGGACGAGAACCGCCTGATCGTCGATGCCAGGCTCACCGCGCCTGCCGGCGGGCTGGTCGACAGTTATGCGCGCCGGGGCAAGCCGCTCACCTTCCAGGTCGCCGGGCGCGGCGCGTGGAGCGACTGGCAGGGCAGGGCGTCCGGCACGATCGCGGGGCAGTCGATTGCCGATCTCGCGCTGACCGGGCGCTCGGGCGATTTCCGGGCAAAGGGCATGACGCGTCCCGGGCTGATCCTGCCGGCCGGTCCGGCGGCGCGGCTGGTCGAGCCCGGAGTTTCGGTGGACCTGATCGCGAAGCTGGCCGAACGGCGGGTCGATACCCGCGTCGCGCTGCGCTCCGCCGCGCTCAAGGTCGATGCGCAGGGGCTGATCGATCTGGCGACCAGCCGGTTCGGCAATCTGCGCGTCGATGCCGATCTGCTCCGCGCCGGCGCCATTGCCGACAATGTCCGTGCGCGGGATGCGCGGGTGCAGTTGCTGCTGGACGGCCCCTTCGCCACACCCACCGTCACCTACCGCGCCACCGCCACGGCGATCGGCTTCGGCGAACTCGGCATCGACGGGCTGGTCGCCAGCGGCCGGGCGACGATCGATGCGGATCGCATCCTGATTCCCGTCCATGCCACCGCGCGCCGCGTCTCCGGGCTCAACGCCGCGGCGGGCGGCCTGCTCACCAACCTGCGCGTCGATGGCGATCTTGCCTATAGCGGCGGGCGGGTGCTGTCCGACAATCTGCGTCTCCGGTCCGACCGGATCGATGCCACCGCGATCATCGTCGCCGATATCGCCAGGGGCACCTATACCGGCGCGCTCAAGGGGCGGGTGAACGACTATCAGGTCGATGGCCTCGGCCGGATCAACGTCGTCACCGATGCCGAACTGGTCACCGGGCCGAACGGCGGGTTCGGGATAAAGGGGCGGGTACGGGTGGAGACGCGGCGGCTCGACAACGCCTCCGTGCGTGACTTCCTGGGTGGCAACGCGATCATCACGGCCGATGTCGGCTTCACGCCGGAGGGCGTCGCCACCGTCGCCAATCTGCGCATGAACGCGCCGCAGTTCCGCATCACCGGCGGCGGCGGCAGCTACCGGGCGGACGGCCGGATCGATTTCCGCGCCGTCGGCAGCTCGGCCAGGTACGGCCCGGTGGCGGTGACGGCCACGGGCACGATCGCGCGCCCGGTGGTGCGGCTGCGCGCGGCCCGGCCGAACGTGGGTATCCAGTTGAGCGATGTGGAGGCCGAACTGATCGGCACCGCCGCCGGCTACCGGATCCGGGCCACAGGCGGATCGCCCTACGGTCCGTTTTCCGCCGATCTGCTGCTGCGCTCGGGCCGGGGGCCGCTGACGCTGGACGTTCGCGCGGCGCGGTTTGCCGGCATCGATTTCAGCGGCAGCATCGCCCAGACCGCCGCCGGCCCGTTCGCGGGGACGCTGCGTGCCAGCGGCTCGGGGTTCGACGGCACGGTGCAACTGGCCGCGCAGGGCAAGGTGCAGCGCGCCGACGTGCTGGCGCGCGCGAACAATGCCCGCATCCCCGCATCCCCGCCGATCACGATCCAGGGCGGGATCATCCGCGCGACCGCCCTGCTGCTGCCGGCGGGGCCCTCGATCACCGGCGATGCGCGGCTGACGGGCGTGCGCCGCGATACGCTGACGATCGCCAGCACGCAGGCGCGGATCCGCTATGCGAATGGCGCCGGGCAGATCGCGCTGACCGCCGATGGGCGCAGCGGCGTGCCGTTCAACGTGGCGATGCAGGCAGCGATCACCCCGACGCTGATCCGCGCCAACGCGACGGGCGCGGTGAACAGGATCCCCTTCCGCCTTGCCGCGCCGGCGCAGATCGCCAGCACCCGCGCGGGGTGGACGCTTGCCCCGGCCACGATCGTGCTGCCGCAAGGGCAGGTGCGGCTGGCGGGAACGTTCGGGCAGGAAATCGCGGTGCAATCCCGCATCGAATCGCTCGATCTCAGCATCCTTCAGGCGTTCGTGCCGGGGATGGGGATCGGCGGGCAGGCGACGGGCACGATCGATTTCGCGATGCCGGCCAACGGCGCCTTCCCGACCGCGCGGGCGCGGATCGACGTCAACCGCTTCACCCGCAGCGGCATCGCCACCGTATCCAATCCGGTCGACATCGCCATGCTCGGCACGTTGTCCGCCGCGGGCGGCGATCTGCGCGCGCTGGTGCGGCGTGGCGGCGGCATCGTCGGGCGGATGCAGGCGCGGCTTGCCCCGGTGGCCGCCGGCGGTGCGTGGAGCGACCGGCTGTTCGCCGCACCGCTTTCCGGCGGCATCCGCTACAACGGCCCGGCCGAGGTGCTGTGGGGATTGAGCGGGATTACCGGGCAGGAGGTGCGTGGGCCGATCGCCATCGCGGCGGACTTCGGCGGCCGGCTGACCCAGCCGTCGCTTACCGGGGTCATTCGGGCCAACGCGCTGACGTACGAGAACGAGATCTACGGCACCCGAATCAACGCCATCGCGCTGCAAGGCCGCTTCACCCAGTCGCGGCTGCAGATCGTCAGCCTGACCGGGCGGGCGGGCAGCGGCACGCTGAGCGCCAGCGGATCGATCGGTTTCGCGGCCGATAGCGGCTTCCCGGTCGACATCGCCGCTACGCTGGATCGTGCGCAACTGGCCCGCAGCGACGCGCTGGGCGCGACCGTTTCGGGCACCGTCAACGTCACCAACAGCCGCGCCGCGGGCGCGCTGATCAAGGCCGATCTTCGTGTTCCCGAGGCGCGGTACGAGATCATCCGCCAGGGCGCCGCCGAAGTCGCCGAACTGGAGGGGGTTCGCCGCAAGGGCGCGCCGCCGCCGAGCGGGGCGGACGCGCCGAGCGCCGTGCCGAGCCTGTGGAAGCTCGACATGCGGGTGCGCGCCGACAACAAGCTCTACGTCAGCGGCATGGGGCTGGAATCCGAATGGCGGATGGACCTGCGCGTCGGCGGCACCAGCGCCACGCCGCGTGTCGTCGGCGAGCTGGAGATCGTGCGCGGCACCTACTCCTTCGCCGGGCGCCGCTTCGACGTGACGAGCGGCGACGTCACGTTCGAGGGTGGCCAGCTGACCGATCCCGTGCTCGACATCGTCGCCACGACGACGGTGGAGGAGGTGACCGCGACGATCACCATCACCGGCCGCGCCCAGCGCCCGCAGATCGCCTTCACCTCCACCCCCGCGCTGGCGCAGGACGAGGTCCTCTCCCGCCTGCTGTTCGGCGAATCGGTGACGTCGCTGTCGCCGACGCAGGCGATCCAGCTGGCGGCGGCGCTGAATTCGCTGCGCGGCAGCGGCGGCGGGCTCAATCCGCTGGGCAAGCTGCGCTCTGCGACCGGGATCGATCGGCTGCGTGTGCTCGGTGCGGACAAGACCGCCGGGCGCGGCACCGCCCTGGCCGCCGGGCAATACATATCGAACGACATCTATGTGGAGGTGATCACCGATGCCCGCGGCTTCACCGCCACGCAGCTGGAAGTCGCCCTGTCCAAGACGCTGAGCGTTCTGTCGCAGACCAGCTCGTTCGGCGGATCGAACGTGACGGTGCGCTACTCGAAGGAGTATTGATCGGGCGCGGCGCCGGCCGGCGGGATCAGCCGAGCGCCGCAGCAGCGTCGGCGAACACGCGCGCCAGCCGCGCCGCCCAGTCCTGCTGCTGCGCCGGGGTGGCGATCAGATCCTGCCGCATCTCCAGCTCCAGGTAGGGTAGGTCGCGCCGGAAGCAGTGGCGCGGCACGGTGTGATCGGTCTCGTCCATCCGGTACGGTTCGTTGTCCCCGACGATCAGGTCGCCCTCTTCCCGCAGCCGCGCCAGAACGGCATGCGAGAAGTGGGCGTTCCCCGCCCCGTGCAGGACGCCGGCATGCCATGGCCGCGATACGCCGCCGAACACCGGCGTGAAGCTGTGCAGCGCGATCAGGATCGTCGGCTGCGTGGCCTCTGCCCGGGCATCCAGCATTTCGGCGATCGCGCGGTGATAGGGGGCGTGGATCGCCGCCACCCGTGCCGCGCGGTCGGCGGGCGAGAGCGCGGCATTGCCGGGAATCGCCGTGCCATCGGATATTTCGGGCACTGCGCCGGCCGAGCCGGGATCGCGATTGCAGTCGATTGCCAGGCGGGAATAATGCTGCGCGACGAACACCGCATCCAGCCGCCCCGAAAGCGCCCGGCCCAGCCCGGCCACGCCGATATCCCAGCCGATATGCCGCAGCCGCTCCGCCTCCGGCACGCCAAGGTCGCCAAGCGGGGCGGGGATTGCGCAGCCGGCATGATCCCCTAGAAGAAGGAACGGAGAGGTGCCTGCAATGTTAAGCGAGGTGACAGGTGGCGGATCGTCCGTGGCCAGCACTTTGCTGCTCGACTGCGGTGCCATTGCCATGATCCTGCGTTCACCATGCCCGTCCTGACGGTAGCGCACAGCACCGTATATTCCTACAAACAGCTGGTGGGCTTCGGCGATCACCGCCTGATGGTGCGCCCGCGCGAAAGCTACGACCAACGCCTGATCGAGGCGCGGCTGCTGATCGAGCCGGAGCCGGTCGAACTGCGCTGGCTGCACGACGTGTTCGGCAATGCCGTCGCCATCGCGCGGTTCGATCGCCGCGCCACCGAACTGCGCTTCGACAGCTTCGTGCGGATGGAGCATGATCCGATCGTCCGCGAGACGGTGGCGATCGAAAGCTACGCGCGGACCTACCCGTTTACCTACTCCGCCGAGGACATGCCGGATCTGCTCCGGTCCATCGAGCGCCAGCACCTCGATCCCGGCCGCAAGGTGGACGACTGGGCGCGGCGCTTCGTGCGCGGCGGGGCGACCGATACGCTGGCGATGCTGGCCGACATGACCGCAACGATCCGCCGCGAGTTCACCTATGTCGGGCGGCCCGAAAAGGGCACGCAGACGCCCACCGAGACGCTCGGCCTGGGGCGGGGCACCTGCCGTGACTTTGCCGTGCTGATGATCGAGGCGGTGCGTGCGCTCGGCCTGGCCGCGCGGTTCGTGTCCGGATACGTCTACAATCCCAGCCGCGGCGAGGGGCGCGTCGGCGGCGGCAACACCCACGCCTGGGTGCGCGTGTTCCTGCCGGGATCGGGCTGGCTGGAGTTCGATCCGACCAACGGCATAGTCGGCAATCGCGGCCTGATCCGCGTGGCGGAGGCGCGTGATCCCTACCAGGCGGTGCCGCTGTCCGGCAGTTTCTTCGGCTTTCCCGCCAGCTATGCGGGAATGAAGGTCTCGGTCGAGATCACGCTGGAGGAGGAGCGGACCGACCTGCCGCTGCACGGGCCGGGCCCGAGCCCCGCCTCACCAAAGATCGCCGACGCCGAACGGAGGAGCTGACCCATGTTGATCCGCTGCGGATATGAGTTGAAGTTCGACTGTCCGGTGCCGACGCCGATGCTGGCGCAGTTGAGCATCCATCCGTCCCGCAACAAGGATCTGCGCACGCCGCACCGCATCCTCGCCGATCCCGATATCCCGATGTACGATTATGTCGACAGCTACGGGAACACCTGCACCAGGCTGCTGACGCCCGCGGGCACGCTCACCTTGTCGGCCGACTTCGTGGTGCACGATCCCGGCACGACAGACGAGTATTCGCCGGATGCGCAGCAAATTCCGGTCGATCGGCTGCCGGACGATGTGCTGATGTATATCCTGAGCAGCCGGTACTGCGAGGTCGATCGCCTCTCGGAAACGGCATGGTCGCTGTTCGGGCAGACCAGCCCCGGATGGGGGCGCGTGCAGGCGATCGTCGATTTCGTCCATGCGCACGTGACGTTCGGCTACGAACATGCCCGCGCCACGAAAACGGCCTGGGATGCGTTCCAGGAGCGGCGCGGCGTGTGCCGCGATTTCGCGCACCTGGCGATCACCTTCTGCCGCTGCATGAACATCCCGGCGCGCTACGCCACCGGATATCTGGGCGATATCGGCGTGCCGAAGATGGATGCGCCGATGGACTTCAGCGCCTGGTTCGAGGCGTATCTCGGTGGGGAATGGTACACGTTCGATGCGCGGCACAATCGGCCGCGGATCGGCCGGGTGCTGATGGCCCGCGGCCGCGACGCCACCGATACCGCGCTGACCACCAGCTTCGGATCGGCCTGGCTTTCGGGCTTTCAGGTGACTTCGGACGAGGTCGACACGATCCAGCAGACAGGATCGGCGATGCGGGCCTGAGACGAGCCGGCGCGCGCGATCAGGTGAACGCGATCAGGGAAGCAGCGTGCGGGTCGGGACGGAGGCGAGGAGCATGCCGCGCATTGCGGGTGCATCGGCAGCCGGCGCGGCGCTGGCCATCCGCATCTCCGGCAGCGGCTTGTCGTTATAGACGAAGCCATAGACCGGATAGGCCTTGGTGCCGACCTTGCCGATCGGCGCGTACCAGACCTTGACCTGGCTCCAGTCGCCTGCGGGCGAGGCATCGACGACGGTGACGTCGCGCTCGATCTGGCCGCGGCGGCCGTTGATGACCGACCAGTTGGCGTGGGTGATCTTGATCTCGCGGGCGCTGACGATGCGGCTGACCATCGCGACGTGGCCGACGCGCATCGATCCGGTTTCCTTGAACACCAGAACCGCGCCCACCTTCGGGGCTTCGCCGCGATCATATTTGCCGCTGGCCTTGCCCCACCAGGTGCCGGCGTTGCCGAACAGCTGGATGCCGGAAACCTCGCGGGCGAATGGCGCGCACTGCAGATAGGCGGCAGCGGCCGGTGCGGAAGAAAAAAGCGCAGAAAGGAGAAGGACGAGGGAACCGATCGCCGTCTTCATCGATTTCTGCATACTCAACCACCCCGATGTTTCGTCGGGACGGCTCCTAACCAGCGCGCGGCCGCGGTGTGAACCCCTGGTTGCCGTCGCAACCCCCCTTTTGCGGCCAATCGACCCGGCGCAGCGTTGGGCTGTTCCGCAGCGCAGCATGCGCCGTTCGCAGCGGCCGCGTGGGTGCAGGCGGTGGTTCGTTTATCTGGCGTTCATGCGCAGATCGGCTCGGCGATCCGCCGGGCGCTGCCCTTTGATCGGTTGTTGTCGCGGCGATCTGGCCGGGGCTCGGCTTCACGGCGCATTCTCGCCACGCGATCGGCACCGGCGCTCGCATCGTCCGGGCACCGGCGGCGGAAAAACCGGAATGTCGAACCGGGTTGTGTCAGCGCGGGACGGTCGCGACGATCCGGTTCGCCGCAGAAAACGCCGCGATGCCGGTCAGCGGTCGCGAGACTCCAGGTAGAGGTAGCTCGGCGAGAATTCGCCCACATCCTGCAGGCCCGCCATGTCGAGGATCGTTGCCCGGCGCCCCGACACGTCGAACAGCCCGCGTTCGCGCAGCTCGCGCAAGGTTCGTTTGACGTGAAGCGTGGTCAGCCCGGCGCATTCGGCCAGATCGGCCTGCGTGAGTGGGAGCGGGAAGATGTTTCCG
>NZ_JAQGLK010000078.1 GCF_028292925.1 Sphingomonas bacterium
CGGCGGCGCTCGCCATGACGGACGGACGCTGGGCGGTGGCGGGCGTCGATCGCAACGCGCTGCGCCCGCTGCGCTTCACCCAGACGGCAGACAACCTGCTGATCGTCGGATCCGAGAGCGGCATGGTGGTCGTTCCGGAATCGAGCATCGTCCGCAAGGGGCGGATGGGCCCGGGGCAGATGATCGCCGTCGATCTCGACGAGGGGCGGCTCTATGACGACCGCGCGGTGAAGGACCGGATCGCCGGCGAGCAGCCTTATGGCGAGTGGATCGCCGGCTTCCGCGAGATGAGCGATCTGCCCGCATCGGATGCCGCCGTGCCGCGCTACGAGCGGCCGGAGCTGATCCGCCGCCAGGTCGCCGCCGGGCAGACGCTGGAGGACATGGAGCTGATCCTCAGCCCCCAGGTCGAGGATGCCAAGGAAGCCACCGGATCGATGGGCGACGATACGCCGCTCGCCGTCATTTCGGACAAGCCGCGGCTGATCAGCCATTTCTTCAAGCAGAACTTCAGCCAGGTCACCAACCCGCCGATCGACCCGCTTCGCGAAAACCAGGTGATGAGCCTGAAGACGCGGTTCGGGAACCTCGCCAACATCCTCGATACCGATGCGGTGCAGTCGACGGTGCTGGTGCTCGATTCGCCGGTGCTGGACAGTGCCGACTGGAACCGGCTGAAGGCGCATTTCGGCGCGCAGACCGCCGATATCGATTGCACCTTCCCCGCCGACGACAGCCCCGATGCGCTGCGCTCCGCGATCGCCCGTATCCGCCGCGAGGCGGAGACCGCGGTGCGGGAGGGCAAGACCGAACTGTTCCTCAGCGATGAGGCGATCGGCCCGGATCGGGTGGCGATCGCGATGGTGCTCGCCGCCGCCGCGGTGCACACCCACCTCGTCCGCAAGGGCCTGCGTTCCTATGCGTCGGTCAACGTGCGTGCCGCGGAATGCCTCGACACCCATTATTTCGCGGTGCTGATCGGCGTCGGCGCGACGACGGTGAACGCCTATCTGGCCGAGGCCGCGATCGCCGATCGCCAGCGCCGCGGGCTGTTCGGCGATCTGACGATGGATCAGTGCCTCAAGCGCCACAGCAAGGCGATCGACGACGGCCTGCTCAAGATCATGTCGAAGATGGGGATCGCGGTGATCTCCTCCTATCGCGGCGGCTATAATTTCGAGGCGGTCGGCCTCAGCCGGGCGCTGGTCAACGATCTGTTCCCGGGCATGCCGGCCAAGATTTCGGGCGAGGGATACGCCTCGCTCCAGCTCTCGGCGACGCTCCGCCACCAGGCTGCGTTCGACGAGGCGATCGCCACGCTTCCGGTCGGCGGCTTCTACCGCCAGCGCGCCGGCGGCGAGAGCCATGCCTATTCGGCGCAGCTGATGCACCTGCTGCAGACCGCGGTATCGACGGACAGCTACTCCACCTACCTGCAGTTCGCGCGCGGGGTGAAGGATCTGCCGCCGGTCTATCTGCGCGATCTGCTGGAGTTCAACTGGGCGCGCGATCCGATCGCGATCGACAGCGTCGAGGCGATCACCGAGATCCGCAAGCGGTTCGTCACCCCCGGAATGTCGCTCGGCGCGCTCAGCCCCGAGGCGCACGAGACGCTGGCGATCGCGATGAACCGGATCGGCGCCAAGGCGGTGTCGGGCGAGGGCGGCGAGGACAAGAGCCGCTACAAGCCCTATCCCAACGGCGACAATGCCAACTCGACGATCAAGCAGGTCGCCTCCGGCCGCTTCGGCGTCACCGCCGAATACCTGAACGCCGCCGAGGAACTGGAGATCAAGGTCGCGCAGGGCGCCAAGCCCGGCGAGGGCGGGCAGCTGCCCGGCTTCAAGGTGACCGAGATGATCGCCCGTCTCCGCCACTCCACCCCCGGCGTGATGCTGATCTCGCCGCCGCCGCACCACGACATCTATTCGATCGAGGATCTGGCGCAGCTGATCTACGATCTGAAGCAGATCAACCCGCGCGCGCGGGTCTGCGTGAAGCTGGTCTCCTCGGCGGGCATCGGCACCGTCGCGGCGGGCGTCGCCAAGGCGCATGCCGACGTCATCCTCGTCGCCGGCCATGTCGGCGGCACCGGCGCCTCCCCGCAGACGAGCATCAAGCATGCCGGCACCCCGTGGGAGATGGGGCTGACCGAGGCCAACCAGGTGCTGACCCTCAACGGCCTGCGCCACCGCGTGAAGCTGCGCACCGACGGCGGGCTCAAGACCGGGCGCGACATCGTCATCGCCGCGATCCTGGGCGCGGAGGAGTTCGGCATCGGCACGCTGTCGCTCGTCGCGATGGGCTGCATCATGGTCCGCCAGTGCCATTCGAACACCTGTCCGGTGGGCGTCTGCACGCAGGACGAGGGCCTGCGGAAGAAGTTCGTCGGCACGCCGGAGAAGGTCATCAACCTGATGACCTTCATCGCCGAGGAAGTGCGCGAGATCCTGGCCCGGCTCGGGGTCCGGTCGCTCGACGAGATCATCGGCCGGACCGAGCTGCTGCGCCAGGTCAGCCGCGGGGCCGAGCATCTCGACGATCTCGATCTCAACCCGATCCTCGCCAAGGTCGATGCGCCGGATCATCACCGCCGCTTCAGCATCGCCACGTTCCGCAACGACGTGCCGGACAGCCTGGACGCGCAGATGATCCGCGATGCCCGCGCCGTCTTCGAACGGGGCGAGAAGATGCAGCTGACCTATTCGGTGCGGAATACCCACCGTGCCGTCGGCACCCGGCTGTCGTCGGAGATCACCCGCACGTTCGGCATGTCGACGCTGGCGGACAACCACGTCCACATCCGCCTGCGGGGAAGCGCCGGCCAGTCGCTCGGCGCGTTCGCGTGCAAGGGCATCCGGCTGGAGGTGTTCGGCGATGCCAACGACTATGTCGGCAAGGGGCTGTCCGGGGCGATCATCGCCGTCCGGCCGATGGTCTCCTCGCCCCTGGAAACCAAGGCGAACACGATCATCGGCAACACCGTCCTCTACGGCGCGACCGCGGGCAAGCTGTTCGCCGCCGGCCAGGCGGGCGAGCGGTTCGCGGTGCGCAATTCGGGGGCGGAGGTCGTCGTCGAGGGCTGCGGCGCCAATGGCTGCGAATATATGACCGGCGGCACCGCCGTGATCCTCGGCCATGTCGGCGAGAATTTCGGCGCGGGGATGACCGGGGGCATGGCCTTCATCCTGGACGAAGCGGGCGATTTCGCGGCCCACGCCAATCCCGACAGCATCGTCTGGCAACGCTTCGGATCGGCTTTCTGGGAGACCAAGTGCAAGGCGATGGTCGCCGAGCATGCCGTCGCGACGGACAGCAAGTGGGCGCACACGATCCTCGACGATTGGGATCGCTGGCGCCTCGCTTTCTGGCAGGTCTGCCCGAAGGAGATGCTCACCCGGCTGCCCCGCCCGCTCAACGACGATGTTCCCGTCGCGGAGATCGCCGCAGCGGAGTGACGGCCGCGGCAGGACGATGAAGGCGGGGTGCGCTGCACAAGCGGCCCTGCTTTCCGCCGTTCCGCATGCTTTTCCTTACTTGTCATGAACATCGGGGCGCTCCGCCCGTTTCCGCAGCACGGCAAGACCGGGCGCGCGTAGCAGCAGGAGCGAGCGAACATGACGGATGACGGCGCCTCACGGCGGACGGTGCTCACCGGGGCCGCGATCGGCCTTGCCGCCGCGACGACAGTGGCCGCACCCGCGGTTGCGCAGGGCATGGCGGGCGGCAGCGGCAATGCACCGCCCGTGCCGCTGCGCGATCCGCGCACCAAATATACCAGCACGCCCTTTCCCGAGCAGAAGCAGCCCTGGCCGGCGCTCCAGTCCCGGATGAATCCGCGCCCCGATTGCGGCGAGACCAGCTACAGGGGGTCCGGCAAGCTGGTCGGCCGCAAGGCGCTGGTGACCGGCGGGGACAGCGGCATCGGCCGCGCCGCGGCGATCGCCTATGCCCGCGAGGGCGCCGACGTGGCGATCAACTATTATCCGAGCGAGGAGCCGGATGCGCGCGAGGTGGAGGCGCTGATCCGCCAGGCCGGGCGCAAGGCGGTGCTGATCCCCGCCGATATCCGCACCCAGCGCGCGTGCGAAAAACTCGTCGCCGATGCGGTGAAGGGCCTCGGCGGGCTCGACATCCTCGTCAACAACGCCGCCTACCAGCAGAGCAAGGAAAGCATCTTCGACATCTCCGACGAGCAGATGGTCCGCACGTTCGAGACGAACATCTTTGCCCCGTTCCGCATCAGCAAGGCAGCGATCCCGCACATGCCGCCGGGTTCGGTGATCATCAACACCGGCTCGGTCAACTCGTACGATCCCGAGCCAGAGCTGCTCGACTACGCCTCCACCAAGGGATCGATCCTGATCTTCACCAAGGGTCTGGCCAAGCAATTGGCCAAGCGCGGCATTCGCGTCGACATGGTCGCGCCGGGGCCGTTCTGGACGCCGCTGCAGGTCGCCGGTGGGCAGCTGCCGGGCAAGCTCGGCGAATTCGGGCAAAACACTCCGCTCGGCCGCGCCGGGCAGCCTGCGGAGCTGGCCGCGCACTATGTGCTGCTCGCCTCCGACGAATCGAGCTTCTCCACCGGCGGCGCGATCGGCGCCAATGGCGGCAAGGGCAGCCCCTGAACCCGTTTCCTGCCCTTCCGTCACCGCGATGACCGACTTTGCAGCCTGAAACATCTTCGCGCCGCGCCGGCGATGGCGTAACGCCCGCGGCCATGTGGCAGATCTATCAATTCCCCCTGTGCCCCTTTTCGCGCAAGGTCCGGCTCCTGCTGGGCGAGAAGAGCGTCGGCTACGATCTCGTCCGCGAATCGCCGTGGCTGCGGCGCGACGAGTTCCTCGACATGAACCCCGCCGGGCAGACGCCGGTCGTGGCCGATGAGGAAGCCGGCATCGTCCTGATGAACTCGATGGCGATCTGCGAATATTTCGAGGAGACCGTCGAAAAGGCACCGATGATTTCCGGCACCGCGGCCAACCGTGCCGAGATCCGCCGCCTGGTCGCCTGGTTCAACGAGACGTTCCATGCCGACGTCGTCGCGCCGATGATGCACGAACGCATGAAGAAGCGGCTGGTCGACCGCGTCGCGCCCGATGCCAAGGTACTGCGTGAGGCGATGAAGGCCGCCAACGGCCACCTCGATTATATCGATTACCTGCTCGCACATCGCCGCTGGATGGGCGGGGCGGTACTCAGCCTGGCGGATCTGGCCGCCGCCGCGCACATCTCCGTCGCCGATTATCTCGGTGGGATCGA
Organism: Sphingomonas bacterium; assembly: GCF_028292925.1. GTDB lineage: Bacteria > Pseudomonadota > Alphaproteobacteria > Sphingomonadales > Sphingomonadaceae > JAQGLK01. The sequence continues at coordinate 5,263 of NZ_JAQGLK010000078.1, forward strand.
CTGGCGCGGGCATGAGGAAAGCCGGCAATGGTATGCCGGCATGAAATCCCGCCCGAGCTTTCGCCCGATGCTGTCGGAACGGATGGAGGTCATCACCCCGCCGGATCATTACGACAAGGTGGACTGGCAGTAACCGCGCCCTTTCGGCTCCCCCGCCAGCGGGTGCCGGGCGGCACTTTCCACGGAACGCCGGCCAATTCAGTGGGTTGATGCCTTCCAACCATGGAGGCGACGATGGCCAAAAAAGGTGCGGGCGGAAATCCGGGAGCGGTGACGAAGAAGGGCGGCGATGGTGCCAGCGGCAGCACCGGAACCGGCCGGGGCGGCGGCGGCAAGACGGGCAACAGCGGCAAGACCGGCTGATCGGGCGATGGCGGGGCCCGCGCCCCGCTTTCCATCACGGCCACCCGTCCGCACGGCCCGGCTCAGCCGCGCACCGCCGTCAGCAGATAGTCCATCGCCAGATCGTCGGAGAGCGTGAACCCGCGTGTCGGCGATAGGGCGATGCCGGTCGTATCCTGCACGGCCAGCCCCGCGGCGGTGACCAGCTTCGTCAGCTCCGGCGGGGTCAGGAACTTGTCCCAGTCGTGGGTGCCGCGGGGGATTCCGGCCAGCCCCTCGCCGATCGCGATCAGCGCAAGGCGCGACAGCGCGGTGCGGTTCGGCGTGGAGAGGATCATCAGCCCGCCCGGCGCGAGGCACGCCGCCAGCCCGCGCACGAACCCGGCCGGGTCCGTCACATGCTCGATCACCTCCAGCGCGGTGACGAGATCGAATCGCTCGCCCGCCACCTGTTCGATCCCGCCGGCGCGATAGTCGATCGCCAGCCCCTGCCCGGCCGCATGCTCCCGCGCCGCCGCGATGTTCTCGGGTGCGGCGTCCACCCCGGTCACCGCCGCGCCCAGCCGGGCGAGCGGTTCGGCGAGCAGCCCGGCGCCGCAGCCGACATCCAGCGCGCGCCTGCCCGCCAGCGGCTTCAGCGATGCCGGGTCGCCGCCCCAATGCGCATCGATCCGCCCCCGCAGATAGCCCAGACGCACCGGATTGAGCCGGTGGAGCATCGCCGAGGAACCCTTCGGATCCCACCACTCCGCCGCCATGCCCCCGAAATGCGCGGCCTCCCGCGGGTCGATCGTCGAGGTCGTCGATGTCATCGTCTGCTCTCGTCCTAGCCTGGCGCTTGCCTTACCCGAACGCCCTACCTATCAGGACCGCGCCCGTCCTGTCGCGGGTTCCCAAGCGAGATCGAAGCGAGCGCGATGGCCCGGATCGTCATGAAGTTCGGCGGCACCTCGATGGCGGGGATCGAGCGCATTCGCAACGTCGCCGCCCGCGTGAAGGGCGAGGTGGAGGCCGGCAACCAGGTTGCCGTCGTCGTCTCGGCCATGGCGGGGGAGACCGACAGGCTCGTCCAGTTCTGCCGCGAGGCATCGCCGCTCTACGATCCGAGCGAATATGACGTCGTCGTCGCCAGCGGTGAGCAGGTGACCAGCGGGCTGCTGGCGATCGTGCTGCAATCGATGGGGGTGCCGGCGCGCAGCTGGCTGGGCTGGCAGCTGCCGATCCGCACCAGCGATGCCCACGCCTCTGCCCGCATCGCCGATATCGATACGGCCGCGCTGGATGCGTCGCTCTCGGCCGGCGAGGTCGCGGTGATCCCCGGCTTCCAGGGGCTGACCGTTGCGGACGGCAATGGCGGCGGCAACCGCATCACCACGCTCGGCCGCGGCGGATCGGATACGTCGGCGGTGGCGATGGCGGCGGCGATGAAGGCCGATCGCTGCGACATCTACACCGACGTCGACGGCGTCTACACCACCGATCCGCGGATCGTGCCGCGTGCGCGCAAGCTCAGCAAGATCACCTATGAAGAGATGGTGGAACTCGCCAGCGTCGGCGCGAAGGTGCTCCAGACCCGCAGCGTCGGGCTGGCGATGAAGGAGAAGGTGCGCGTCCGCGTGCTCTCCTCCTTCGACGATGCGCGCGACGACGGCGGCCATCGCGGCACGCTGATCGTGGGCGAGGAAGAGATCGAGGAAGGCACCATGGAACGTCAGCTCATCACCGGCATCGCCGCCGACAAGAACGAAGCCAAGGTCACGCTGACCGCCGTGCCGGATCGGCCGGGTGCGGTGGCGGACGTGTTCACGCCGCTGGCCGATGCCAGCATCAACGTCGACATGATCGTCCAGAACGTCGCGCACGATACCGGCGCGACCGACGTGACCTTCACCGTCCCGGCCGCGGAGCTTGCCCGCGCGACGGACGTGCTGGAACGGGCGCAGGGGTCGATCGGCTTCGTGAAGCTCATCACCGATACATCGGTCACCAAGGTCTCGGTGGTCGGCGTCGGCATGCGCAGCCATGCCGGCATCGCCGCACAGATGTTCAAGAGCCTGGCGGATCGGGGGATCAACATCCTCGCCATCACCACCAGCGAGATCAAGGTCTCGGTGCTGATCCACTCGGACTATACCGAGCTGGCGGTACGCGTCCTCCACACCGCCTACGGCCTGGACGCCGACGAGGCGGCCTGATCGGTCATTCCCCGATCAGGTGCACCGCGACGCGGCGGCGCTGGCGTGCGCGGCGATGTTCGAACAGGTAGATGCCCTGCCATGTTCCCAGCACCGGCCGGCCGTCCGCCACCGGGATCGACAGGCTGGTCGCGGTGAGCGCCGCGCGCAGGTGCGCGGGCATGTCGTCCGGCCCCTCGTCGTCATGCTCGTAGGTCGCGGCCTCCGGGGCGATGCGGGCGAAATAGCGTTCCAGGTCGCGCCGCGCGGCGGGGGCGGCATTCTCCTGGATCAGCAGCGAACAGGATGTGTGGCGCACGAACAGGGTGAGCAGCCCGGTGCGGATTTCCGTCGCCGCCGCCCAGGCTAGCACGGCGCGGGTCATCTCGACGAGCCCCGCCCCGTTGGTGTCGATCGTCAGTTCGTCGCCTGCCTGTCGCATGCCGCGGTCTTGCCGGATGGCACTGCCGGGCGCTAGGCCCTGCGCCCATGAACGACGTCACAGCCACCGGCGCCACGCGCCTCACCCGCCTCATGCAGCGGGGCGCCGATTTCCTGGGCACCGAATACGCGATCATGGCCGGGGCGATGTCCTGGGTGAGCGAGCGCAACCTCGTCGCGGCCATCTCCAATGCCGGCGGGTTCGGCGTGATCGCGTGCGGGGCGATGACACCCGACCTGCTCGACCGCGAGATCGCGGCGACCAAGGCGCTCACCGCCAAGCCGTTCGGCGTCAACCTGATCACCATGCACCCGGCGCTGAGCGAGCTGATCGACGTCTGCGCCAACCACCGCGTCGGCCACGTCGTGCTGGCCGGCGGGCTGCCGCCGACCGGATCGATCGATCGCATCAAGGGATCCGGCGCGCGGCTGGTCTGCTTCGCCCCGGCGCTCGCGCTGGCCAAGAAGCTGATTCGATCCGGCGTCGATGCGCTGGTGATCGAGGGGATGGAGGCAGGCGGCCATATCGGCCCGGTCTCGACCAGCGTGCTGGCGCAGGAAATGCTGCCGACGATCGCCGATCAGGTGCCGGTGTTCGTCGCCGGCGGGATCGGCCGGGGTGAGGCGATCGCGGGCTATCTGGAGATGGGCGCGGCGGGCGTGCAGCTCGGCACGCGGTTCGTCTGCGCGACCGAATCGATCGCCCACGCCAATTTCAAGAAGGCGTTCCTCCGCGCCTCCGCGCGCGATGCGATCGCCTCCGTCCAGCTCGATCCGCGGCTGCCGGTGATCCCCGTCCGCGCGCTGCGCAACGCCTCCACCGAACTGTTCACCGCCAAGCAGCGCGAGGTTGCCGCGCATCTGGACGAGGGCCGGGTCGCGATGGCCGAGGCGCAGCTCCAGATCGAACATTACTGGGCGGGCGCGCTGCGCCGCGCGGTGATCGACGGCGATGTCGAGAACGGATCGGTGATGGCCGGCCAGTCGGTCGGCATGGTGACCAGGGAAGAGCCCGCCGCCGACATTCTGGCCGATCTGCTCGATCAGGCGGCCGAGGCACTTTCCAGGCGGGCCGTATAGGCAGCCGCCCGGGTGCGCCGGCCTCCCGCTGCCTGGCTTGCCCGCCGCGGTGCGCGCAGCTATAGCGCGGCCCCGATTGCGATTGCCGAAACGGCGGGAAGCGCCAATCGGGCATTTTCAGGCACTTGCGGCAGCTGCCGCCGGGCCCGATGGCTCTGCCTGCCGGGCCGCGATCTTCCGGTGCCGCGTTTGAAGGTCGGCCGTTGTCCGATCCTGGAGGTTGGTTCTTGACGAATTTGCTGAAGCGTTTGCTGCGCCTCTCCGGGTGGCGGAGCGCAGCGCTCGAGGAACCGAGCGCGCAGGCAAAGTGCAGGTTCGTCTACTCCCTGATCGGGGAGAATTCGCAGCCCAACCCGGATGCGATCATGCTGGCGGTGCGCGACATCAACGTCGCGAACATGAACATCAAGGCGTTCGGCTACGAACTGGCGCGCAAGCTGGCCGATGCGTTGCCGATCCCGCAGGATACCGCCCCCCGTCACGTGGGGCTTGCCTCCAAGGCATCGGTACAGGCCGATCTGGAATCGGACTGGGCCGCACACTGGTCCGCCGAACTCAAGGTGCCCATCGTCTTCCACCGCAAGCTGTGGGAATCCTGCTACGTCCTGCAGGCGATCCACGAGGAAGGCCACATGCGCACCGGCGCCCGCGGGCTCGGCTTCGGATGCGGCGTGGAGGTGTTGCCCAGCTATCTGGCATCGCACGACGTTGCCGTCACCGTGACCGATCTCGCCCCGGCCAGCGCGCAGGCCGCCGGCTGGGCGGCGACGAACCAGCACGTGTCGAACCTGGAACAGACGTTCCATCCCCATCTGGTCAGCCGCGAGCTGTTCGATCGCAACATCCGCCTCCGCGATGTCGACATGACCGCCATTCCCGACGATCTCGTCGATTATGATTTCTGCTGGTCGACCTGCGCGCTGGAGCATCTCGGCACGATCCAGGCGGGGCTCGATTTCATCGAGAACTCGCTCAAGACGCTGCGTCCCGGCGGCCTTGCCGTCCACACCACCGAGTTCAATCTCGATCCGGACGGCCCGACGATCGACAACTGGCCGACCGTCTTGTTCCAGCAGAAGCATATCGAGGCGCTCGCCGACCGGCTGCGCGCCCAGGGCCACGATGTCGCCACGCTCGATTTCGACTATGGCGACAAGCCGATGGACCGCTTTATCGATATCCCCCCGTTCACCCACAACATGCCGAAAAAGCTGGAGGAGTGGTTCGGGCCGTCGCTCCACCTGAAGGTCAGCGTCGATGGCTTTCCCTGCACCTGCTTCGGCATCATCGTTCGCAAGGGCGGCGCACAGCCGCAGGGCTAGCCCCGGCGATGCCGGTCGGCGGCCGGCGCGGTCTTGCGCACGGGAAGATCGCGGCCGGCCCGGTGCCAACGCCGTTGGAAAGCGCCACGCCATTCTGATAGCGCAAGCGGCATGCCCGCACACGCCTCCGCCACGTCCGCCGCACGCGAGATCCTGACCCGGCTGCACGACGTGATGGCGGCGCGGACCGGCGCCCAGGCCAAGCTCAACCGCGTCGTCAACATCATCGGCGAGGCGATGGCGAGCGAGGTCTGCTCGATCTACCTGCTGCGCGACGGCTGCCTGGAACTGTTCGCCACCCGCGGGCTGAAGCAGGAGGCCGTGCATGTCACCAAGCTGGCGCTGGGTGAGGGGCTGGTCGGCACGATCGCCGAACGGGTCGAAACGCTCAACCTGGACGAGGCGACCAGCCACCGCGACTTCGTCTACAATCCCGAGACGGGCGAGGAACTGTATCACAGCTTCGCCGGCGTCCCGATCGTGCGGCGCGAACGCGCGGTCGGCGTCGTGTCCGTCCAGCACTCCGAGCCGCGCCGTTACGCCGAAATCGAGATCGAGGCGCTGCAGACGGTGGCGATGGTGCTGGCCGAGCTGATCGCCGGCGCCGGGCTGATCGACGAGAGCGCGGCGGCGGGCAGCGATCGGGAATCCGGGCCGGTGCGGCTCGACGGGCTGAAGCTGGTCGAGGGGATGGCGCGCGGCCATGCCGTCTTCCACCAGCCGCGCGTCCACATCGATCATACCGTGGCCGAGGATACCGAGCTCGAGCGCCAGCGCGTCTACGCCGCCTTCCGCCAGATGCGCGAGCAGATCGAACGGATTACCAGCCAGGCCGAATTCGGCGCCGCGGGCGAGCATCTGGACGTCCTCGCGACGTACAAGATGTTCGCCTATGACGAGGGCTGGAGCCGCCGGATCAACGAGGCGATCGACAGCGGGCTGACCGCCGAGGCCGCGATCGAGCGCGTCCAGCAGCGTACCCGGATGCGGATGCGCGAGATCAGCGATCCGCTGCTGGCCGATCGCATGCACGATCTGGAGGATCTTTCGAACCGCCTGCTGCGGATCGTCTCCGGCCAACTCGGCACCGCCGCGCAGATGGGGCTGCGCCAGGATTCGATCCTGCTGGCGCGCAATCTCGGGCCCGCCGAGCTGCTGGAATATGACCGCCGCCGCCTGAAGGGCGTGATCCTGGAGGAAGGATCGCTGACCGCCCACGTGACGATCGTCGCGCGGGCGATGGGCGTGCCCGTGCTCGGCCGGGTCCGCGATATCCGGCGGATCGTGGCGGAGGGCGATCCGCTGCTGCTCGATGTGATGCAGGGCGCCGTCTTCGTCCGGCCGACCGCGCCGATGGAAGAGGCGTTCGAGGGCAAGCTGGTGATCGGCCAGAAACGCCGCGCCGAATTCGCCGCGATGCGCGATCTGCCGCCGGTGACGAAGGACGGCACCCGCGTCACCTTGATGATCAACGCCGGGCTCCGCGACGATGCGGCCGCGCTGGACGTGACCGGGGCGGATGGCATCGGGCTGTTCCGCACCGAATTCCAGTTCCTGGTCTCCGCGACGATGCCGCAGCGCGAACGCCAGCAGCGGCTCTACCGCGACGTTCTGGATACGGCCGGCGATCGGCCGGTGATCTTCCGCACGGTCGATATCGGGGGCGACAAGGCGCTGCCCTACATGAACCAGAGCGAAGCGCATGCGGAGGAGAATCCGGCGCTCGGCTGGCGGGCGATCCGGCTGGCGCTGGAACGCGACGGGCTGATGAAGGCGCAGGCCCGCGCGCTGATCGAGGCGGCGGCCGGGCGCACGCTCCACGTCATGTTCCCGATGGTTTCCGAACCCTGGGAATATGACGAGGCGCGCGCCCTTTTCGAGGCGCAGTTCGAATGGATCCGGAGCCGCGGCAAGCCGCTGCCGATGACGATCCGCTACGGAACCATGCTGGAGGTGCCCGCGCTGGCCGAGAGCCTGGATCTGCTGCTGCCCAACCTGGATTTCCTTTCCGTCGGCACGAACGACCTGACGCAGTTCCTGTTCGCCGCCGATCGCGCCAATCCCAAGCTGGCCGAACGCTATGACTGGCTGAGCCCGGCGATCCTGCGCTTCCTCGCCCGCGTCACGCGTGAGGCGGGGGCGGCGCGCGTGCCGATCGGCGTATGCGGCGAGATGGGCGGGCGGACGCTGGAGGCGATGGCGCTGATCGGCATCGGCATCGAACGGCTGTCGATCACCCCGGCGGCGATCGGCCCGGTCAAGGCGATGATCCGCACGCTGGATGTGGGCGCGCTGCGGGCGGTGATGCCGGGCTGGCTGGCGACGCCGCCGCGCAGCCTGCGCGGATTGCTTACCGAATGGGCGGCGAAAACCGGGGTCAACATCGGCTGACCGGCCGACGAGGCGCCGATGCGTGCGGTTTGCGCGCCCTTAGGATTTGACACCTGGCCGGTGCTGTTGTGACAAGAGCGGGCCGGGGCAGGCGCCACGCAGGGGCGCGCGGGGAGATTGAATGGAGCATGCTGAACAACCCGCCGGTGGCGCCTTACGGGCGCGCGCCGGCGAACGGCTGCGCGTAGCGCGCGAGGAGCAGGGGCTGACGCTCGACGAGGTGTCGATCCACACCCGCGTGCCGAGAAGGTTGCTGGAGGCGATCGAGACGGGCGACCACGCCGCCCTGCCCGCGCCGACGTACAGCGCGGGCTTCGTCAAGGCCTACGCGCAGGTCCTCGGCCTCAATCCGGCCGAACTGTCGCAGCAGTTCCGCGTCGATCTGGGCGGGCATGCCGTTCCCCGCCACCGCCCGGAGCCGTTCGCGCCGGCGGATCCCGCACGCGTTCCCTCCCGCCTGCTCGCCCTGGTGGCGCTGGCCATCGCGCTCCTGATCGCGCTCAGCTACGGCGTCTGGCGGAGCGGCATGTTTTCGGGCGAGGGCGCGGACGATCGCGCCCGGCTTGCCGCGGGCACCGATGCGCTGCCTCCGCTCCAGCCCGAACCCGGCGTTCCGGCGCAGGAGCCCCTTGCCGGCGCCACGCCGGCCCCGGCCCCGTCGGCGAACAGCGCCGGCCCGGTCGTGTTGACCGCAACCGAGCCGGTGTGGGTGCGCGTCTACGAACGCAGCGGGCGGACCTTGTTCACCGGCGAGATGCCGGCCGGCCAGCGAATCGAGGTGCCCGCCGACGCGGTCGATCCCCTGATCCACACCGGCCGCGCCGAGGCGCTGCGGATCACGGTCGGCGCCGCCGAAATCCCCGCGCTCGGCCCGCCCAGCACGCGCCTTCGCGATGTCAGCCTGTCGCGCGATGCGCTGCTCGCGCGGGTTGCCGCCACGCCGGGGGTGCCGGGCGCAATGACCGGCGGCTTCGACGGCGATGCCCCGGTTCCGCTGCTGCCGCTCGTCCCCCAGGGGAACAACCCGTGAGGGTCGATCGTCCCCGTTCGGGATATGGAGACAAGGTGATGCGTTTGGTTTCCCTGGCTGCCCTCGCGCTGGCCGGCCTGGCCGCGCCGGCCTCCGCCCAATCGACCTCCGCCGGGTCCGCCACCAGCGTTCCGCAGCGCGTCGACCGGCTGGAACGGGAAATGCGCGCGGTGCAGCGCAAGGTCTTTCCCGGCGGCAGCCAGCAATTCTTCGAGGCCGAGATCGCCCCGCCGCAGGCGACCGGCCCGGCACCCGGCACCCCGGCCGGATCGCCGGTTGCCGATCTCACCGCGCGCGTCGACGCGCTGGAGCGCGAATTGTCGCGGCTGACCGGCCAGGCCGAGCAGAACGCCTTCAAGCTTCGCCAGATCGAGGATGCGCTCAACCGCTTCAAGGGCGACACCGAATTCCGGCTGAACGCGGTCGAGGGCGGCCCCGCGGC
>NZ_JAQGLK010000072.1 GCF_028292925.1 Sphingomonas bacterium
ACGGGATCAGCCTGCCTCGCCTCTTGCGCCGGCGCTGCGCCGCCGGCCGCGAGTTCGATCATCAAAGCCAACGCTTTTGCGCGCACAGCATTTCTCCCCGATCAGCTAATCTATATACAGCTATATATAGCGAGTCGCGACGCTACAACGGCGCGCGGACAAAGGGGCCCTATCGATGCGTTTTCAGGTTCTTCTCGGCGCGTTGGGTGCGCTGGCCATCACCAAGCCCGCACTTGCCCTGGCGGCAGAACAGCCGGTCGCGGAGAGCAACGCCTTCACGCTCGGCCAGATCATCGTGACCGGGCACCCCGCCGAGGGCATCGCGGTCGGCGGTTCGACACTCAACTCGGAGGCGATCTACGCTTTCGACCGCAACAGCCTGGACGATGCGGCGAACCTGATCCCAGGCGTCGTGGCATCGAACAGCGGAGGTTCGCGCAACGAGCGGCTGCTTTTCGTGCGCGGTTTCGATCGATTTCAGGTGCCGCTATCGATCGACGGCATCCGCGTCTATCTGCCGGCCGACAACAGGCTCGATTACGGCCGTTTCCTCACGCCCGACATCGCCGAGATCCAGGTTGCCAAGGGGTATCCCTCCGTGCTCGATGGACCAGGCGCGCTCGGCGGCGCAGTCAATCTGGTGACGCGCAAGCCGACCGACGATCTGGAAGTCGAAGGACGCGCCACCCTAAGCCTCGACCGGGACGTCGATTACGCCGGATACAACGTCTTCGGCCTGATCGGCACCAAGCAGGACCAATGGTATGCGCAGGCAAGCTACACGCGCAACTTCCAGGATCATTGGGATCTGCCCGGCGGCTATACGCCCGTCGCGGGCTCGGCCGAAAATGGTGGCGAGCGCGACTTCAGCCGCACCCGCGACTGGCGGGTGAATGCCAAAATCGGCTTCACTCCTAATAATACCGACGAATATTCTATCAGCTATACGCGCCAGGAAGGCGCCAAGAATGCGCCGCTGCATGTGAGCGATCCAATCGCAACACCGCTGCCGGCGGGGGCACCGACGCCGCGCTTCTGGACCTGGCCCTATTGGAACATCGACAGTGTCTATTTCCTGTCCTCAACGGCGCTTGGCGCCAAGGCAACGCTCAAGACGCGGCTCTACCGGAACAGCTTCGACAACCTGCTGAGCTCATTCGACAATGCGGCCCAGACCACGCAGACCCTCGGTCGCGCGTTCAATTCATATTATGAGGACGAGGCTTATGGCGGGTCGACGCAGGTCGACGTTGACCTGACGCCGGCGGACACGCTGCGCGTAGCGGCGCATTACCGGCGCGACATCCACGTCGAGTATCAGCAGAGCTTCCCATCCGGCACGACGGAGCCGCACCAGGCGAACAAGGAAGATACGTTCAGCATCGCAGTCGAGAACGAGCTGGCTCTGTCGCCGCGGCTCACGCTGACGATCGGGGCGAGCTACGATTGGCGCGATCTGAAGACCGCCGAGGAATATGGCACGCCGCCCACCGGCGGATCGCCGCAAATCTTCAGTTACCCGCTCGCCAACGTCGGCGACTGGAACGCGCAGGGTCAGATCGTCTACCTGCCCGGCGCGGGCAGCGAACTGCACGCGAGCCTGTCGTCGCGGGTGCGTTTCCCAACCATCTTCGAGCGTTTCAGCACGCAGTTCGGAACCGCCGCATCCAATCCCGGACTGAAGCCGGAGCGCGCGACGACAGCGGAGTTCGGCGTTTCGCACGGCTGGGGTGCGTTCCAGGCTGCGGGCGCGATCTTCTACAGCGACATCGAGGATGCGATCGTCGCCGTGCGGCCAAGCAACTTTCCGGTCAACACCAGCCAACGGCGGAACCTGGGCGACGGCATCTATTACGGGGGCGAGCTGGCTTTATCGGCCCGGCCCGGATCGGCGCTAAGCTTCGGCGCAAACTACAGCTACATCCACCGCAGGTTCGACATCGATCCGCAGCAAGGTGTGACGGTGCCGGTGTTCGAACTGGCGGATGTGCCAACGCACAAGGGCTTCGTCTATGCCGACTGGTCGCCGACCAAGCGGCTGCACGTGGTGCCCAACGTCGATCTCGCGTCGAACCGCACGACGCTCGACACGTTCTTGCCTGGGAGTCCGGCGGGGACGGTGCGTTATTACCGCACCAGCGGCTATGTGCAGGCGAACCTTCGCGTCGATTATGAATTGGTGGAAGGCGTCCTGATCGGCGCCGGCGCCCGCAACCTGTTTGACGACGACCACCAGCTGGCGGACGGCTTCCCGGAACCCGGCCGAAGCTTTTTCGCGAGCGTAAGGGCGCGTTATTGAACCGCTGCGTACGTGCGCTTGCAGACAGCAAGCTATCGACCTTCCCTAGACATATCTACAAACGGCCGCGGCCGCGGGCTACGAAAAGGCAGGCCCCGCAGGAGCAGTTCGCCGGGCGCCCGGTTTCTCCCGGCGTTATATCCTGCCGGGCGAGCGCCGCCTTCGGCTCGGCTCGTCGATCGGTGGCCGCGCAGTTGCGGGCGGCGGTTCAGCGGCGGCCGTCGAGCACTGCCGCGGAATAGTTCGGCGCCGCTGCCTTCTCCATCGTCATCGCGATTCGGAACTCGCGCGCGCTGCGCAGATGCTCCTGGGCGGCGAGTTCGGCGGCGGCGGGGTCGCGCGCGGCTATAGCGGCGAGGATGCGGTGCCGCTCCCGGATCGCTGCGGTGCGACGCACCTTGTCGCGGATGTAGCCACGCCGATTGACCCCTTGCGCGGCGCTCGCAGCGTCGATCGTGCGGTGCAGCCGAGGGTTGCGTGCCGCCTCGAACACAGCCCGGTCGAACGCGTAGCTGAGCGCGATGGCACGATCGACGTCATCGGCCTCGTGCGCCTCCTCTACCTGGCGGAGCAGGGAGCGCATCATCATGACGTCCGTCTCGAGCGCGCGCTCGGCCGCGAGGCGGGCGCCAAGCCCCTCAAGTACCTCGCGGATAAGGTAATCGTCGAGTATCTCGCTAAGAGACGGCATGGCTACGGTGAGGCCCCGGCCCGGCACCTGGACGAGCAGGCTTTCGGCCTGCAGCTTCTTGAGCGCCTCGCGCACGGGCGTGCGACTGATTCCGAAGCGCTTCGCCACGTCGGTCTCGCGCAGTCGCCATCCCGGCGGAAGCTGGCCGGCCGCGATCTCCTCACGCAGAGCGTTGTGGAGCGCGTCACCAAGTGACACGCCGCCGCCCACGCTGAGCTGGGCCGGGGCTGCAACAGCACTGTCTTCCGCCGTCTGCGCCTGCGCGGTCGCCGCCTTGGCGGATGAGGTATTCTCTGCTTCGGTCATCTTCAGTCCGCCTTTGTTCAGCCCGCAGCCGAACTCGCCCTTGGTGGCGGATCTTTCCGGCTCCGGCAATGCCTGGACCGTCGGATCCCTCCTAACGGGCCGAACGCATACACGTTGACACAACAGAACACTAGTGTACACATCGGGATACGGAGAGTCCCCGTAGCACGGTTTCGCTTCGGGAACGCGCACGGGGTAAGTCGGACGTTTCCCGATCCGGAACGGAACACCGCCGCGAGAGGCAAATAACGCCTCCAGCGGAACGAACAGCTCGATCGAACAAGAATCGACGTTGGGAGAGATAATCGTGCGGAACGACAAAGCCCGTCCACGCGTACTAAATGGCCGTCGCGCGGTCCGGTCGGTAAGCTCGAGGGCAATGGCCGCGGCGCTGGCATTTGCAGGAGCCGGCACCGCTTTCGCCCAAGCGACCCCCGAGGCGAATGCTGCCGCCACCCCCGAAGCTCAGGCAGCCGCCAAGGACACGGTCGTCTCGGACGCCCAGCCGGCGCTGCCATCCTCCGGCGCCTACAACCCAGGTGCGGTCGATCGCACGGTGGAAGAAATCGTGGTCACCGGATCGCGTATCACCCGTTCGGGCTTCGAAACTCCAACGCCGGTGCAGGTGGTGGGCGCGGAACGGTTGGAGAAGCTCGGGCTGACC
>NZ_JAQGLK010000164.1 GCF_028292925.1 Sphingomonas bacterium
TCTCGCGAAGCGGCCTGGTGACCTTTGCCCCTGCTTCGAGGAGCATGCGGATGCGGAGGTTCCGGTCCATCGGTGCCCCTTCTGGTCTCGGGTTGCGAGCGCTCGGCCGCGAGCGCCCGCCAGTTCATCAGCTCGGGCAGGCTCATCCGGTCCATCGCCGGCGGCTGCCAGTGGAAGACGATGGCGAGATCCGCCATCACGTCCTCTACACGTCGGGGGATGCCGAGGGCTTCGCGGCTGTCGGCAGCAAAAAATCCATGACCTCGCCGCCGAACTGCATGAAGTCCGCCGGGTCCATGGCGGCGACGTCGGGCTTGGACAGCACCGGCGTGGTGATGCGCGGTGCGAGCGTCTCGAGCGAGGCAGAATCGAGCTGGCTGAGTGCCAGCAGGGTCAGCCCGCGCAGCTCGCCGGCGCCGGGCTTGCGCACCTTGATCTCGGTGCCGGCGGGGTGGATCGTCTTGCCGGCGATGACGATCGGGTGATCCAGCTTGAAGCTGGCATGGGGGGCGGGCGCGGACATCGGTCACTCCGGAAGTTGAACAATGGGAAGGGGTGGAGCGGCGCCAGGCGCCGCCCCGATCAGTAGATGCCGAGGGCCTCACGGATCGCGGCGCGGCGATCGATGCCGCCGACCATGAAGACCATGCCGAGGACATCGATCTCGATCTCCGTCACGCCGTTCCAGACCAGCTTGTAGTAAGCGACCGACGTCTTGACCTTGAACTCGCCGCCCTCGCCGGGCTTCCACTCGCCCATGTCGATCTCTTCGTGCCGACCGCGCAGCACGACTTCGATCCGGTCGACGTCGCCGGTGTCATCGTTCTGGTAGGCGCCGACGAAGCGCAGCAGCACGGCCGAGGCGTCGGTCGCACCATACTGGCGCAGGACGTCGCGCATCGGCCCGCCCATCGACCATTCCGCGTCCATGGCTTCGCCGCCCATGTCGATCTTGATCTCGGAATCCATACCGCCGCCGCGCCAGCCCTCGAGCTTGCGGGTGAGCTTGGGCAGGGTGAGCGATCCGACTTCACCGACATAGGCTGCGCCGTCGTTGAAGAGCATCAGATCCTTGAGTTTGCGGGGCAGGCCCATCGTCGTTTCTCCGAATGAAGGAAGGGGTTGCCGGGATCAGCCGGCGGTCAGCCGCCGACCGCCAGCGCGCCGAAGTCGGCCAGATATTCGTCGCTGATCTCCTGGCGGAGCGAGAGATGCTCGAGCGGCGGGACCGGCGTGTAGCGGTAGCCGATCGTCAGCTGGCCCTGCTTGAGCGTCGCCGCGGTGTTGCGGTCCGCATCGAAGTACGCCTCGGCACCGAGGATCTGGCCGGCGCGCTTCAGCTTGCGGAGCTTCTCGTTGATCTCCTCGACGATGTCGCGGGCGAGGCTGGGGGTGAGCGGCCTGTCAATCGCCCAGACCAGGCCGGCGGCGATCGTGTCGGCGAGGATCTGCGCGGTGCGCGTCGCGCTCTCGAACGTGAAGTCGCTATCGAGCGGGGCGCAGGTGCGGCTGCCCCAGAAGCGGAGCGCGCCATTGATCGGGACTATCGTGGTGATGCTCTGCGTATTGAGCAGGTTCGCCTCGCAGTCCGGATCCTGCAGGTCGAAGGGGACGTCGCGGGTGGTGCCGACGACGCCCTCGACGGGGACGTTGGACAGCGTCTTGTGCCAGCCCTGTTCCTGATCGATGCGGGCGCGCAGGCCGAGCGCGCGGGCAACCGCGAAGCTGGTGGCGGTGCCGCCCTGGGCGCCCTCGGGAGCGAGGAAGTCGGGGTGGAGCAACATCAGTTCGCGCTGGGTGAAGCCGCCGCGGTAGGCGGTGAGCGCGGCCAGGTCAGCACCGATCGCGGCGGCATAGGCCATGCCGCGCAGCTTCTTCGCGGCAACGGCGAGCGCGGTGGCCACAGGCGCGGTATCGAGGCCGGGGGCGCCGATGATGCGCGGGCGGATCTTGAGGCTTGCCTCGGCCGTCAGGAGCGCCTGCAGGCCGGTGTTGCGGCCGTTCACGACGGCGCCGATGACGTTGGCGTTGGTCGCCTCGGGCGCGGTGACGCCGTTGCCGGCAATGCCGGGGGCGACGCGCACCACGATCAGCGGGCAGCGGACCTGGTCAGCGATGGCGACCAGCGCGCGCTTCAGCGTGCCGGTCTCGCCCGCCTTCGCGATGGCGTCGGGAAAGTCAGCGACCAGAACGGGCGTGTCGAGCGGAAACATGGCGGCGTCGGCCGCGGGGCCGGTCACCACCATGCCGATCACGGCGGTGGCGATCGTCGCGATGGCGCGGGACTGGTTGGCGACTTCCTCGACCGAGATGCCGTGATGAAACATGCGAGATCCTTTCAGGCGGACAAAGCGGCGAGGCCGCGAACCGGGGTGGTGGCGGAAAAGGCGGCGGCCTGGGGCGGCACGTCGGTGCGCTTGCCGGCGATGGTCAGCACGAAGGCGCCGGGCTGCTGGCCGGGGGCCAGGCCGATCCGCGAGACGTGCAGGCGCGGTTCGTGGCGCAGCAGGGCAAGCGCGGTGGCGCCGTAGAGCAGGATGCGGGTGGCCGCGTTCGCCGGCCGATCGATCAGCTCGGGCAGCAGCGAGCCATAGTCGCGGCGCCCGATCCGGGTGCCGAGCGGCGTGCCGAGGATATCGGCGATCGACTGGCGCAGATGATCGGCACCGTCGAGCGGGGCGCCGGTGCTGGCGGACATGCCCTTCACGCCGCCGCCCCCGCCCAGCGGGCGATTGCGGGGGTGAGCAGGAGGAGGGCGCCGAACAGCGCGTGCGCGCCGGCAAGGCGGAGGAGGATGGCGGCCATCAGAGCGGCTTTCCCGACACTGCGCCGCCGGCCTGCACCTGGCCGTGCTTGTGCTGCTGCAGCGAGACTCCGGCGCCGACGATGTCGCCGGATGCGGTGAGCGCGCCCTCGACAGTGACGGGGCCGACCAGGGTGATGCCGCCGGGTGCGACGATGCGCGCGGTGCCGCCGCCGGGCAGGAGCGCCTCGAGCGCGTGCGCGTCCGGATCATAGGCCAGCTCGGCGCCGTCGGGGAAGCGGACGAGTTGGCGGGCGGTGGTGCCGGGTGCGGGGTGCGCGTCGGAGAAGATGCCGACCAGGACGATGCCAGCGAGCATGTCGCCTTCGGCGCAGAGGAGGAGGCACTGTTCGCCGACGCTGGGCGGGGACCAGATCGCGGTGGTGCCGGCACGCGGCGCCAGCCAGGGCAGATCGCCGGTCAGGATCTCGCCGAGTTCCACGCGGCAGGTGGCGGATGCGAGATCGAGGGACGCGACCGCGCCGAAGCGCACGAGGTCGCCGATCAGTCGCTGATAGTCCGCAGGATCGCTCATGCGCCGACCATGGCGGGCGCGGGCTTCTCTCGCGCGGGCCTGCCCTTGTAGAGACGCACTCTACAAGGGCAGGCCTTGGGTCAGGCGAAGGAGGCGGGGTTGGTGAAGGTATCGCCCGCGAAGCGCCCGCCTGCTGCCATCGCCGCCGTATAGAGCGCCTTGTCGATGTCGCGGACCTTGGCGAAGGTGCGGCCCGACACGGTGAGAT
Source organism: Sphingomonas bacterium (assembly GCF_028292925.1). GTDB lineage: Bacteria > Pseudomonadota > Alphaproteobacteria > Sphingomonadales > Sphingomonadaceae > JAQGLK01. Next base: position 3,547 of record NZ_JAQGLK010000164.1, read on the forward strand.
CCTCCAGGTAGACGCGGTAGAGGACAGCCGAGCCGGCTTTGTTGGCGAACTGGCTTGCCCAAGGGCCATCGTTGCCGGCCAAGGCGATCATGCCGGAAGGCTTCGCCGCGTCGGCAGGTAGCGTGCCCGTCCAGGCCGCCGCGCCCACCGCGCGGAAGCGGGGCGCCACCATGTTCGTGGCCGGGCTGATGTCGCTGCCAAGGAAGGCCGCACCCGAGCTGGGGGATGGGTTGCTGTCTTCCAGCTTCGCCAGATAGTTGTTCGAACTGTAGTTGTTGGAAAGCACGCTCATGAGGATCGCGCCGCCAGTGGCAGGCATGCGGGTGGGGCGCGACCAATCCGAAAAATAGAAACTGTGGTTGAGGTTGGCGAACAGATACGCCTTGAGCGGAGCGGGCAGGTCGAAATAGCTGCCGCGCGCAGGTGTGGTATTGTTGACCTGGCTATAGAGGCGGTGCAGCCCACCCTTGCCCGACCGCTCATACTTCGCGTCCGTGCCCTCTACGTGGTGGTCCGTAAACGGCATCGCCAAGGTGCTGGCATCGCCGGCGCCCAGCAGATCCTTGAGCCGCTTCCAAGCGATATTCGGGAGGAGCGCGCCGTTGCCCGGCACGCCCGCGACGGGGGCGGACGAATGATCGAAATCGATCAGGAACATGGAGCCGGGGACGAGCAGCGGATCGTCGTCATCCGCCCACGGCAGATCCGGATCGGGATCCATCAGGGATGGGATGGCGATGTCGAGGCCATAATCGGGCATGTCAGTTGAACCCCATCTGATTGATGCGTGCTTGCAGGCCGGCGGCGGTGTTGTTCTGGCCGACCTGCGTTTCGTGGACGCCGTCGGCGATCACGACCGCGGTGCAGTATTCAACCGTCAGGCCGTCCACCGTGGCGGTGGCGGTGCCATCGGCGACGTTGCGATGATTGACGTTCGGATCGAAATACATGCCGCCGAAGCGCGCCGACAAAGCCGCGTTGAAGTCGAGCGTGCGCTGGATGAGCACCCGCGATTGCGCCGCAGTGCCCGTGTAGAGCCCGCCCTGAGCGGTCGGAACGCGACCGTTCTGGACCATGTTGCCGACGACGATCACCTGCGGCCAGAGCGTCGTCATGCGGGCCACCATGGCCGCGATGCGATCGACCGTGGCCGCCTTGTCGTAATCCGCCTTGTCGACGTCGTTCTGCCCGGTGCGGATCACCAACGTGCCGCCGCGCATCGCATCGAGCGAGGGGGCGCCGGTGGCATCGGTAGTGCCGCGGATCATGCCCGACGTCACGGTGAGGGGCACGGTGCCTGCGGCCTGAACCGCCGCCCCGGCAACATCGCGGGTGAAGGTGTAGACGAGGACGCCAGCGGCGGGGCTGACGGGGCCGTAGCGAACCAGCGAACCCGGCACGCCGGCGATGATGCACCGGCACGCGATGTAGTTGTTGTCGCTGTTGACCCGCAGGAAATCGAGATCGAGCGAGACGGTGACCGAGCCGGATGCGGGGATGCTGCCGCCGGTGACCGTGGCGTTGACCGGCTCAGCGCCGAAGCGCGCGGCGATCTGCTGCGTCCACTGGGCGCCGATCCCCTGCAT
>NZ_JAQGLK010000169.1 GCF_028292925.1 Sphingomonas bacterium
CCGGGGTCGCCGGGCCCGAACAGCATCGGATTGCCAAGCACCGAGACCCTGGCGAGGATGCTCTGGTAACCGGCAATGCCGATCGGGTAGGCGGGCATGCGACGGGCCTGCGCGAAATCGTTGATCCGCACGTCGCACCCGATCCGCCGCAGCGCCGCGACGAGGCCGAGGAAAGCGGTGTAGAACCCTGTATTGACCTGCTTGCCCCGCGCCCGCCGCCAGACCGCGCGGAGCCGCCCGCGAACATCGGACCTGATCCGGCCGAACCACCCGGAAGCCGCCTGCTTCTCGAACCCGTCGTAGAACAACAGCACCAGCGGGCCCCGGCCGAGATCGACGAGCGGCGCCGGTGCGGTGGCTTTTGCCGGTGCCGGGTCGCCGCTGCGGTTCGCCAGGGTGGCCGCGCCGTCGTTCGTGGATCGTCGCTGCTGCGCCATGTTTCGCCTGTTCCGGTACGTTCCGCGCACCGCGTGCCCCCGCAATGTCCGCCGCTGCGAACCTTGCCGCGTCCCCTCCCGGCTTGGCACCCGAGAAGCATCCGAGTTCGACTAGTCTGGGCCGGATCGGCGCTCAACTCGCGCTTATAGGGTGCAGCGCGGCACGGCTGACCATGGGACGAAGACCATCGACATGATGACGAGCGACGCCGGTCTCGATCCGGCACCGGACGGCCAGGGGCGCGGGGCAGACATGTCTTGGCGGAACCTGCTGCCCGATCCGCGGGTGATGGCGATGGTTTTCCGCCGCCACCTCTGGTTGTTCGTAGCGACGTTCGCGCTGATCGTCGCCGCCGTCGCGACGTGGGCATACCTCCAGGTGCCGACCTATTCGGCAAAGGCGAGCATCCTGGTCGAGCCGCAGGCGGAAAGCGTCGTCAACATCCAGTCGGTATCACCCAACGTGCCGGTGACGACCGACATCGTCGACACCACCGTGCAGCTGATGCAGTCGCGCACGCTGGGCCTGCGCGTGGCCGACCGTTTCGCCGCGCGCCATCCCGATCGGCTCGATGCCGGGCCTGCCGGGCGCGCCGCGCTGGCGCAGGAGCTTTCCGGCAGCGTCAACATGTACCGTGTCGGATCCACCTTCGTGATCGAGGTGCTTGCCCAGTCGCCGAGCGCGGCGGAGGCGGCCGAGATCGCCAACCTGTTCGTCACCCAGTTCGTCGCGATGGATCGGGAGACCAAGGTTTCGGCAAACAGCAGCGCCGACACCTGGCTGCGCGCCCGCACGGTGGAGTTGGCGCGGGCCGCGACTGCCGCCGACGCGGCGCTTCAGCAGTACAAGATCTCGCACGGGCTGATGAGTGCGAACGGGGCGACGATGGCCGAGCAGGAAGTCTCCTCGCTCAATCAGCAGATATCCGCCGCGCAGGCCGAACTCGCCGAGAAGCAGGGCCGGCTGAGCGCAGCGCGCGCGCAGCTGCAAGCGGGCGGGAAGGGCGCCGATGTCGGCGCGGCGCTCGGCTCCGGTACGATCGGCACGCTGCGCGCGCGGGAGGCGGAGGCGAGCGCGCAGGTGGCGCAGCTGCAGGCGCGGTACGGGCCGCTCTATCCCGATCTGCGCAAGTCGCAGAACGAACTTGCCGAGATCCGCAGCCAGATCCAGCTGGAGATCGACCGGATACTCTCCAATCTCGATGCAGAGGTGCGCGTCGCGGCATCGCGCCTGTCCTCGCTCCAGTCGAGCAAGTCGCAATCGACGGGTACGCTGGCGGCGAACAATGCCGCCTCCGTCGGGCTGACTGCGTTGCAGCGCCGTGCCGACGCCGCCAAGGCCATTTACGAAACCTTCCTCAACCGATCGCGCGAGACCAATGCGCAGCAAGGGCTGGAGCGCGCCGACTACCGCGTGTCGCAGCTGGCCGAGCCCGCCACGCTGCCGGACTTCCCGAACCTCACCCTTGCCGCGCTGCTGGCGATCGTCGGCGGCCTCGTCGGCGGGCTGACCGCGGTCGGTGCGGCGGAGTATCTGCAGACCGGGATCAGCACCAAGGCCGATGTCGAGCGGCGGCTGCGCGTTCGCTATGCAGGCGCGGTTCCGTTGCTGGCATCCACGCTCGGCGGCAAGCGAACCGGCGAGGCGCCGCACGAATACATCGTATCCCACCCCTTCTCCGTTTACGCCGAGGCATTCCGCGCCCTGCGTGCCTTCCTCGTGCTCGGTAGCGGCACGGGGCCGGGCGGCAGCCGATCGGTGGCGATCGTCTCCCCCCTGCCGCAGGAGGGCAAGACCACCACCGCCGTCTGCATCGCCCGGGTGGCTGCAATGGCCGGGGTGCCCACCGTGCTGATAGACTGCGATCTGCGGCGGCGCGGATCGAGCGAGCTGCTCGGCGTGCGGGCGAACGGTCTGTACGATTACCTGTCCGGCGCGGCGACGCTGGATCAGGCGCTGGAAAAGGACGAGGCGACCGGCCTGTTCGTACTCGGAACCGCGCAGCCGCAACCGGACGCGCGCGATCCCCTGACCAGCGAGGCGCTGGAGGCGATGCTTGCCGAGCTGAAGCAACGCTTCAAGGTCATCCTGTTCGATACCGCCCCGATCCTGGGTGTGGCGGATACGCGCGCCGTCGCCGCGCAGGTCGATCGCGTGCTGCTCATCAATCGCTGGCGGCGCACGTCGCTGCGCGCGTCTGAGGCCGCGATCGACATTCTCCTCGATGTCGGTGCCAAGCTGAGCGGCGTCGCCCTCACCCAGGTCGACGTGACGCGCTACGCCAGCACCGGGCACAACGACGTGTACGGTTACCAGAAGAAGTTTCAGGGATATTACGTCAACTGATGCGGTACGTGGGGGGGCAGGGGCGCACGGCCCGGCACGGGCCGCCATCGGCGGGGGTGCTCCTGTGCGCCCTGGCGTTCGCCGGCTCGGCAGGAGCGGCGCAGGCGCAGGCGCAGGATCAGCAACAGGATCGCGGCACCAGTGTAAGCGAGCGCGAAACGCTCAACAACGACGGGGCGGGTACGGGTATCCGGCTGGGCTCGTTCGTGTTTCGGCCTACGCTGCGGCTGGACGGCGAATATAACGACAACATCTATGCGACCGATACCGACCGGCGGGGCGACGCCTATCTGATCGTCCGGCCCGAAGCAGCTATCGTTTCCGATTTCGGCCGCAACGCCCTCGGCGCGACCGCCTATCTGGAACGGAGCGAACACGCCAAATATACCGGCGAGGATGTCTCCCAATATGGCGGCACGATCAACGGCCGCTACGACATCGCACGCACCACCCGGCTGAGCGGCGCGGCGCAGTTCGACCGGGCGGCCGAGAGCCGCGGCAGCCTTGGCACCTTCCGCCAGACGTCCACGCCGGCGCAATTCACCAGCCTCGCCGGGGAGGCGGCGCTCGCCCAGGATTTCGGCCCGTTCTCGCTGAGCGCGGGCGGCCGGGTCCGTAAACTGTCTTACTCCGACGCGCTGCTTGGAACCGCGCGGATCGACCAATCCTATCGTGACTTCACGATCCGCAGCGCCTCGCTGGCCGCGAGCTACGGTTTCCACGAGCTTACCCGCATCGTGATCGTCGGGGAGATCGAGCGGCGGCGGTACAAGCTGCGGCCGGGCGATATCCGGTACGATCCGTCGACCCTGAGCGATCAGAGCGCAGATGGCTTTCGTATCGAGGCGGGCGTGTCGCGCGAGATTACATCGCTGCTGACCGGCACGATACGGATCGGCTACATCCGCTACGATTATGCCGATCCACGGCTGCGCGATATTGGCGGCCTGTCCTATTTCGGCGATCTCAACTGGAACGTCACCCGGCTCACCACGATCACCGCCGCTGCTTCGCGCCGGCTCGACGAAACGACGTCTCCGGTAACCGCGGGAAACCTGCGGGACGAGGCCCGGCTAAGCGTGGACCATGAATTGCTGCGCCGCCTGATCCTCAGCGCCGATGTGCGCTACGCCTCGATCCGGCCGTCCAATACGTTCGCGACCAGCCGGGAATTCGAGGCGAGCGCCGGCGCGCATTATTACCTGAACCGCAATCTTCGTCTGGAGGCGGAGATCCGCCACAGTGGCCGCGCATCGGCCGACCGGAGCATCGCCTTCCGCGCAAACTCGTTCTTGATCGGCCTTCGTCTGGCGCGCTAGCCGCCACCTGCCGCCGGCAACCGGCGCCAGCTGCGCAGATCGGCACCCGGCCGGAACGCCCCGCTATCTTCTTTGCATCGCCGTCGCAGGGGGGCGGCCTTGCCAGGCTGCGGCAGACAGGCTGCTACATGCCGCGCCGTGATGGCAGCTCCCTGATCCGGCGGGCAGGGACCCCGGCGTAGAGGCCATCCGGGGCGAGCACGCCGCGCACCAGCGATCCCGCCGCGACCACGCAGCCATCCCCGATACGGGTGCCCGGCAGGATCGTGACGGCGGCACCGATCCACACGTTGCCGCCGATCGTGACCGGCTCGATCCGGGTGGGGCCGTGGCGGGGATAGTCATCCATCAGTTCGTGGCTGATCGTCAGGATCGTCACGCGCGGTCCGATGCCCGTCCGCTCGCCGATCGTCAGCCCGCCCGCCGCCTCGAGCAGGCACTCCCGGTTGACGTAGGCCGCCCGGCCTATCCTCAGCCGCCCGCCGCCGATGAATGTGCCCGGCTTGATCACGACGTCCGGGCCCAGTTCCATTCCTGCCGCACGGATCATCCTTACCCGGCGGCGATGCGACCAGATGTCGGCCGCCTGCAAGGTAAGCAGGATCCGGCGGATCATGCCGAATGCCGGTCGGATGGCGCCGATCATCTGCGCACCAGCCGTTTGGCGGCGAAGAGGCTGTCGGCGATCAACGCATGTGGCAAACCGACGAGCGGGCCACGCCCACCGGCCAGCACGGTGAACAGACGGGCGGCGGAGGTGCGCGGCATCGTCCATGCATCGTCCGCCAGCACCCCGCGATAGGCCCGCGCTGCGGCGACGTAGGGCGACAGATCGGCATAAGCCCGAAGGAACCGCGCGGTGGCAGACGATCCGAGGATGGCGGCCCCCGCCCAGGGTTTCGCCCCCTGCGCATGGATGAAGGCGGGCGGGCGGTGGAGATGGCGCAGGCGTTCGCGCACGGTGTAGCCGGTCGAGCCGAAGAACTGGACGATGTCCGCCCCGCGCCGGAGAAGCCGGACGGGAAACCGGGTGAAGCCGGTGCTTCCGAGCAGCGCGGTGAACACCTCCTGATCGCCCAGCAGGTGCGCCGGGCGCTGGTTCCACGGCTTTTTCTGCGCCTCCCGGTACAGGCCGGAGCCGAGCAGCCGCGCCCATTCGGCGACGAGCGGAAGGTGATCGGTCGTCAGCCGGATGACCCCGGTATTCACCGTACAGCCAAGTTTGCGGCCGACCGGCATGCCCCATAATCGCGTCCGCAGTGCATCGCCGTCGCCGTGATTGGAACAGAGCGCCTCCTCCGTCGCGACGATCAACTCGGGGGGCAGACCGGCGAACAACGGGCGTATGTCGCGCGTGACGATGATGTCGGAATCGATCCAGAGTACATCGTCGTACCCGGCGGTCAGCAGCGTCCGCACCGCCGTCGGCTTGATGTCATAGCTGTGCCACGCCCCGTGCAACGGGTGCTGGTTGACCGCAACGAGGGGGTAACCGCGCAAAAAGGCAAGCAGCGCGGGCGACGGGCTTGGGAAGAACAGGTGAACCGCCAGATCCGGGCTGTGCCGGGCCAGGCTGGCGATCAGCAGTCGCACGCCAGGCTCGCACCATGCGCGGTTTTCGGCGACGCAGACGATCCGGCCCCGGCCCGACGCCCCGGCTTGGGCGGGCGCCGCCGGTGCGGGTGGGCCGGTCATCGCTGGCGGCCCAGGGCGCCCGGCTGGGAAGGGCGCGAGGGGAGTGGCGGCGGCCGCCCAGATCGGGAGCGATCGATACCGTCGCGGGCCACCTCCGGCTTCGCCGGGCGCGAGCGGGCGATACCCCGCTCCGCCGGGCGTGTCGCCCAGGCCAGCGCACCGAACAGCAGCAGCGAACTCTGGTGGAAGACGGCGCCGCCGAACGACTCGAAGGGCGCCCGCGAAAGATAGGAAAGCAGCAGCGATGCGAAGAGGATCCCCTCCGTATCCGCGTGCCGCATCGTCCGCAGCAGTAGAGCCGCAGTATAGATCAGGAAGATCATCGCGAACAGGCCGAGGCCCACGTAGCCGAGCGGGACAAGGATATCGTAGGCACTGTTGTGAAAGTGGAAGCCCGTTCGGCTAGGGATGAGAAGCTTGCGCCATATCGCCTCCGGCTCCAGTGCGCCGACACGCCAGAACGCCGAGTAGCCCAGGCCTAGCCACGGCCGCTGGCTGATCAGGACTTGCGCCCGGCCCCAGATATAGGTCCGTCCAGTCAAGGTCGCGTCCTTGCCCGACATGCTGAGCATGTCGTCGAAGATCTGCCCGGCCCAGAGTTGCTCGGTCGTCGCCGCGGCGATGGCCACGGCAATGGTCGTCAAGAGGATCAGGCTGCGCGCGGGCGTCGGCAGGATCCGCGACACCGTCCACCCGAGCACGGCGAGCACACCGACGCCGGCGGCGACGATCGCCCCGGTGGACCGGGCGGCGACGATGATCGTGACCTCGATCAGCACGAGCCCCAGGCTCGCCGCGATCAGGCCGGGCCACCGGCGCCGGCACGCCTCGCCCAGCATCGCGGTGGCGGTGATGAGGCCGATCGCCGCGGCGTCGCCTGCGGCATTCTTGCTTCCCGCCAGCCCGA
>NZ_JAQGLK010000189.1 GCF_028292925.1 Sphingomonas bacterium
CCGCGAAGGGCTGATCGAGGTGAAGTCGCCTTTGCTCGGCATCTTCTATCACGCCCCGAAACCCGGTGAGCCACCCTTCGTCCGGCCTGGCGACCGGGTTGAAGAGGAGACCGTGATCGGCATCATCGAAGTGATGAAGCTGATGAACTCCGCCCGCGCCGGGGTGACGGGCGAGGTGGTGGAGATAATCGCGCCCAATGGCGAGCTGATCGAGCATGGTCAGGTTCTGATGCTCGTCCGGCCGGATGCCTGAGCCATGGCAATCCGCCGCATCCTGATCGCCAACCGCGGCGAGATAGCGGTACGCATCATCCGCACCTGCCATGAGCTTGGCATCGAGACCGTGCTCGGCGTGTCGGAGGCCGACCGCCAGTCGCTCGGCGCCCGGATGGCCACGCGTACGCTCTGCCTGGGCCCCGCTCAGCCGGCCGCCAGCTACCTGAAGGTCGAAACGATCGTGCAGGCGGCACTGGGATCGGGATGCGACGCGATCCACCCCGGTTACGGCTTCCTGTCCGAACGCGCCGAACTGGCACGGTTGTGCGAGCAGGAAGGCGTGATCTTCATCGGACCGACCGCCGCGCAGATCGAGGCGGTGGGCGACAAGCTGCGCGCCCGATCCGAGGCGATCGCAGCCGACGTGCCGGTCGTGCCCGGGGGGCCGATCGCCGGCCCGGCCGAGGCACGTGCGCTGGCCGCGGAGATCGGCGTGCCGATCCTCGTCAAGGCGGTCGGCGGCGGCGGCGGGCGCGGCATGAAGCTGGTCGAACGGATCGAGGATCTCGGGGCGACGATGGACATGGCAAGCGCCGAGGCTGGCGCGGCGTTCGGCGATGCGCGCGTCTATCTGGAAAGGTTCGTCGCCCGCGGCCGCCATGTCGAGGTGCAGGTGCTGGGGGATGGCGCCGGCCGCGTCGTCCACCTCGGCGAGCGCGACTGCTCCGTCCAGCGCCGCTACCAGAAACTGGTGGAGGAAACCCCCGCCCCCCACCTGCCTCCTGCGGTGCGGAGCCGGATGCTGGCGGCGGCGGTGCGCTTCGCCGAGCGGCTCTCCTACCGCGGCGCCGGCACCGTCGAGTTCCTCTACGACGTCACGCGCGGGGAGTTCTATTTCCTCGAGATGAACGCCCGCATCCAGGTGGAGCATCCGGTGACCGAGCAGGTGACCGGGATCGACCTGATCGCCGAACAGATCGCCATCGCCGACGGCCGCGGCCTGCGCTTTGCCCAGAATGACATCGCCCTGAGCGGCGCGGCCATCGAGTGCCGCATCAACGCCGAGGATCCGGCACTCGGCTTCGCGCCGTCCCCCGGCACGGTGCGTCGCGTACGCTGGCCCGAGGGCGAAGGCATCCGCGTCGATACCCACATCGTCGATGGTGCGAAGATTCCGCCCTTCTACGATTCGATGATCGCCAAGGTGATCGCCACCGGGCCGGATCGGGAAACCGCGCGGGCGCGACTTGCGGCGGCGCTGGCGGACACGCGGATCGAGGGCATCGCCACCAACCTCGCCTTTCAGCAGCGCATCGTGGCCGATCCCGGCTTCGTTGCCGGCGGCGTCGATACCGGCTTTCTCGGCCGGTTCGCGGAACAGGAAACGGAACCGGCCTGATGGCAGACATCCAGATCGTCGAAACCTCGCTGCGCGACGGCAATCAGTCCCTGTGGGCCGCGCTGGGCGTCGACACCGCGCGCACGCTGACGATCGCGCCCGCGATGGAGCGATGCGGCTTCAAGGCGATCGACTTCACCACCTCCACCCACATGGGCGTTGCCGTGCGCTACAAGCAGGAGGATCCGTGGGAGCGGATCCGCCTGATGGCGCAGGCCTGCCCCACGACGCCCCTGCAATTCCTGTCCACCGGCTTCCGCTTCATCGCGTGGGAAACGGCCAGCCCGGAGTTCATGGAACTGGCCTTCGCCACGCTCGCCCGCAACGGCATGCGCCGCTTCGCCCTGGCGGATCCGAACAACGATGCCGTCTCCAACGTCGAGGTGGCCCGGCTGGTGAAGCGCGCGGGCGGCGAGCAGGTGATCGGCGCGCTCGTCTACACGCTGAGCCCGATCCACGATGACGCCCATTATGCCGAAGCGGCGCGAACGATGGCCGCCAGCCGGGACGTGGATGCGCTTTATATCAAGGATCCGGGCGGGCTGCTGACGCCGCAGCGCGCGCGCACCTTGATCCCGGCGATCCTGGCGGAAATCGGGGACAAGCCGCTCGAGATCCACAGCCATTGCACGATCGGCCTGGCCGAGCCCGCCTACCTGGAATCGGTGGATCTGGGCGCCACCGTGCTCCAGTGCGCAAGCGGCGGGGCGGCCGACGGCACTTCCAACCCGCCGACCCTGCGGACCATCGCGAACCTGCGCGCACTGGGCCACACCGTTTCGATCGATGACGAGGCGGTGGCGGAGGTCGGCCGCTACTTCACCGCGCTGGCGGAGGCCGAAGGGCTGCCGACGGGGCGGCCGATGGCCTATGACGCCGCGTATCTGCGGCACCAGCTGCCCGGCGGCATGGTCGGCACGATGCGCCGCCATCTGACCGAACAGCGCGTGCCGCACCTGGAAGGCGCCGTGATCGAGGAACTCGGCCGCGTGCGCGAAGAACTCGGCTGGCCGATCGTGATGACGCCGTTTGCGCAGATGCTGCAGACACAGGCGGTGCTGAACGTGACCGCTGCGGAACGCTATGCGGTGATCCCGGACGAGATCGTCCGCTATGCGCTGGGCCTGTTCGGCCGCCCCAACCAGCCGATCGCGGCCAATGTGATGGACCGGATCATGTCATCCCCCCGCGCGCGCGAACTTGCCGCCGAACCGGGCATGGCCCCGCTTGGCGAATTACGCCGCCGCATCGGCGCGCACCTCCCGGATGAGGAATTTCTGCTGCGTGCGACGATGCCGGCCGCGATGGTGGATGCGATGCACGCCACGACGCCGGAGCAGCGCCATTACGATCCGCAGACCCGGCCGCTGTTCGACATGCTGGAAAAGCTCCTCTCCCGCGCGGATCTCACCCGGATCAGCGTGGAAAAGGCCGGGTTCAAGCTCGAACTGGAGGCAGATGCGTGACGGACGAGACCTTTCCCCCGCCCGCCGGCGTCATGTTCGATCTCGACGGCACGCTGATCCTGAGTGACGCGATGCTCGGCGGCTACACGCTCCTGCCCGGCGCCGTCGATCTGCTGACGGAGCTGGAACAGCGCGGCTTCCCCTTCCTGGCGCTTACCAACGGCAGCGCCTATCCGTCCGCGCAGCAGGCGCCGCGCCTGCGCGCGCTAGGCCTGCCGATCGCCGACGATCGGCTGTTCACCCCGAACAGTGTTGCCGCGCACGTCTTCCGGGCACGCGGGCATCGCAGGGTGATGGTGCTGGGGACAGAGGGCGTGATCGCCGCGCTGGAGGAGGAAGGCATCCCGACGTGCCTGCCGGGCGACGATGGCGCGGATGCCGTCTATGTCGCATGGGCGCCGGATTGCCGGATGGAACATATCCATGCCGCCTGCTCCGCGGTGATCGCCGGTGCCGGCTTCTACAGCGCGTCCGACGTGCCCTTCTTCGCCAGCAAGTCAGGTCGCGCATTCGGCTACAGCTGCGCCATTTCCGGGGCGATCGCCCGCGTCACGGGGCGCGAACCCGAAGTGACCGGCAAGCCATCGCTTCATGCGATGACGTTCGTCGCGGACCGGCTCGGCGTGCCGGTCGATCGGGTCGCGGTGGTCGGTGACGATCCCAGGGTCGAAACGGAGATGGCGCGATCCGGCGGAGCGATCGGCATCGGCGTCACCACCGGCACCACGAGCGCGGCGGAATGGGCCGCCACCCCCGCTGCATGCCGCCCGCATCGCGTGATCGGCGGCGTCGCGGATCTGCGCGCGATCCTGTTCGGCGGCTCGGCCTGAAGAGGGGCCACGGCAAACCGGCGGCCGCAAACGGCGCTCTTGTTGGCGGACGGAGCGAAATGGCGGGGATCTGATAGCGGCCCGGTTTACCCGCGCAGCGATCCGTCGGCTCGATTGGGGGGGCGGGATTTCCGGCCCGTCGAATGCGTACGCCCACTTCCTCGGCAAGGCGGTATCGGTGCCGGGCTGCGTGCAGGCCTCGCCCTGCGCTCGGCTGGCAGCATAGACGGCTGCACGAGACCTATCTGGCATGCGATCGGGGCGGCCAGCTCCACGATATAATGGACTTGATCGCAAAAAGTTAGCTCGATAAGGGCATGCCATCCATAGACTGGCCAATGCAGGACACAGACTTGTGCCCCCGATTTTTATTCGAGAGCGGATAATCCGACGTGGGGCAGCTATCGAAGACTATTCGGTGGGTGTTCCTAGATCATTGAAATAGTGGATTTTTCATAACCTTAACGGTTTTGAAGGGTCTCGGTCCTACTTGGTATCTTTGCATAGCGGACTAGCGCGTCTGGATCGATAGCGATGGATCGGGCGGGCGCGGATCCACTGGTCGGCCTTCGCCTGGGGCCGTCAATGCGCAGCGCAGTTACCGGCTCCCGCTTCTGCGGATGGGAGACGTTTGCCCTTCCTCCGCGGGGCTCTTCGAGGTGCTTATGCTTAGATCCACTGTATTGGTCGTCGCGCTCGTGTCCACGGGTCAGGCCGCATTGGCACAACAGCCGGTAGGCGCCGGCGGGCAGCTCCAGCAGATCCCGCCCGCGGCGATCCAGGCAAGACCAGCACCCGGCTTCGACGTAAGGCGGGACGATCGCGCTGCCGAAGCGGCGCCGGCGGGCCCGAAAATTCGCGTCCAGTCGCTCCATGTGACCGGACAGACGCTGTTCTCGGAAGCGGAGCTGATCGCCGCCACATCCTTCACCCCAGGCAGCGAGCTGGACCTGTCGGGCCTGCGCGCACTCGCATCGCAGATCACCGCTTTCTATAACAGCCGCGGATATTTCCTGGCCCAGGCCTATGTGCCCGAGCAGAACTCCCAGAGCGGTCGCATCACGATCGCCGTGATCGAAGGGCGGTTCGGCAAGATCGCGCTCAACAACCAGGCCAACCTGTCGGACCGGGTTGCCAGCGGCGTGATCGCCGGCATGGACAGCGGCGACATCGTTGCCACCGCCCCGCTCGAGCGGCGGCTCCTGCTCCTTTCCGACATTCCCGGCGTGCGCGTCCGCTCGACGCTCAGCCCGGGCGCCGCGGTCGGCACGTCGGACCTGTTGGTGGACCTCACCCCCGATCGGCGGGTCACCGGCAGCATCGAGGCCGACAATGCCGGCAGCCGCTACACCGGCGCCTACCGCGTCGGCGGAACGGTGAACCTGAACAACCCCACCGGAAATGGCGACCTGCTCTCGCTTCGCGTGCTGACGTCCTTCTCCGGGCTGGCTTATGGACGGGCCTCGTACCAGGCGCCCGTCGGCAAGGCGACGGTTGGCGCCGCCTATACCCATATCGACTACGATCTGGGCCGCGAGTTCAAGAGCCTGGATGGCAGCGGCAATGCCGAGGTCGCCAGCCTTTATGCCAGCTACCCTCTCGTCCGCTCGCGCGACAGCAACCTCTATCTGCTGGCCGGGGCGGATGCCAAGTGGTTCGAGGACAAGCTCGGCTTCCTGCCGGCGGTCAGCCATCGGCGTACCCAGGTGCTCACCCTCGGCCTGAGCGGCGACGAGCATGACGGCTTCGGCGGCGGCGGCTGGAGCGCCTATTCGGCCGGGCTCTCCCTCGGCAACCTCGATATCCGGAGCGCGGTGGACCGCGCCGCCGACGCTGCCACGGCGCGCAGCGATGGCGGCTATGGCAAGTTGCAACTGAGCCTGGCGCGGTTGCAGACTGTTTCCGGTCCGCTCTCCGTCTACGGCGCGATCCGCGGGCAGATCGCCTTCGACAATCTCGACATTTCCGAAAAGATGGAGCTTGGCGGCGCCTATGCCGTGCGCGCCTATCCCGAGGGCGAGGCCTATGGCGACCAGGGCTATGTCGCCACCGTCGAAGCCAGGTTGCTGCTTCCGAAGTTCACGGAGGCGGTGCCGGGTGATTTCCAGCTGTTCGGCTTCATCGACGCCGGCGAGGTCGATTACGCGAAGAATCCGTGGTTTGCCGGATCGAACCACGCCAAGCGAAGCGGATACGGCGCAGGCCTCAGCTGGGCCGCGGCTGGCAACTTCATCGTGAAGGCCGCATACGCCCGGAAGCTCGGCAATGCCGACGCGACCTCGGCCCCCGACAGAGCCGGCCGCGCCTGGTTCCAGATCAGCAAGAACTTCTGACGGCGGCTATCCGTGTAGCCAGCCTCATGCCTGCCGCAATCCAAAGGACGTCCCGATGATCAGCATTCGCCGCCAGACTGCTGGCACCCTGCCCCGGACCCCCGCCCCGGCCCTGCCCCCGCGCAAGAGCGTGCTGTTCGGCTCGACGGGGCTTGCCCGCTTGCTCGGCCTGCTCGCTTTGGGTCTGCCGGTGTCGCTCGTCCTCGCGCCGGCGGCGACGGCGCAGAGCCTTCCTGTCGCTGGATCGGTGACTGCCGGAAGCGCCGCCATCGCCACCGGAACGAACAGCCTTACGGTCACGCAATCCAGCGCGAGCGCAGCGATCAACTGGCAGTCCTTCTCGGTCGGCAAGGACAGCAGCGTCGTCTTCGTCCAGCCAAGCAGCAGCGCCGTGGCGCTCAACCGCGTAGTGGGCACAGATCCGTCGGTGATCCTCGGCAACCTTTCCGCCAACGGCCAGGTCTTCCTGGTCAACGGCAACGGCATCCTGTTCGGCAAGGGAGCCAGCGTCAACGTCGGCGGGCTGGTGGCATCGACCCTCAACATCACCGACGCCGACTTCATGGCCGGCAAGTACAAGTTCGCCGGGGGCAACGGCGGATCGGTGCTCAACGAGGGATCGATCCGCGCCGATCGCGGCTATGTCGCGCTACTCGGCGCCGATGTCGGCAATAGCGGCATCATCCAGGCCAATTTCGGCACCGTGGCGCTGGCCGCTGGCGAGGCGATCACGCTCGACATCGCCGGCGACGGGCTGCTCAACGTCGCGATCGACACGGGCGCCGCGAATGCGCTGGTGCGCAACGGAGGCCTGTTGCGGGCAGACGGCGGCAAGGTGCTGATGACCGCACAGGCAGCGGGCGACCTGCTCCACACCGCGGTCAACAACAGCGGGATCATCGAGGCCCGGACGCTGGAGAACCGCGGCGGCACGATCATGCTGCTCGGCGACATGCGCAGCGGCACGGCCACGATAGCCGGGGTCCTCGATGCCAGCGCGCCCGGTGGCGGCGACGGCGGGTTCATCGAAACATCCGCCGCGCGGGTGAACGTTGCGGCCGACACGAGGATCACCACCAGCGCACCCTCCGGCCTCACCGGGACCTGGCTGATCGATCCCGCAGACTTCACCGTCAGCGCGGGCGGCAACATATCGGGTGCGACGCTTTCCGCGCAGCTCGTGAACAGCAGCGTGGTGATCAGCACCATCCCGCTGCCGGGCGGCGCAACCGGCGGAAACGGCGACATCTTCGTCAACGAGGCGGTGGCCTGGACGGCGGCCGGCGTGCCGACCACGCTGACGCTGAACGCATTTCGCGACGTCAACATCAACGCCCCGATCACCGCAACCAACGGCAACATCGTCGCGTGCTGCGGCCGCGACGTGAACGTCAATGCCGCGCTGACCACCACCAACGGCAGCATCCTGCTGAATGCCGGCCGGAATGTGAACGTGTACCATGCCATCGTCACGACCGACGGCAACGTCGCGCTGTGCGCCGGCCACGACATCCACATCGACGCGGCGGTGACGCTGACCAGGGGCACGACGATCCCCGCGCAGAGCCTCGGCCTGCCGGTCGGCCTCACGCTCATCGCAGGGGCGGACGGAACCGGGCCGGGCGTCGGCGGCGGAACGATCATCTTCGCGCCGCTTGCTCCGCCGACGACGGTGACGGCCACGCCCGCGACGATCGCCTACAACCCGGTTTCCTATTCGGCGCCGAGCGATTTCGGGCCGGAGTTCGTCCTCACCGAGGGCGCGACGCTGACCCAACGGATGCTGCTGTTCCCCAATGGCGGCAAGATCGCGGACGGGACCACCAACGCCGTCCTGACCGGGTTCAACACCACCGCCGCGTCAGGCCTGCCCACCGGCGTGACGCTGGTCGCCGGCCCGCAGGCATCGGCGACGTTCGACGATGCCGGCGCCGGTGCCAATGTCGGCATCACCTATAGCGGCTACACGCTGGCGGGTGCGAATGCGGACCGGTACGCCTTGGCAGGTTCCTGCTGCGTTGCCACCTTCCGGACGACCGGCACGATCACGCCGACGGCTCCAGCGCCCGCACCAGCGCCTGCGCCAGCCCCGACGCCTACTCCGACGCCCGCACCAGCTCCGGCTCCGGCTCCGGCGCCCGCACCAACTCCGGCGCCAGCGCCTGCACCAGCCCCGACTCCAGTTCCTGCGCCTGCGCCTGCGCCTGCGCCTACGCCAGCACCGACGCCCGCACCGGCTCCGGCTCCGGCGCCCGCACCAACTCCGACGCCAGCGCCTGCACCAGCCCCAACTCCAGTTCCAGCGCCGGCCCCCGCGCCAGCGCCTGCGCCAGTCCCGGCACCGGCTCCCGCGCCGGCCCCAGCACCTGCTCCCGCGCCAGCCCCAGTCCCGGCACCCGCTCCCGCTCCGGCTCCCGCGCCAACTCCAGTCCCGGCTCCCGCGCCAGTCCCGGCACCCGAGGCAATCCCGCTCGTTCCCGCAACGAGGCCGCTTCTCGGGGGCACCCCCGTTGTCGTCTTGGCTCCTGCGGGGCTGGAGGTCGCGGTGCTTGGCGGTGGCGTCAGGATGCCCTCGATCCAGGTGGCCGATGCCGGCCCGATCGTCGATGAGCAGCCGATCAGTCGCGTCGGAAGTGATGCCGGGGTAAACGGCTTCCTGCCCGGCGACACGCCGATAGCACCGGTCGTGCCCGTCTATCCCCGCAAGCCGGCCCGCCACTAGGAAGCGTGGGGCCATGCCCGCAAACGGGCACACGCAGCCTCTCATCGGAAACGGTGCTGCGCCCCTCCGCAGAGCTTCGGCGCTGACAGGCGATGTTTGCCGGCCACGCGCAGGCGGGGCTGCACCGCGCGCGGCGTGGGCGATCTTGCTTATGGCCGCCGCCCTCGCCGCTCTTCCCGGCGCGGCGATGGCGGAGGCTTCGTCCGCTATCGACGGGGCGAGCAAAGCCTCATCGTCCGGACAGTCATCCGCAGCGGACCAGAACCGATCCCCCGCCCAGCCGCGACCGCGCAGCCCCGACTTTCGCGGGGTATCCGCATCGGCCGACGTCCGCGAACTGGCAGACTGGATCGCGGCATCCCGCAACAATCAGGGACTGCCCTACCTGATCGTCGACAAGATCAACGCGAAGGTTTTCCTGTTCGACCGGGGTGGCGGGATGAAGGGCGCGACGGCAGCCCTGCTCGGGGTGGGCCGCGGCGACGATAGCGTCCCCGGAATCGGCCAGCGCAAGCTCGCAACGATCACCCCGGCCGAGAGGACCACGCCGGCGGGCCGGTTTCAGGCTTCGCTCGGGCACGATCTCGAACAGGACATTCTCTGGATCGACTATGATTCGGCGCTGTCGCTGCACCGCGTGATCGTCGGCAATCGCAGGGATCGTCGGGCCGGTCGCCTCGCTTCGCCCTCCGTCCTGGACAACCGCATCTCGTTCGGCTGCATCAACGTGCCCGCGGCCTTCTACGACGATCTCGTCGTGCCGGCTTTCACGGCCACCGTGGGCATCGTCTATATCCTGCCCGAAACGCGACCGCTTCGCGCCGTCTTCGCGATCTCTGCCCGGCCGGCCGCCGGACCCGGCGGCGCCCGCACCCGCTAGCCCCCGGCTGAGGGCACCGCGGCTAACGGCACCACGGCCGTTCGCGATACCATTTCGTCAGGACGTATTTCACGCCCCGCTCGACCGGCATCCCCTGGTGCAGCGTCGCGGCGTTGGGCGATCCCAGTTCGTCCATGTTGTTCCAGACGAGCAGGTTGCCCGTTTTCGGCGTCACCACGATGCCGGCGGTCGGAAAGTTGGTTCGCCCTCCCGCCTCCGGTTCGTTGAGGAAGGCCATGGCCGACCACGTTCGCTGCCCGCCCACGGCAACCTGCTCGCGCCAATAAAGCTGTTCGGTGTGAAAGAAGTCGTGGTGCGCCTTGAACTCCTGCCCGACCCCGTAACGCTGGCCCTGCAGGCGCTCCCCCCGGACCGGATCGATCCCGGTGAGCCGGCCGAGGCTCCTTTCCACCGCCGCCACCGCGGCGTCGCCCGGATGAAGGTAACAGGTTTCGCTCGTCCGATATGCGGGCACGGGATCGTCCGCGACCACGGGTGAGGGTATGCGGTCGGCATCGATGAGAGCGATCAGTTCGGCGCATTGCGCCGCCGAGAGGAAATCGCGGATGATGTAGAGCTCGACGCCCGCGGCAGGCATCCGGACGGCACCGGGAAAGTCCGCGATCCGATGCCGGACGATTTCTGCTTCGTCGGCTCGGTCCCATGCCTCCTGTCTGCCGTCCCTCAGGCCGGGATCGAACGGTGGATCCTCACACCTCGCCGGGGAGGCCGGAGCGGCCAACCCGCAACCGGCCGCTTGTGGAAAAGGTTCGGGCATGTTGCATCCTGTCCTGATCGCGGGTCGAGACCGGGTCTTGCAGGACGAGGTGGCAAGACATCGTTAACCAGGGCGTCGGGAAAGCGGCTGGGCGTCCGTCCTCGCCGATGCGCTTCCCCGGTGTGACGCGGCCTTCGGGCCCGTCCCGCGCGACGCTTCGGCGATCGCGACTTCCAGCAAGGCCCGCCGCCGCTCCGGGCCGGGATGGGTGGAGCGGGCAGAACCCGCGCCGCGACCAGCCTGCAAGCCGCGCAGGAAGGATGCCGCGCCTGCCAGGTCATAGCGGGCGGCGAGGACGAGGCGGACGCCAAGCTGGTCCGCCTCTTCCTCCGTCTCCCGCATCTCCGCCGTCCCGGATCCGGCCGCGTCGAGGAACCCATTGCCGGTGATGCCCAGCCGGGCCAGCCGCGCGGCATGATGCAGAAGATTGTGGGCCAGTTCGTGGGCGATCACGAGAGCGAGATCGTCGTCGGTGTCGCAGCGCGCCAGAAGACCGGCGCTGACCATGATTCTCTTCCCATCGGCCGAGGCGTTCACGACGTTGCCCGGCACAAGCTCCACGATCGATCGGCAACCCGGCTCGGCAGTGAACCGCACGGCTCGGTCGCCTTCCGCGCCGGCGACGCGAAGCGTGACCTCGCCCTTCCGCATCTCGTCGAGGAGTACCTGCCGAGCCGCCTCCATCGGCGCGTTGGTCGGCGCGGCCCCGGCGGGATCGAAGGATCCCAGTTCCCGCCCGTTCACGGAGATCAGCTGGTCATCGGCGCGCAGCCCGGCCCGCGCCGCCGGGCTACCCGCCACGACCGCCATCACACCCACGTGCGAGCCAAGGCCGAAGCTGAGCGCCGCCTCCGCGCGGTCGGCCGGCCCATATTGCGTGATGCCGTGAAGTGCGAAGCC
>NZ_JAQGLK010000193.1 GCF_028292925.1 Sphingomonas bacterium
CGGTGCCAGTGGCGGCGGGCGCGGCCCGCGGCTGCGGCTGGCGGCGGCGACCAAGCTTGCTGCCGATGGCGACCGTGAGGGCGCGCTGGCGCTGCTGGGCGATCTGCCCGGCCCGGCCGCTGCGGCGCGCGCCAGGCTGGCCGCGGGTGGAACGCTGAGGGGCGCTGTCAGCGATCCCGCGACGGGCATCGCCGAGCTGCTCGTCCGCGTCGGCATCGATGTCAGCCGGGAGCGGGTGACGCCGCTTGCCCTCAACATGGTCCGCCTGGCGACCTTTCTCGCTCCGAACGATTCCGAGGCATGGCTGGCTACTGCCGAGCTTCTGGCATCCTCCGGCCATGCCGATGCAGCCCTGGCGGCGCTCGGCCGCATCCCCACGGACGATCCGCTGGCGGAAGGGGCGCGCGTCGCGCGGATGCAATTGCTCGTCAGCAACGGCGGGCGGCAGGAGGCGCTGGCCGAGGCCGAGAAGGCGGCCGCGCGCGAGGCGGCGTCGATGGCCGACCTGACCCGCCTGGGCGATCTGCTCGGCGATCTCGATCGCCCGCGGGAGGCCGCCGCCGCTTATACCCGCGCGCTGGCGATGATCGACGCCGATCCCGATCTGGAGCCGTCACGCTGGACGGTGCTGATGCTGCGAGGCGGTATGCTGGATGCGGCGGGCGACTGGGCGGCCGCGCTGGCCGATCTGCGCGCCGCGGCAAAGCTTGCCCCCGATCAGGCGGTGGTGCTCAATTATCTTGGCTATGCGCAGCTGGAGCGGCGCGAGAATCTGGCGGAGGCGGAGAAACTGATCGAGCGCGCCAGCGTGCTGAAGCCCGACGATGCGGCGATCACCGACTCGCTTGGCTGGACCTATTACATCCGGGGCGATCTGCCCAAGGCGATCCCGATGCTGGAGCGTGCCGTCGCCGGCGAACCGGCCGAGCCCACGATCAACGAGCATCTCGGCGATGCCTATTGGAGCGCCGGCCGCCGCTATGAGGCGCGCTATGCCTGGCGGGCCGCGCTGATCCACGCCGACGACAAGATCGCGCCGCGCATCCGCACCAAGATCGAGG
Organism: Sphingomonas bacterium; assembly: GCF_028292925.1. GTDB lineage: Bacteria > Pseudomonadota > Alphaproteobacteria > Sphingomonadales > Sphingomonadaceae > JAQGLK01. Next base: position 1,062 of record NZ_JAQGLK010000193.1, read on the forward strand.
CGGGGCTGACCACGGCGAGCGCCGCGCCCTGATGCAGCCGCCCGCCGCGATCCGCCGCGAAACCGCTTATGCCAAGATCAACCTCGCGCTCCACGTCCGCGCTCGCCGCGCCGATGGCTATCACGAGATCGAGACGATCTTCGCGTTTGCGGACGATGGCGATGCGCTGTCGCTGGTTCCGAACGGCGGGCCGGGGCTGACGATCACGGGGCCGTTTGCCGCCGGGTTGAGTGCCGGCGACGACAATCTCGTCCTGCGCGCTGCGGCTGCGCTCGGCCGGTCCGACGCCTCGCTCGTCCTGGACAAGCGCCTGCCGATCGCTGCCGGCATCGGCGGCGGATCGGCGGATGCGGCGGCGGCGCTGCGGCTGCTGCTGCGCGGCGAGACGGAAGCCTTGCTGGGCGAGATCGCAGCCGGGCTGGGGGCGGATGTGCCCGCCTGCCTGCACGCGCAAACGGCGCGCGCCGAAGGGCTCGGCTATCCGGTGGAGGCGATTACGGCATCCGGGCTGACCGGCATGCCGCTGCTGCTCGTCAATCCGCGGGTGCCGTGCCCGACCGGGCCGGTCTTCGCAGGGTGGGACGGGGTGGATCGCGGCCCGCTGGCGCAGGGGGATCCGCTGGCCGCCGCCATCGCCGGCCGCAACGATCTCGATCCGCCCGCGCGCCGGCTGCTCCCGGTGATCGGCGCGGTGCTGGCGCTGCTCGCGGCGCAGCCCGGCGTTCGATTGTCGCGCATGTCCGGGTCCGGGGCGACCTGCTTTGCCCTGTTCGACGATCCCCGTGCCCAGGCCGCTGCCGCTGCCGCGGTCCGCGCGGCGCAACCCGGCTGGTGGAGTCTCGAAACGAGACTGAGATGACCCACCGGTCCCAAGTGGGGACAGGTGCTGCGGCTGCTGTCGGACGCGCGGCGGATGGCACGTCACTTGCTCGATCGTATCCGTACGGGTCGGAGCATTCCTTAACGGGATTGCCGACATCCGGTGACGGCCGCGCACGCCCCCTCGTGTCGTCGTCGTCTCGATCTGCGGCGGCGGCTTCATCTGGCCCGCCGCCGTCTTTTCGGATCAGGCGAACGCCGCCGCGATCCGCTGCGCGACGAGATCGAGCGGCATTGCGCCTTCGCCGAGCACAATGCCGTGGAATGCCCGCTTGTCGAAGCGTTTGCCGAGCCGCCCGGCCAGCGCGGTCCGCATCGCCACCAGCCGCATCTGGCCGATCTTGTAGCCGAGTGCCTGCCCCGGCCATGCCATGTAGCGTTCGATCTCGGACCTGACTTCCCCGCCCGGCTGCCCCGTCACACCGGCAAGCCACGCGATCGCCTTCTCGCGCGGCCAGCGATGGAAGTGGATCCCGGTATCGACCACCAGCCGACCGGCGCGGAACAGTTCCGCCTGCAATCGCCCGATGTCCCCCGCGGCATCGCGCCGGTAGAGGCCCAGTTCGGCGGCAAGCTGCTCGGCATAGAGCGCCCACCCCTCCGAATAGGCATTGAAGCTGGCGATCCGCAGCAGCAGCGGGGCATCGCCGGCGCCAAGCGCCACCGCGCCCTGCGTATGGTGGCCGGGCACGCCTTCGTGAAAGGTGGTGGTCGCGATGTTCATGCGCGGCACCGCGGCCATGTCCCGCAGGTTCAGCCAGTAGATGCCCGGTCGAGACCCATCGAGCGAGGGCGAATCGGCATAGGCACCCGGCGCGCCGGCCTCGCTGGCCACCGGCACGCGGCGCACCTCCAGCGTCTGCCGCGGGATCATTGCCGCGGGCAGGAACTCGCGCTGGCGCCGCTCGACGGTTCGGATCAGCCCGCGGGCATAATCCAGCGCCGCCGCGCGCCCGGCGTCGCTGTCGGGAAAGATCTGGCGTGGATCCCGGTTCATCGTCACCAGCCGCGCGCCGACGCTGCCGCGGGTGAGGCCGCGGGCACGGAGCAGGTGATCGAGCCGGGCGCCGATCCGCGCGACCTCCGCCAGCCCCATCTCGTGTATCTCGGCCGGGGTGAGCGGCGTATCGCCGAGCGCGCGGACGTTGGCGGCGTAGAGCCTGTCGCCCTGCGGCTGGGCCCACACCCCGTCCTCCTCGCGCCCGCGCGGCAGCATGTCCGCGATATGGGCGCGGAGCAGCGCGATGGCCGGGCGGGCGCTGCGCTCCACGGCGGTAATGGCGCGCGCCTCGGCGGTGTTGCGCAGGCGCCCGTCGAGCCCGGCCGCCGCCATCCGATCGTGCATCGATACGATCAGCGGGTGCCCGGCGGCATCGCCCGCCAGGAAGGCATCGAGCACCGGCAGCGTCCGCGCCAGCAGGATGCGCGGCGGGCGGCACCCCGCCGCCTCGTCCGCCTTCAGCTTGTCGATCACCCCGGCATAGCCGGCCACGAACCCGTCCAGCTTTTCCAGATAGGCGTCCACCGCGTGCGGCGTGGAAAGCGATTGCTGCGCAACCATCCCGTTGATCGTATCGACCACCGGGCCGCCGATCTGGTTGGCGACATAAGGCAGATGACCCGAATACCAGAGCGGGTTGATCCGGCCGTACGGCACGTCCGCCGATCCCCGCCCGTTGGCGACGATCGCCCGCGCGACGTCCAGCCGCAAGGAACCGCGGGGATCGCCGGTGCATCGGATCGTATCGATATCCGCGGCCGCCGTAGCGAGCGCGGCGCGCCACGCAGCCTCCCCCGCCGCGGAATAATCGTCCATCCGCCGGGCCAGCCGGCCGCCGTCCAGCGCGTCTGGCGTGCCGTTATAGGTGGCGGTCTCCGGCAGATGGGTGAGCAGCGCGTCGGCCACGCGGTCGAGCGGGGCGGCGACGGGGCAG